>JBGAKU010000067.1:1071-22287 GCA_044224255.1 Geminicoccaceae bacterium
GGCCACCGTGCCGACCGCGGTGTCGAGGTCCTCGAGGAAGCTCTGGAAATCGACCAGGGCGGGCCCGCCGTCGATGCGGTACTTGACGCCGCCGGAGGCGATCTGGCGCGTGTGGCACGCGGCGCAGGTCATGCCGACCATGGTGTCGGCACCGCTGCCGTTGACCGTGAAGCCGACCGGCAGGCCGGGGGTGGGGCTCGCCGGGTTGGTCAGGTAGCCGTAGCGGTTGAGGCTGCTGCCAATGAAGGGCTTGCCGTTCGGCTGCTTGAGCGCCTCGAACCAGCTCAGGGGCATGATCTGCGAGCCCTGGTCCTGGCTGTAGAACTGCAGCCGCGTCGCCGGGGTCCAGTTCGGGCCCTGCGGCACGGCCACCGGCCCGCCGGGCGAGCCGAGCGGGTTGGCCCGTGCCGGGGCGCCCACCGTGAGCGCCATGGCGGCGGTCAAACCCAGCAGTGCCGTGAGATGCACGCGCAACGATCCACCCACCATCGCCGCTTCCCCCTGGACCGAGGCCATGTCGGTCGCTTTATGAACTATTCTGATTCTTGCCTGATACACCAGAACGCGAATGCCGTCAGCCGCCTCGAGCGCCGCCGAGCCGCGCGGCTTGAACCGCTCGGCCAGCTGCGCCATGACAGCCCCCACGGCGGCCACAAGAACCAACGCCGCCAGGGAGGTCAGGAATGCTGCGAACGGTGGTGTTGGGCCTGGGTGCGATGCTCATGGCCTCGAGTGCCATGGCGCAGAGCCGGTGGGACGGGGCGGACGATCTGCCGGTGAGCCCGCTCGCCTGCGGCGCGGGCGGGGCGGCGGAGGTGGCGGCCAAGCCCTATGACGGCGGCCAGCCGGCCAGTGCGCCCGACCGGGCGGGCAAGCCGCTCACGGTCGTCGACGTGCCCAAGCTGATCGGCATCGGCTACTTCAACGCGACCAGCAAGGGCATGCAGGACGCGGCCAAGGAGCTGGGCAGCGTCACGGTGACCACCGACGGCCCGACCAAGGCCAACATCGACGAGCAGATCACGTTCATCGACAACTATGTCACCCGCGGCGTGGACGGCATCCTGTTTGCCGCCAACGACCCGGTGGCGATCGCGCCGGTGCTGAAGAAGGCGCTGGAGAAGGGCATCAACGTCGTCGGCTACGACGCCAACGCGACGCCGGACGCGCGCGAATGGTTCGTCAACCAGGCCGAGTTCAACGGCATCGGCAAAGCGCTGATCGACCAGATGGCCAAGGAGATCGGCGAGGACGGTGCGTTCGCCATCGTCACCTCGACCTTCACCACGCCCAACCAGGCGCGCTGGATCGCCGAGATGCAGGCCTATCAGGAGGCCTGCCACCCGAACATGAAGTGGCTGGAGACGGTCGAGGCGCAAGAGGACAACATCCTGTCCTTCAACCAGGCCAGCACGTTGATCAACAAGTATGGCGACGAGCTGAAGGGCATCTTCGGCATGACCAGCGTCGCCACGCCGGCCTCCGCCGAGGCGGTGACCCAGGCCAAGCAGTGCGGCAACATCGCGGTGGTCGGGCTCGCCACGCCCAACGCGATGAAGCCCTACGTCCAGGCCGACTGCGTGAAGTCGGTGGTGCTGTGGAACCCGGTCGATCTCGGCTACGCCGCGACCTACGCCATGCGGGCCGTGGCCGACGGCAAGCTCAAGCCCGGCGCCACCGAGGTCGAGGCCGGCAAGCTGGGCAAGCTCAAGGTGGTCAACGGCAGCGAGATCCTGCTCGGGCCACCCTTCGTCTACAGCAAGGAGAACATCGACCAGTTCGACTTCTGAGCCGGCCCGCCCGCGCCGCCCATGGCGATCGCGGTTCTCGACATCGGCAAGACCAACGCCAAGGCGATCCTGCTCGACGAGGCCGGGGCGGTGCTGGCGCAGCGCTCCCGCCCTTCGGCCGGCCTGAAGGGGCCGCCCTACCCGCAGCTCGATCTCGACGGGGTGTGGGCCTGGGCGCAGGGTGCCTTGGCGGAGCTAGCCGCGATGGCGCCGGTCCGCTGCGTCGTGCCGGTGGCGCACGGTGCCGCGGGCGTGCTCATGGCAGGCGACCGGCCCGCTCTGCCCGCGCTGGACTACGAGCATGACGGCCCAGACGCGGCGGCGGAAGAGCTTGCGGGTCTGCTCGACCCGTTCGCGCTCACCGCCAGCCCGGTCCTGCCGCTCGGCCTCAATGTCGGCGCCCAGCTCCTCTGGCAGCAGCGCACCTTTCCCGACGCCTTCGCCCGGGCGAGCGACCTGCTGATGCTGCCGCAATACTGGGCCTGGCGGCTGTCCGGCGTGAAGGCCGGCGAGGTCACGGCGCTGGGTGCCCACACCCATCTCTGGCGCCCCGGCGAGCGGCGGCTGTCGGGCCTGGTCGAGCGCTGCGGCTGGACGCGGCTGTTCCCGCCCCGGCGGCGCGCCTGGGAGCCCCTGGGGCCGGTCACGCCCGAGCTCGCGGCCGCGACCGGCCTGCCGCGCGACTGCCTCGTGCTCACCGGCATCCACGACAGCAACGCCTCGTGGCTGCCGCACATCGTGGCGCGCGAGCCGCCCTTCACCGTGCTCTCGACCGGCACCTGGGTGATCGCCATGGCCGCGGGCGCCGCGCTCGACCGGCTCGATCCCGCGGCCGACATGCTGGCCAACGTCGACGCACACGGCGACCCGGTGCCCGGCGCGCGGTTCATGGGCGGCCGCGAGCTGGAGCTGGTCGCGGGTGCTGCAGGGGCGCGCGCCGCGGCCACGCCCGAGGACGTCGCGGCCGTGATCGCGGGCGGATGCATGGCGCTGCCGGCCTTCGTCCCGGCGAGCGGGCCCTTTCTCGGCCGGCAGGGGGCGATCCTCGGCGATCCCGGCCCCGAGCCCGGACATCGGGCGGCGCTGGGGGCGCTCTACGCGGCGCTCGTGGTCGACGTGATGCTGGACAAGCTGGGCGTGGGCGGGCCGGTCGTGATCGAGGGCAGCTTCCACCGCAACGCCGCCTTCTGCGGCCTGCTCGCCGCGCTGCGAGGGGACCAGCCGGTGCACGCCACCGACGATCCGAGCGGCACGACGCGCGGCGCCTGGCTGCTCGCGCGCTGGAACGAGCGGCCGAGCTGGCCCCATGCGCTGCCACCGGCGACGGAGCCGTGGCGGATCGAAGGTCTCGCGGCCTACCGCTCGGGGTGGCATGATCTGAGTCGGAGGCCAGCACCCGACTTGATCGCGCGATCCTCCGAGCCTATGGGATAGAAAATCGATTTTCTGCAAGGGGGCGAGTTGACGGAGCGCCGGACCGACATGGGGGTTGCGCGTGGCGTTGGGCGACGCCCGACGATCCACGATGTGGCACGCTCGGCCGGCGTCTCGCCGGCCACCGTCTCGAACGTCCTCACCGGCCGACGCCACGTCGATCCGGATCTGGCTGCGCGCGTCCGCCGGATCATCGACGAGCTGGGCTATCGGCGCGATGTCGCTGCATCGGCACTGCGCAGCGCACAGCGGACCGTGGTGGGCGCGGTGGTCCCCGAGCTCGGCAACCCGTTCTTCGCCGAGATGGTCGACCGCCTCGAGCGGGAGGCGCGGGCCGCGGGTCGGCGCCTCCTGGTCGCCACCAGCGGAAGCGATCCCGCGGAGGAGCTGCGCCAGATCGAGGCGCTGATCGCCTGGCGGCCGGCCGGCGTGATCGCCGTGCCCTGCGAGGGAGCGTTTCCCGGACGTGCGCTCCTGGAACGCGAGGGCATACCGTTCGTCGTGCTCGACCGCCCGGTCGACGATGGCGCGCAGGTCGACACGATCGCCGTCGACAATGTCGCGGCCGCCCAGGAAGGGGCCGCACGCCTGCTGGCCGAGGGCCATCGGCGGCTGCTCGTCCTGGCGTCGAAGGTGTCGATCGGCAATGTGCGCGAGCGCCTGGCCGGGGTCGAGGCGGCGATCACGGAGCTGCCGGACGCCTCGGCCGAGGTGCTCGAGGCCGGGCTCGAGCTGGACGCCATCGCCGAAATCGTGACGGCGCGGCTGGCGCGACCGCCACGGCCGACCGCGGTCTTCGCGCTCAACAATGTGCTCACGCTCGGCACGCTCAAGGCGGTGGCAGCCCTGGGCATCGCCATCCCGGACGAGCTCTCGCTGCTCGGCTTCGACGACTATGACTGGATGGAAGTGTACCAGCCGCCACTCAACGCCATCCACCAGCCGGTGGCGGAGATGGCGCATGCGGCGTGGGATCGCCTTGCCGTGCTGACCGGGGCAGCACCGATGCCGCCGACCCCCGACCCATGCCACGTCCGGCTGTCCTGCACCCTCGCCTGGCGAGGCTCCGTTGTTCCGCCCCGGACGTCCGCATCGGCCAAGCGCCCCAAGGACGTGGCGCTGCCGCCATGACAGGGAGACCACGCATCATGCGCTTCACCCGTCGTCGACTGACGGGGTTGGCCGCCGCCGCCCCGCTCGCCCTCGCCCTATCGACCGGCGCCTTCGCCGCCGATCCGCCCGAGATCGTGACCGTGGTCAAGATCGGCGGCATCCCATGGTTCAATGCCATGGAGGTCGGCATCCAGAAGGAGGGCAAGGAGCTCGGCGTGAACGCGTCGATGATCGGCCCGACGCAGGCCGACGCGGCGCAGCAGGTGCGCGCGGTCGAGGACCTGATCGCCCGCAAGGTCGACGTGATCGCGGTGGTGCCGAATGACGCCGTGGCCCTGGAGCCGGTCTTCAAGCGTGCCCAGGAAGCCGGGATCAAGGTCATCACGCACGAGAGCCCGGAGCAGAAGAACAACGACTGGAACATCGAGCTGACCAGCGTCCAGGGCTTCGGCGAGGCGCACATGGAGGCCCTCGCCAAGGCCATGGGCGGTGAAGGCAAGTACATCGTCTATGTCGGCTCGCTGACGGTGCCGCTGCACAATAAGTGGGCCGATGCCGCGATCGCGCTGCAGAAGGAGAAGTATCCGAAGATGGAGCTGGTCGCCGACCGCTTCGGCGTCGCCGAGAGCATGGACGACAGCTACAAGACCGCACTCGACCAGATGCGCGCCAACCCGGATCTCAAGGGCATCCTGGCCTTCGGCAGCCAGGGTCCGATCGGGGCCGCACGCGCCGTCGAGGAGCGCGGCAAGGAACAGTCGGTCGCGGTGGTCGGGCCGTTCTCGCCCGGCCAGGGGGCCAAGTACATCAAGTCGGGCGCCATCCGCGAGGGCTTCATCTGGAACCCGATGCTCGCCGGCGAGGTGATCGTCTATGTCGGCGACCAGCTGGCCAAGGGTGAGACGCCCAAGGACGGCATGGACGTCCCCGGCCTGGGCCCGGTCAAGGTCGACGCCGCGACCCGCAACATCCAGGCGCAGAAGCTGCAGGCGATCAACAAGGAGACCATCGACGAGCTGGTCGGCATGGGTCTCTGAGCTCGGGTTCGGGGGTGGCTCCGGCCACCGCCGCCAGGATCAGCCCATGACGGACGCCGCCACCCCGTTCCTTCGCCTTACCGGCGTCAGCAAGCGCTTCGGCGGCGTGCTGGCGCTGGATCGGGTCGACTGGGACGTCCGCCCCGGCGAGGTTCATTGCCTCGTCGGCGAGAACGGCTGCGGCAAGTCTACGCTGATCAAGCTGGTGGCCGGTGTGCACCAACCCGATCCCGGCAGCGTGATCGAGATCGGCGGAACGGTGCGCGAGCAGCTCGGCCCGGCTGAGGCCAAGGCTCTGGGGATCCAGGTGATCTACCAGGACTTGTCGCTGTTCCCGAACCTGACCGTCGCCGAGAACATCGCCTTCGACCACAATCTCGCGGGTCTCGCCCGTCCGGTCCGCCATGGCCGGATGCGCGAGATTGCGCGTGAGCTGTTGCGGCGCCTGGGTGTCGGCCTCCCGCTCGATGCGCTGGTCGGCTCGCTCTCGATCGCCGAGCGGCAGGTGGTGGCGATCTGCCGGGGCCTCGCCGCCGATGCGAAGCTCCTGTTCATGGACGAGCCGACCGCGTCGCTGACCCGGGCCGAGGTCAAGGCGCTCTTGGGCTTCGTCGCCCGGCTGCGCAGCGAGGGCGTGGCCGTGGTGTTCGTCAGCCACCGGCTCGACGAGGTGGTCGAGATCGCCGAGCGAGTCACGGTCATGCGCGATGGCCGCAAGGTCGGCACCTACGCCGTCGGCGAGGTGGACGCGCGGCGGATCGGCGAGCTGATGACCGGCATGGTGATCGACCAGGCGCTCACGGTGCGCGACGTCGCCGGCAACGCGCCGCTGCTCGAGGTGCGCGGCCTGACCCGGGCCGGCGAGTACGCGGACGTCGCCTTCACCCTGCGGCGCGGCGAGGTGCTGGGCCTCACGGGGCTGCTCGGCGCCGGCCGGACCGAGCTCGCTTTGTCGCTGTTCGGCATGACCCGTCCGGACGCGGGCGAGATCCTGCTGGAAGGGCGGCCGATCGCCCTCGCCACCAACCAGGACGCGATCAAGGCGGGCATCGCCTACGTGTCCGAGGACCGGCTCAATCTCGGTCTCAACATGCGCCAGTCGGTCGGCGACAATCTGATGCTCGCCTCCCTCGACCATCTGGCCAACGCCTTGGGCTGGATCGCGCCGCGCCAGCGCAGAGCACTCGCCGGGGAATGGATCGGCCGGCTGCACATCAAGATCCCGGGCCTCGACAACCCGGTGCAGCAGCTCTCGGGCGGCAACCAGCAGCGGGTGGTGCTGGGCAAGTGGCTGGCGACCGCCCCCAGGGTCCTGATCCTCGATTCGCCGACGGTCGGCGTCGACATCGGTAACAAGCGCGGGATCTACGAGCTGGTGCGCAGCCTCGCCGAGGGCGGGGTAGGCATCCTCATGATCTCGGACGAGGTCCCGGAGGTGTTCTACAACTGCGATCGCGTGCTGCACATGCGCGATGGCCGGATCGTCGGCGAGGTCGTTCCCGGCCGCATCGGCGAGCACGAGCTCGAGGAGCGGGTCTATGCGTGAGCGCCTGGGCCGGCTCATCCAGCACACCGAGGGGCTCCTGCTGCTGGTGATCCTGATCCTGGGCGCCTTGCTGGCCGTGCTGTCGCCCTATTTCCTGACGCTGTCCAACGTCGTCGACCTGATCGAGAGCTATTCGGTGACGACGGTGCTGGCGCTCGGCGTGTTCGTGGTCCTGGTCGCCGGCGGGATCGACATCTCGTTCGCGGCGACCGCCTCGGTGGCGCAGTACGTCACGGCCTATGTGGCGACGGCCTGGGGCCTGCCGGCGGTGCCCTGCATCCTGCTCGGGCTCCTGGTCGGGCTCGGGCTGGGCTGCCTCAACGCGGCGCTGATCCACTATCTGCGGGTCACCTCGATCATCATCACCATCGCCACCATGAGCGTCTACTTCGCGCTCCTGATGTGGGTCACGGGCGGCAAGTCGATCTATGCCCTGCCGGACTGGTGGTCCTCGCGGGTCGTGCTGTGGCAGACGGAGACCGCGAGCGGCGACCTGATCCGCATCACCCTGCCTTTCCTGATCGCGGCACTCGCCGTCCTGCTCACCTGGCTCCTGATGACCCGCAGCGCCGCCGGGCGGCAGCTCACCGCGATGGGCGGCAATCCCGAGGCGGCGCGGCGGCTGGGCGTGAACCTCGCCGCGATGCACTTCCTGGCCTACGGCTATCTCGGCCTGATGGCCGGCGTCGCCGGGCTGCTGCAGGCCCACCGGGTCGGCGAGGCGGTCCCCAACGCGATGTACGGCAACGAGCTCAACGTGCTCGCGGCCGCCGTGCTCGGCGGGGCCAGCCTGTCCGGCGGGATCGGCACCGTCGGAGGCGTGCTGCTCGGCATCCTGCTGCTCGCCATCCTGCAGAACGGGCTGAACCTGCTCGGCGTCTCGCCCTACTTCTTCCAGATCGTCATCGGGCTGGTGATCCTGGTCTCCACCTCGATCACCGGCCTGGCGTCGCGGGTGCGCCGGCGCGACCGGCGGGCGGCGGCCGCATGAGCGCGCCCGCGGCCACCGCCTCACCCGGCCTGCTCGCGCGCCTGACGCGGGGCACCGGCCCCGGCAACGCCATGGGCCTGTTCGGCCTGCTCGCGGCGCTCGTGGTGCTGTTCGCGCTGCTGCTGCCGGGGCGGTTCGCCAGCTTCGGCACCGTGCAGTCGATGATGTTCCAGCTGCCGGAGCTGGGCCTCCTGGCGCTGGCCATGGTGATCCCGCTGATCTCCGGCGGGCTCAATCTCGCCATCATCGCGACCACCAACCAATGCGCGCTCTTGATGGCCTGGATCATGTCGAGCTGGCTGCCGACGGGTGCTGGCACGCCGGAGACGGTGCTGGTCGTGGCGGCGGCCCTGCTGGCCGGGCTCCTGCTGTGCACGGCGATCGGGCTGCTCACCGGCTTTCTGGTCGCCACCATGGGCGTCCACCCGATCCTGGTCACGCTCGGCACCAAGTCGCTGATCGACGGCGTCTCGATCTGGCTCACCCGCGGCACGGTGGTCTCGGGCCTGCCGGAATCGTTCCAGTGGCTCGGCAACGGCGTGCTCTGGGGCGTGCCCGTGCCGTTCCTGGTCCTGATCCTGGCGGCGGTGGCGGTCGGGCTGGTTCTGACCCGGACCAGCTTCGGCATCTCGATCTACATGCTGGGCTCGAACCTGGAGGCGACCCGCTACTCGGGCGTCGACACGCGGCGGGTGCTGATCGGGATCTACACGCTCTCCAGCATCCTCTGCTTCGTCGCCGCCTGCCTGATGCTGGCGCGCTTCAACTCGGCCAGCGCCGGCTACGCCCAGTCCTACCTGCTGGTCACGATCCTGGCCGCCGTCATGGGCGGGGTCGACCCGTTCGGCGGGTTCGGGCGGATCTCCGGGCTGATGCTGGCGCTGGTGGTGCTGCAGGTGATCTCCTCGGGCTGCAACCTGCTCGGCCTCAGCCAGCACCTCACCCTCGCGGTCTGGGGCCTGACCCTGATCGCGGTGATGGGGGTCAAGTTTCTGGTCGCACCATGGGTGGCGGAGCGGCTCGCCCGGCGCCCCAGCCAATCAGGGAGAAGCGGATGAACAAGCTGGGCGTGCACGCGCTGGTCTGGGTCGGCGGCTGGAGCGAGGCCGAGTGCGCGAAGGCGATCCGGAGCACCGCCGAGCTCGGCTACGACTATATCGAGATCCCGCTGCTCAATCCCTACGGCTTCCCGCTCGACTTCACGCGCGCGCGGCTCGAGGAGCACAAGCTGGGCGCCACCGCCTCGCTCGGCCTGTCGGCCGCGACCGACATCTCGAGCGAGGACCCGGAGGCGGTGAAGCGGGGCGAGGACCTGCTGAATACCGCCCTGTCCGTGGTGCGCGACCTGGGGGCGACGCATTTCTGCGGCGTGATCTACTCGGCGCTGCAGAAATACATGCAGCCCAAGAGCGAGAAGGGTGTGGCCAACATCGTCGAGGTGATGCGCCGGATCTGCGAGAAGGCGAAGGCCTCGGACATCACGGTCGGCATCGAGGTGGTCAACCGGTACGAGACCAACATCATCAACACCGGTGCCGAGTGCGTGGCGCTGCTCGATCGGATCGGCGCTTCGAACGCCTATGCCCATCTCGACACCTACCACATGAACATCGAGGAGGGCTTCGTCGCCAAGGCGATCGAGGATTGCGGCGACCGGCTCGGCTATTTCCACATCGGCGAGAGCCATCGGGGCTATCTCGGCACCGGCACGGTCGACTTCGACGCCGTGTTCCGCAGCCTCGCCCGGATCAACTATCAGGGCCCGATCGCGTTCGAGAGCTTCTCCTCGGCGGTGGTCGACCCGGTGCTGTCCAACATGCTGGGCGTGTGGCGTAATCTCTGGTCGGACGGCTACGACCTCGCCCGTCACGCCAAGGCGTTCATGGACGCGCAGCTCGTGGCTGCGCAGCACGCGACGGCAGCACCTGGGTGAGCTTCCTCGGCCTCGACGTCGGCACCTCCGCGGTCAAGGCGGTGCTGGTCGATGGCGACCAGCGTCTCCTCGCCGAGGCCGAGGCGCCGCTCACGACCTCCCGCCCGCAGCCGCTCTGGTCCGAGCAGGATCCGGACGCGTGGCTGGCGGCGAGCTGGGCGGTGCTGGCAGCGCTGCGCCGCGACCAGCCCGGGGCCTACGGGGCGGTCCAGGCGGTCGGTCTGTCGGGCCAGATGCACGGTGCGGTGGTGCTCGGTGCGGATGACCGCCCGCTGCGCCCGGCGATCCTGTGGAATGACGGCCGCGCCCAGGCCGAGTGCCGGCTGCTCGCCGAGCGCGTGCCGGGGATCGGCCGGATCGCCGGCGTGCCGCCCACCCCGGGCTACACGGCACCCAAGCTGCTCTGGCTCGCCGCGCACGAGCCGGCGCTGTTCGCGCAGATCGCCAGGGTCCTGCTGCCCAAGGACTATGTCCGGCTGAGCCTGACCGGCGAGCACGCCACCGACCCGGTGGACGCCGCCGGCACGCTGTGGCTGGACGAGGCGCGGCGCGCCTGGTCGCCGGAGATCCTGGCGGCGACCGAGATGCGCGAGGCGCAATTGCCGCGCGTGGTCGAGGGCAGCGAGCCTGCGGGTGCCTTGCGCGCGGACATCGCGGCGGAGCTCGGCCTGCCGGCCGGCGTTCCGGTGGCGGCCGGAGCCGGGGACGCGGCCGCGGGTGCGATCGGCATCGGCGCCATCGCCGACGGCGACGCCTTCGTCTCGCTCGGCACCTCCGCGCAGTATTTCGTCACCACCGAAAGCTATCGGCCCTGCCCGGAGCGGCTGATCCAGGCCTACTGCCACGGCCTGCCGGCGCGCTGGTACCAGTGCGCGGCCCTACTCAACGGGGCAAGCTGCCTGGGCTGGGCAGCGGCGCTCCTTGGCGAGCCGGACATCCCGGCCCTGGTGGCACGGGTCGAGGCGCGCTGGCGCGGGCCCTCGCGCGTCCTGTTCCTGCCCTATCTCGCCGGCGAGCGCACACCGCACGACGACCCGCATGCGCGCGGCGTTCTGTTCGGGCTCGAGCCCGACACCGACGGCATCGAGGTCGCGCAGGCGGTGATGGAGGGCGTGGCGTTCTCGCTGGCCGAGGCGCAGGACTGCCTGTCGGTCGCCGGCAGCGAGGTCGCGGCACTGGCCGCCATCGGTGGCGGCGCGCGCAGCCCGTTCTGGATGCGCCTGCTCGCGACAGTGCTCGATCGCCCGGTGACGCTCTATGCCGGTGCTGCCAAAGGCCCCGCCTTCGGCGCCGCCCGGTTGGCACGCCTTGCGGCCACTCGTGAGACACCGGAGGCGGTGTGCGGCAAGCCGGAGGTAGCGCAGGTGCTCGAGCCCGAGCGCGCGCTGGTTGAGCGCTATTTCGAGCGCGGCCGGAGATTCCGCTATCTGTACCAAGCGCTGCGGCCAGAGTTCCGGACCGAGACCTGACCCTCAGCTGTCTGTAGACCGTTCGAGCGCGGGCTCGAAGGCGATGCGAAGCCGGGTGCCGGTGGCCCTGGCGAACCGCTCCAGCGTGCGTGTCGACGGCTTGACCCTGCCGCTCTCGAGGCGCGCCACCACGGCCTGGGTGGTGCCCATGCGCTCGGCTACCTCCTGTTGCGTGAGGTCCGCCTGTGCCCGTGCACGGATGAACGCATCGGCCAGAGCGAACTCCTCTTCCAGAGCATCATAGGCCGCCCGATATTCCGCATTCTCGCTCCACCGCTCGTGCAGCTCTCGGGCCGTCGTGTACTTGGCGCTCATCTGATGTCCCTCGCCCGTCGCTTGGCAGTCTCCATTTCACGTCGCGGCGTCTTCTCCGTCTTCTTGACGAACACGTGCACGACGACGGCCCGATGGCCCGTGGCGGAAACGTAGACAGCGCGGGCAATGCCGTCCTTGCCCTTCATGCGCATCTCCCACAGCCGGCCTTCGAGATGCCTGACGTAGGGCTCGCGCACCCGCTCAGGCCGTGCTCCTCGATCAAATGGGCGATGCGGGCGAAGCTCGCCCGCCCGGATGTCGACCGGCATGGCGGCCAGAGCAGCCTTGGCTTCGTCCAGCACCTCGACCCGCCAAGTCATCGGAGGAATATACCATATTTGCAATGATGCGCAACAATTGCCGATGCCCCGTCGACCCGACTACGCTGCTCCTTCCTCCAGGACGGCGGCCTATCGCGCAACGAATTGACCAGGATACTTTCCTACAACCCCGCCGATTGGCGCGAGTGCTGGAGCCCGAGCGTGCGCTGGTCGAGCCCTAGTTCGAGCGGGGCCGGAGATTCCGCTACCTCTACCAAGCTCTGCGACTGGAGTTCTGGGAAGCATGAAAATCGCCCTGACGCGGCATGCGGAGGCGCGAATCAAGGAGCGCTCGCTGGCCGTTCAGTGGATCGAGCGGATCGTACGCGATCCCGAATGGGTGGAGCCCGATCCGACGGCCGGCACGCTCCGGCTCTTCGGCAGAGTGCCCGAAGCGGGGATCGTCTGCTGAGGGTCGCCGTGGTGGACCGCGCGGGTGTCCGCTATGTTCTGTCGGCACATTTCGACCGCGCCGCGCGCCGGAGGCCCTGAGATGCGTGTGACCTACGATCCCTCCGCGGATGCTCTCTACGTCTATATCAGCGACGGCGAGGTCACGGAGACGCGCGAGGTCGCGCCCGACGTCAATCTCGATCTCGATGCCGCGGGCGCGGCGGTCGGCATCGAGATCCTGGGCGCATCGGCCAGGCCCGGAAGCAACCCAATGGCCATGGCGTTCGAGATCCTCGGCCGCGAGCTTGCCGCCTGACCAGTCATGCCGGTGTTCGGCGACCACTCAAGTCGGCTCGTCCTGGTCGACGGCGGTCATCGGGTCGGCTCACGGTGAGATAGACCATGGACTTCTCTCTCCCGCCCGACATCGCGGATCTCGCGCGCCGGACCCGTGCGTTCGTCGAGGCGGAGGTCATGCCGGTCGAGGTCGACCGGGCGGCCTGGGACGAGCACGACAACATCCGGCTCGACCGCCTCGCCGCGCTGCGGGCCAGGGCGCAGGCGGCGGGCCTGTGGGCGCCGCAGACGCCGCGCGCGCTCGGCGGCATGGGCCTGTCGCGGCTCGCCATGGCGGTGATGTACCAGGAGGCCAACCGCTCGATCTTCGGGCCGGTGGTGTTCAACGCTGCCGCCCCCGACGACGGCAACATGATGCTGCTCGCCAAGGTCGCGACGCCGGCGCAGCACGAGCGCTGGCTGGAGCCGATCGTCAAGGGCGAGGTCCGCTCCGCCTTCGCCATGACCGAGCCGGCGCCGGGCGGCGGCTCCGACCCGACCATGATCCGCACCCGCGCCGAGCGCCGGGACGGGCGCTGGGTGGTCGAGGGCCGCAAATGGTTCATCACCGGGGCCGGTGAGGCCAAGCATTTCATCCTGATCGCGCGTACGTCGGACGACCCGCGCCGCGGGCTCAGCGCCTTCCTGTTCGATCGCGACCAGCCCGGTTGGGAGATCGTCCGCCGCATCGCGATCATGGGGCCAGAGGAGCATGGCGGGCATTGCGAGCTCGTCTTCACCGGCCTGGAGATCTCGGATGAGAACCTGCTCATGGGGGTCGGCGACGGGCTCAAGGCGACGCAGATCCGGCTCGGGCCGGCCCGGCTGACCCACTGCATGCGCTGGCTCGGCCTGGCACGACGCTCGCTCGAGATCGCGCAGGCCTATGTCGACGAGCGCATGGCTTTCGGCATGCGCCTCGCCGACCGCGAGAGCGTGCAGATCAAGCTCGGCCGGGCGGCGGCGCAGATCGAGATCGGCCGGCTGCTCGTCCTCAAGGCGGCTTGGCTGCTCGATCAGGGCGACCGCGCCTCCGCGGCGATCTCGATGGCCAAGGTGCAGGTCGCCGACACGCTGCAGCTCGCCGTCGACACGGCGATCCAGCTCAACGGCGCGCGTGGCTACTCGAAGGACACCGTGCTGGAGTGGGTCTATCGCTACGCCCGGCAGGCGCGGCTGGTCGACGGCGCGAGCGAGGTGCACGAGATGGTGATCGCCCGCACCCTGGCCCAGCAGGGTATCGGGTTCTGGCGATGAGCACGCCGAGCCCCGAGCCCTACCGGCTGCACGTCCCCGATGCGGCGATCGCCGACCTGCGCGAGCGGCTGCGGCGGACGCGCTTTCCGGACCAGGCGCCGGGCGAGCCATGGGCGTATGGCACCGACCTCGCCTATCTGCGCGAGCTCGTCGGCTACTGGGCCGAGCGGTTCGACTGGCGTGCGGAGGAGGCGCGGCTCAATGCCTTCCCGCAGCTCAAGGTGCCGCTGCACGGGATCGACCTGCACTGTCTGCACGTTCCCGGCGCCGGGCCTGAGCCCATGCCGCTCCTGCTCCTGCACGGCTGGCCGGGCTCGGTGCTCGAGTTCCTGAACATCATCCCACGCCTGACCGATCCGGCACGCTTCGGCGGCGATCCGGCCGATGCCTTCACCGTGGTGGCACCGTCGCTGCCGGGGTTCGGCCTGTCGTTCGCGCCCGGCCAGCCGCGCTTTTCGGTCGAGGCGATGGCGGACTGCGTGGCGGAGCTGATGACCGGCGTCCTCGGCTACCCGCGGTTCGGCGCGCAGGGCGGCGACTGGGGCGCGTTCGTCACGGCCCGGCTGGGCCATGCGCATGCCGAGAGCCTCGCCGGCATCCACCTCAACATGATGCCGATCCCCCGCGATCCGGCGATGGTGGCCAACCCTACGCCCGAGGAGCGGCGCTATCTCGACGCGCTCACCCTCTGGCTCAAGGAGGAGATCGGCTACCAGTGGATACAGGGCACGCGGCCGCAGTCCCTGGCCTATGGCCTCACCGATTCGCCCGCCGGTCTCGCTGCCTGGATCGTCGAGAAGTTCCGCGCCTGGTCGGACTGCGGCGGCGACGTGGAGAGCGTGTTCACCAAGGACGAGGTGCTCGCCAACATCTCGCTCTACTGGTTCACCGGTGCGATCGGCTCCTCGTTCTGGCCATACTATGCCCGCATGCATGGGCCCTGGCCGATCCCTGCGGGCGTCAACGTGCCGGTCGGCTATGCCGAGTTCCCGTGCGAGATGCTGCGCCCGCCGCGCTCGCTGGCCGCACGAACCTTCACCGCCATCCGGCGTTGGAGCGTGATGCCGCGCGGCGGCCATTTCGCCGCCATGGAGCAGCCCGACGCGCTGGCCGCGGAGGTGCGGGCTTTCTTTCGCCCGCTGCGGCGCTAGAAGGCATGGGCAACACCGCAAGGGAGAGACGCATGTCCGTTGACGTCAAATATCGCACCACCGCCACGGCCACCGGCGGCCGCGACGGTCAGGCCGCCACCAAGGACGGCACGTTTTCGGTGAAGCTGGCGACGCCGAAGGAGCTGGGCGGTGCCGGTGGGCCGGGCAACAATCCCGAGCAGCTGTTCGCCTCCGGCTATTCGGCCTGCTTCATCGGCGCCATGAAGTTCGTGGCCTCGCAGGGCGGGCCGGCCAAGGTCCCGGCGGATGCCAGCGTCACCACCACCGTGGGCATCGGCCCGCGCTCGGAGGGTGGCTTCGGCCTGGATGTCGACATGGAGGTGTCGCTCCCCGGCGTCGACAAGGCCGCCGCGGAAGCGCTCGTCGAGCAGGCGCACCACATCTGCCCCTACTCGAACTCCATCCGCGGCAACGTCAGCGTCCGCACGCGGGTGGTCTGAGCCGCCCCGCGTTATCGCTGCCCGCCACGACGGGCCGGCCTCCGCTGGTTCGCCTTCGGCCGGCTCGCCGTGTGCGGAGCTGAGCGAGGCTCGGGCTTTGGCCGTCCCGCCATGCCGCCCGAGTTCGGCCACAGGCGCGCCGCGGCGCGCTTGACCACGGCCTACCCGAGGCGCAGCTTCCCATCCGGCACCTTGGCCCGGCCGAGCGTGCCGGTCGGGGGAAGCGGCGCGTGTCGGAGGGCAGTCCTCCCCTCAAGGTCGTCGTGGCCGGCGGCTCGGTCGGCGGTCTGTGCGCTGCCGTCGCGCTGCGCGCCATCGGCTGCGAGGTAGGTGTGTATGAGCGTGCGACTAGCGCGATGACCGCCCGCGGCGCCGGGATCGTGGTCCAGGGCGACCTTGTGCGCCTGCTGAGGCTCGGCGGTGCCCCCGAGCTGCCCGCCACCTCGTGTCTGCAGCGACTCTACCTCCTGCCCGGCGGCGGCGATGGTGTTGCGGTGCCGATGCCGCAGAGGTTCCCCTCCTGGGATGCGATCTTCCGCACGCTCCGGGTAGCATTCCCGGACGAAAGCTACCATTCCGGGTCGGCCCTGACCGGGTTCGAGGTTGGAGCGGGGCGGGTCGTGGCGTCGTTCGCCAAGCGAGGAGAGGAGGTCGAGGCCGATCTGCTGGTCTGCGCCGACGGGTCCCGCTCGGAGGCACGCCGCCGGCTGCTGCCTGGGATGGAGCCCGCCTACGCGGGCTATGTCGCTTGGCGCGGTACGCTCGAGGAGGCCGGCGCGGACGCCGGTTTGGTCCGGTTCTTCGACGACTCGTTCGCCTTCTGCGAGGCGCGTTCCGGCGGCCACGTTCTCTGCTACTTCATCCCGGGGCTTGGCGCCGCCATCGAGCCTGGCCGGCGCCGCCTCAATTGGGTGTGGTATGTTGTCGTGCCCGAGGGACCCAAGCTGGCGCGGCTGCTGACGGACAGGTTCGGGAAAGCGCACGCGGGCTCGGTGCCGGCAGGGCTCGTGCCCGAAGGGTTGGTGACGGAGCTCCACGAAGCGGCCGGCCGCGAGCCGCATCCTCGTTTCGCCGAGCTGGTCCGGGCCACGCGGGACCCCTTCGTCCAGGTGATCGTCGACGCCGCGGTGCCGCGGATGGCGTTCGGGCGCGCCTGCCTGCTCGGCGACGCGGCTTTTGTCGTGCGGCCGCACGTGGCGGCGGCGACGGCCAAGGCGGCGGCGGACGCGACGACCCTGGCGGAAGCGCTCGCCGCGAGCCCCGGCGACCCCGAGCGTGCCCTGTCGATCTGGCAGGCGCAGCGACTGGAAGGCGGTCGCGGGCTTGTCGAGCACGGGATCGCTCTCGGGCGGCGGACGGTGCGGCCGCCCGGCAGCACGTCCCATCCCCTCGCGGCGACGGTGCGCGAGGCGGCCGAGCTTTTCGGGGCCGTCGCCCAACCGCCGCATCGGGCATAGCGGCCGGTCGCCAGCGACGTGCGCCCTCGCCGTGATGATCCGGGTGCAGCCGTTCGGAGCGGCCCAACTGCTCGGCGTCGTTCCATCCGACTTCAGCCGGGATCGCGGTCTGCCAACACCACAGCGCGGAGCGCCTCGTCGACCTCGGCCACGACGCCGCCCCAGTGGGCGAAGCCGGGCACGGCTTGGTGCAGGAGCATGCCCAGGCCTTCGACGGCGGGATTGCCGCGCCTGCGCGCCGCTGACAGCAGCTGCGTCTCCAAAGGCGCATAGACGAGGTCGGCGACCACCGCGCCGGGACTCAGCGGCGCGAGCTCGATCTCGAGCGGCGGCTGGCCGGTCATGCCCAGGCTGGTGCAGTTGACGAGCAGGGCGGCGTCGGCCAGCGCGTGCTCCAGATTGTCCCATCCGGCGCTGGCGATCGGTCCGAGGCCCTTGAGCTCCGCCGCGAGCTGAGCCGCGCGCGCCACGGTGCGATTGACGAGACGCAGGGCGGGAACGCCCGCGTCGAGCAGGGCCGTCGCCACCGCACGGGCCGAGCCGCCGGCACCGAGCACCACCACCGGCCCGCCCTCGGCCCGCCACTGCGGCGCCTGCTGACGGAGGTTGGCGAGGAAGCCGGCCCCGTCCGTGTTGAGGCCACGCGTGCGGCCGTCCTCGAGGACCAGGACGGTGTTGACCGCACCGATCCGCCTCGCCGCCGGGTCGAGCTCGTCGACCAGGCGTGCCGCCGCTTCCTTGTGCGGCACCGTCACGTTCCAGCCGCGGAAGCCGACCCGCGGCAGGGCGCGGAAGGCGGGCTCGACGTCCTCCGGCCGCACCGGCAGGGGAATGTAGGTGCCGTCGATGCCGTAGCGCTGGAACCAGTGCCCGTGCAGCCGGGGCGAGCGGGAATGGCCGACCGGCCAGCCCATGACGCCCGCGATTCGCGCCTTGCCGCTCAGCAGCATGCCGGCATCCCGTCCCCGCGATAGGGCGCGTGCCGCGGCGGCGCGGATCTTGCGAGGGATGGCGCCGCCGCTAGTGTGGCGCCGCCGTCCGAGGGCGGCCGTGGATTTTGGGGAATGCGATGACCGAGACCGTCCTGGGCCTGAGCGCGCTGCGCCTCGATCCGGAAGCCTTGCGCAGGGTCATTCTCGGCAAGCTGATCTATCAGGTCGGCAAGGATCCCGAGCATGCGACGCGTCACGACTGGTTCCTCGCCCTGGCGCTTGCGGTGCGCGACCGCCTCGTCGACGGCTGGATGACGACGACCCGCACGGTCTACGACGCCGACCGCAAGCGGGTCTACTATCTCAGCCTCGAGTTCCTGATCGGCCGGCTGCTCGCCGACTCGCTGCGCAATCTCGGCCTGTATCGGACCGCGGCGGAGGCGATGTCGGCGCTCGGGGTCGACGCCGAGGCGGTGCTCAAGGTCGAGCCCGACGCCGCCCTGGGCAATGGCGGCCTCGGCCGGCTCGCCGCCTGCCTGCTCGACAGCATGGCGACCTTGGGCATCGCCGCCTACGGCTACGGCATCCGCTACGAGCACGGCCTGTTCAAGCAGGGCCTGGACCAGGGCTGGCAGGTGGAGCGGCCCGAGGACTGGCTGGCCTTCGGCAATCCCTGGGAGTTCGAGCGCGCCGAATCGGTCTATCCGGTCCGGCTCTATGGCAACGTGCGCGAGGAACGGAACGAGCAGGGCCGGAGGGTGCGCGTCTGGGAGGGCGGCCAACAGGTGTTGGCAGTCGCCTACGACACGCCGGTGGTCGGCTGGGGCGGCCGCCACGTCAACACGCTGCGCCTGTGGTCGGCCCAGAGCGGCAACCTGATCGATCTCGCGGCCTTCAACCGCGGCGACTACATGCAGGCGGTGCAGGAGCAGGTGCTGTCGCAGAGCATCAGCCGGGTGCTGTACCCGAACGATGCCACCGAGGCCGGCCAGGAGCTGCGGCTGAAGCAGGAGTATTTCTTCACCTCGGCCAGCCTGCAGGACATCATCCGCCGCCACCTCTCCCACCATGACGACCTGACCACGCTGCCCGACAAGGCGGCGATCCAGCTCAACGACACCCACCCGGCCATCGCCGTGCCGGAGCTGATGCGCCTCCTGATCGACGAGTACGGCGTGGACTGGGACACCGCCTGGGCCATCACCCGCGGCACGATCCACTACACCAACCACACGCTGATGCCCGAGGCGTTGGAGCGCTGGTCGGTCCAGCTCATGGAGCGTCTGCTGCCGCGCCAGCTCCAGCTGATCTTCGAGATCAACGCCCGCGTCCTGGGCGAGCTGCGCAAGCGCCCCGACCTCGAGGATCCGTTCCTGAGCGACGTCTCGCTGATCGACGAGAGCTATGGCCGCTTCGTCCGCATGGGCAATCTTGCGTTTTTGGGCGCCCGCAAGGTCAACGGCGTCTCCGCGCTGCATGGCGAGCTGATGAAGCAGACCGTGTTCCGCTCGCTGCACAAGCTGTTCCCCGACCGGATCACGGCGATCACCAACGGCGTCACGCCGCGGCGCTGGGTGCTGGATTCCAACCCCGAGCTCGCCGATCTGGTCACCGAGACGCTGGGCCACGCCCGCTGGCTGATCGACCTCGAGCGGCTCGAGGAGATCGCGCCGCTCGCTCAGGACGGCGCGTTCCAAAACCGGTTCGCGGCGATCAAGCGGGCCAACAAGGAGCGGCTCGCGACGTTCATCGCCCGGCGGCACGAGCTGATGCTGCCGACCGACGCCCTGTTCGACATCCAGATCAAGCGCATCCACGAGTACAAGCGCCAGCTGCTCAACATCCTGGAGGCGGTGGCCTGCTACGCCGACATGGTCGACGGGGCGAGCGACTATTCGGTGCCCCGGGTCAAGATCTTCGCCGGCAAGGCGGCACCGTCCTATCAGCGGGCGAAGCTGATCATCAAGCTGATCAACGACGTCGCCAAGGTCGTGAACACCGACCCCGAGGTGGGCGACCGGCTGACGATTCTGTTCCTGCCGAACTACAATGTGTCGCTGGCGCAGCTCCTCATCCCGGCCGCCGATCTGTCCGAGCAGATCAGCACCGCCGGCATGGAGGCCTCGGGCACCGGCAACATGAAGTTCGCCCTCAACGGGGCTCTGACCATCGGCACGCTCGACGGTGCGAACGTCGAGATGCGCGAGCATGTCGGCGCGGACAACATCTTCATCTTCGGCCTGACCGCGGAGGAGGTCGCGCGCACCCGCCTGGGCGGCTTCGCGCCGCGCGCCTTGATCGAGGCCAGCCCGCGCCTGAGCCGGGCGTTGGCGCTGATCGAATCCGGCCGTTTCTCGCCCGACGATCCGGGCCGCTTCCGTCCGCTGCTCGACGACCTCGCCAACTTCGATCACTTCCGGCTGACGGCCGACTTCGACAGCTATGCCGAGGCCCAGCGCAAGGTCGAGGCGACCTACGCCGAGCCCAAGGCCTGGTGGCCCAAGGCGGTCCTCAACACGGCGCATATGGGCTGGTTCTCCAGCGACCGCACGGTGCGCGAATACGCTCACGACATCTGGCGCGTGCCACTCGGCAGCTGAGCGTCGCGGTCGAGGGCGAGCCGGACCAGGAGACCCGGCCCGGCCGCCGGCAGCTCCGCCCGGGGCAAGAACCCGGCCCAGACGATCTCGCGCCCGTCGGCAACCGGCGCCACCGGCCCGGCCGGGACCCAGCGGAACAGGTGGGTACGGATGTCGCGATGAAGCTCGGCGAAGCGGACCGCTCCAAGCGGCTCCAGCTCCTCGCCCGGTGCGACGAGGCCAGTCTCCTCGCGCAGCTCGCGCAGCGCGGCGGCCAAGGGCGTCTCCCCCTTGTCCATGCCGCCGCCGGGCAGGTCGAGCGGCCGGCGGTAGGAGGTGCGCACGAGCAGGAGCGCGTCGCCCCGCCACACCATGACCGCAGCGCCCTCCGCGCGCGGCCGGCGCAGGAACCACCAGACCCGCAGGGTCAGGAAGGCGCCGCGGTAGCCCAGCCGCCAGAGCCAGCTCACCGGTCGGTCTGGCGCAGGCCGAGGCGCCATCCTAGCCTGCGGGCGTGAAGCCCTTCGCCGCACTTCTCGACCGGCTGCTCTACACCCCGCAGCGCAATGCCAAGGTGGCGCTGCTGGTCGATTATTTTCGTACGGTGCCAGATCCCGACCGCGGCTGGGGGCTGGCCGCGCTGACCGGCGCGCTCAGCTTCGCGCACGCCAAGCCGGGCCTGATCCGCGAGCTGGTCGCGGC
>JBGAKU010000068.1:0-22587 GCA_044224255.1 Geminicoccaceae bacterium
GCGACGCGGTCGAGGGTCGCCATGTCAGCCTCCGTGCCTCGGCAGGAGATCGAACGCCACCAAGAAGCCCGCGCTCAGCACCAGCCACAGCAACGAGGCCGGCAGGAACACCTTCCAGCCCAGCCGCATGAGCTGGTCGTCGGCTTCGCCATGACCCTGCGCTACATGTTCAAGCCCAAGGTCACGCTGAACTATCCCTATGAGAAGGGGCCGCTCAGCCCCCGCTATCGCGGCGAGCATGCCCTGCGGCGCTACCCCAACGGCGAGGAGCGCTGTATCGCATGCAAGCTGTGCGAGGCGGTCTGTCCCGCGCAGTGCATCGTCATCGAGAGCGAGCCGCGCGCCGACGGCAGCCGGCGGACGACGCGCTACGACATCGACATGACCAAGTGCATCTATTGCGGCTTCTGCGAGGAGGCCTGCCCCGTCGACGCGATCGTGCTGGGGCCGAACTACGAGTTCGCCGCCGAGACGCGCGAGGAGCTCTTCTACGACAAGCAGAAGCTGCTCGCGAACGGCGAGCGCTGGGAACGGCAGATCGCGGAGAATCTCGCTGCCGACTCTGCCTACCGCTGAGCTGGCGAGCCAACCGATGAAGGACGGCGCCTCATGACCGTCGAATTGTTCGTGTTCTATCTCCTGGCAGCGGTCACCGTGGCGTCGGGCGTCATGGTGGTGTCGGCGCGCAACCCGGTGCACTCCGTGCTGTTCCTGATCCTCGCCTTCTTCAACTCGGCCGGCCTGTTCATCCTGATCGGCGCCGAGTTTCTCGCGATGATCCTGGTCGTCGTCTATGTCGGCGCCGTCGCCGTCCTGTTCATGTTCGTGGTCATGATGCTCGACATCAACTTCCTGCGGCTGCAGGAGGGCTTCATGCAGTATCTGCCGGTCGGCCTGCTGGTCGGCGTGATCCTGCTGGCCGAGTTGATCCTGGTCGGCGGCACCTACGGCATTGGGGCAGGCGGCGAGCAGGCCGCGGCCGCTGCCGGACCGGCGATCTCCAACACCGAGGCGATCGGGAATCTGCTCTACACCCAGTATTTCTATCTCTTCCAGGCGGCCGGCATGATCCTGCTGGTGGCGATCATCGGTGCCATCACCCTGACGCTGCGGCATCGGCCGGTGCGGCGGCAGGATATCGGGCGCCAGGTCAACCGCCTGCGCTCCGAAACCATCGAGATGCGCAAGGTGCGCAGCGGGAGCGGCGTGTGATGCCCATTCCGGTCTCGCACTACCTGACGCTGGCCGCGATCCTGTTCACCACCGGGGTGTTCGGCATCTTCTTCAACCGGAAGAACGTCATCATCATCCTGATGTCGATCGAGCTCATCCTGCTCGCGGTCAACATCAACTTCGTCGCCTTCTCGGCCGCGCTGAACGACCTCGCCGGTCAGCTCTTCGCCATGTTCATCCTCACCGTTGCGGCGGGCGAGGCGGCGATCGGGCTGGCCATCGTCGTGGTCTACTTCCGCAACCGCGGCAGCATCGAGGTCGACGACATCAACCTGATGAAGGGCTGAGGCGAGGACCATGCTGCAAACCATCCTCGTCTTCTCGCCGGCCCTGGGTGCGCTGATCGCGGGCCTGTTCGGTCGGATCATCGGCGACCGCAACGCGCAGTACGTGACCTGCGGCCTGATGGCCGTCACGGCCGTGTGCGCCTGGATCAACCTGTTCGCGAACGTCGGCGAGCCCGCCTTCAAGGTGCCGGTCCTGCAGTGGATCACGGTCGGCAGCTTCACGGTCGACTGGGCGCTGCGGGTCGATTCCCTGTCCACCGTGATGATGTTCGTGGTCGGGTTCATCAGCTTCTTGATCCACGTCTATTCCGTGGGCTACATGTCCCACGATCCCAGCATCCCGCGCTTCATGGCGTATCTATCGCTGTTCACCTTCGCCATGCTGATGCTGGTCACGGCCGACAATCTCCTGCAGCTGTTCTTCGGCTGGGAGGGCGTGGGCGTCGCCTCCTACCTGCTGATCGGCTTCTGGTATACGAAGCCTTCCGCATGCGCCGCGGCGATCAAGGCGTTCATCGTCAACCGGGTCGGCGATTTCGGGCTGGTGCTCGGCATTGCCGCGACGTTCCTTGCCTTCGACAGCATCCAGTTCGACGAGATCTTTACGCGTGTACCGGAGCTCGCCTCGACCACCATGCACGCCTTCGGTGGTGACTTCGGCACGCTCGAGCTGATCGGCGTGCTGCTGTTCATCGGCGCCATGGGCAAGTCCGCCCAGCTCGGTCTGCACACCTGGCTGCCCGACGCGATGGAGGGCCCCACGCCGGTGTCGGCCCTCATCCACGCGGCGACCATGGTCACGGCCGGCGTGTTCCTAGTCGCCCGGTTCTCGCCGCTCTACGAGTTCGCGCCGACAGCCCTGGCGATGGTGGCCTTCATCGGCGCCAGCACCGCGATCTTCGCGGCGACGATCGGTCTGACCCAGTTCGACATCAAGCGGGTGATCGCCTACTCGACCTGCTCGCAGCTCGGCTACATGTTCTTCGCCTGCGGCGTCGGTGCCTATGGCGCCGGTATCTTCCACCTCTATACCCACGCCTTCTTCAAGGCGCTGCTGTTCCTCGGCTCGGGCTCGGTGATCCACGCCATGTCGGGCGAGCAGGACATGCGCAAGATGGGCGGCATCTGGAGCAAGGTGAAGATCACCTATGCCATGATGTGGATCGGCACCCTGGCACTGGTGGGCTTCCCGGGCTTCGCCGGCTTCTTCAGCAAGGACGCGATCCTCGAATCCGCCTTCGCGTCGCACAATCCCTTCCATCTCTACGCCTTCTGGCTGGGTGTGCTCGCCGCCGTGCTCACGGCCTTCTACTCTGGCCGGTTGATCTGGCTCACCTTCCACGGCGAGCCGCGCGCCGATCACGAGACCATGCACCACGTCCACGAGAGCCCGCCGGTGATGCTCGTGCCGCTGATGGTCCTCGCGGTCGGTGCGGTGCTCGCCGGCTGGCTGGGCAAGGGGATGGTCGACGCCGAGCATGATTTCTGGGCCGGCGCCATCGTCTATGGCGAGCACAACCACATCCTGCATGCCATGCATGAGGTGCCGCTGTGGGTGAAGCTCGCCCCGTTCTTCGCCATGGCGACCGGCCTCGGCCTGTCCTGGTACTGCTATCTCGCCCGGCCCGGCCTCGGGGCACGGATCGCGGCGGCGGTGGGCCCGATCAACACCTTCTTCTACAACAAATGGTACTTCGACGAGCTCTACGACCTGCTGTTCGTCCGCTCGGCGAAGGCGATCGGCTACGGCCTCTGGCGCGGCGGCGATGTCGGGATCATCGACCGCTTCGGCCCGGACGGCGTGGCGCACAGTACGCTCGACACGGCCAAGCGCGTGATGCGGCTGCAGACGGGCTACGTCTATCACTATGCCTTCGTGATGCTGATCGGCGTCGCGGCGCTGGTCAGCTGGTACCTCTATCGGACGCTGGGGTGACGTCATGGCGGATTGGCCGCTGCTCTCGCTCGTCACCTTCCTGCCGCTCGCCGGGGTGGTGCTGATCCTTCTGCTGCGGGGCGAGGACGAGGTCGTCGCGCGCAACAGCCGGGCGATCGCGCTGTGGACGTCGCTGCTGACGTTCCTGCTCTCGCTGGCCGTCTGGCACAATTTCGATCCGACGCTGGCCGGGTTCCAGCTGGTCGAGAAGTCGCCTTGGCTCGTCGGTATCGGGATCACCTATTACCTGGGCGTCGACGGCATCTCGATCTGGTTCGTGCTGCTGTCGGCGCTGCTCACCGTCGTCGTGGTGATCGGTTCCTGGTACTCGGTGCACGCTCGGGTCAAGGAGTACATGATCTCCTTCCTGGTCATGGACACGATGATGATCGGCGTGTTCGTGGCCTTGGATGCCGTTCTGTTTTACCTGTTTTTCGAGGCGATCCTGATTCCGATGTATCTGATCATCGGGATTTGGGGCGGGCCACGCCGGATCTATGCCGCATTCAAGTTCTTCCTTTACACGCTGCTCGGCTCCGTCCTCTTCCTGGTCGCCATTCTGGTGGTCTATCTGCACACGGGCACGACCGACATCCCGGAGATCGCGACCCGCCTGGCCGCCACGCCGCTGGATCTGCGGATGCAGCAGTTGGTCTGGCTGGCGATGTTCGCCTCCTTCGCGGTCAAGGTGCCGATGTGGCCGTTCCACACCTGGCTGCCGGACGCGCATGTCGAGGCGCCCACCGCGGGTTCGGTGCTCCTGGCGGGTGTCCTCCTGAAGCTCGGCGGCTACGGGTTCCTGCGCTTCTCGCTGCCCATGCTGCCGGACGCCTCCGCCTACTTCGCGCCGTTCGTGTTCACGCTGTCCATCGTGGCGGTCGTCTACACCTCGCTCGTCGCCCTGATGCAGACCGACATGAAGAAGCTGATCGCTTATTCGTCGGTCGCGCACATGGGCATCGTGACCATCGGCCTGTTCACGCCGAATGCCCTCGGCATCGAGGGCGGCATCATCACCATGCTTAGCCACGGCTTCGTCTCGGCCGCGCTATTCATGGTGGTGGGCGTCGTCTACGACCGTGTCCACAGCCGCGAGATCGCCTCCTATGGCGGCCTGGCCGAGATCATGCCGGCCTATGCCACCGTCTTCATGCTGTTCATGCTCGCCTCCGTGGGCCTACCGGGCACGAGCGGCTTCGTCGGCGAGATCTTGGTCCTGGTCGGCGTGTTCCAGGCCTCGACCTGGGTCTCGTTCTTCGCCGCGACCGGCATGATCCTGGGTGCGGCCTACATGCTCTGGCTCTATCGCAGGGTCATCTTCGGCGAGCTGACGAAGGATGCGTTGCGTAGTTTGCGCGATCTGCGGCCCAACGAGATCGTGGCGTTCGCGCCGCTGATCGTGCTGGTGATCGTGATGGGCATCTATCCGAGCCTGTTCCTCGATCCGATGCACGCGTCGGTGAACCAGCTGCTGGCGCAGATGGGCGTCGCCGGCACCGATCTTGCCCAGCGCTGAGCGGGGAGTGCCGCAGCCGTGATCTTCGATCTCACCCCCGCCGCCACCGAGCTGGTGCTGTTCGTGGGCTGCCTCGCGCTCCTCCTGCTCGGCGCGATCCGCGGCGATCAGGACGGGCCGAGATTGCTCACGCCGCTCGCGGTGCTGACGATGTTGGTGGCCGCGGTCATCGCGATCGCGCACGGCAAGACCCGGGTCCTGGCCTTCGACGGCCACTTCGTCCTCGACAGCTACGCCGAGTTCCTCAAGGTGCTGATCCTTCTGGGTGCCGCCGGCGCGCTGCTCCTGTCGGGGCAGTTCCTGCGGGACGAGAAGATCGAGCGCTACGAGTATCCCCTGCTGATGCTCTTCTCCGCGCTCGGCATGTGCATGATGGTCTCTGCCAACAGCTTTCTCGCGATGTACATGGCGATCGAGCTGCAGAGCCTGCCGATCTACGTGCTCGCCGCGGTGCATCGCGACGATCTGCGCTCGACCGAGGCCGGGCTGAAATATTTCGTTCTCGGCGCGCTGGCGTCGGGAATGCTGCTTTACGGCTGCTCCCTGGTATACGGCTTCTCGGGCACGATCCAGTTCGATGTGCTTGCGCGCCTCTGGACCGGCGAGCAGGCCCTGCCGCTGGGTGCGCTCGTCGGCCTCGTGTTCCTGCTCTCGGGGCTGGCGTTCAAGATGGCGGCGGTTCCATTCCACATGTGGACTCCCGACGTCTACGAGGGGGCGCCTTCCCCGGTCACTGCCTTCATCGCCGGCGCGCCCAAGGTAGCTGCGGTCGGGTTGCTGTTGAGGATGCTCATGGGGCCGTTCGGGGCCTGGGTCCCGCAATGGCAGCAGATCGTGATCGTGCTGGCGGTGGCGTCGATGGCGCTTGGGGCATTCGGCGCCATCGGTCAGCTGAACTTCAAGCGGCTGATGGCCTATTCCGGCATCAGCAACATCGGCTTCGCCCTGGTCGGCGTTGCGGCCGGGACCGAGGCCGGCGTGAACGCGGCGCTCGTCTACATGATGATCTACCTGATCATGACGCTCGGCACCTTCGCCTGCATCCTGCAGATGCGGCGTGACGGGCGCTACGTCGAGTCGATCGGCGAGCTTGCGGGTCTGTCGCGCGAGCGCCCGACTCTGGCGCTGATCCTTGCGGTCTGCATGTTCTCCCTCGCCGGCATTCCGCCGTTGGCCGGCTTCATCGGCAAGTTCTACGTGTTCCGCGCTGCGGTCGATGCCGGCCTCGTCTGGTTCGCGGTGGTGGGCGTCCTGCTGTCGGTGGTGGGTGCGTACTACTATCTGCGGATCGTCAAGCTCCTGTACTTCGACGAGCCGGCCGCACCGCTGGACCGGGAGATTTCCCCGGCGGTCGGGGCCGTCGGTGGTGTCTGTGCTCTGCTCTTGCTGTTCTTCCTGATACCGTTCCTGGCCTCGCCGATGCTCGCCTCGGCCTCGGCGGCGGCGTCGGCCCTGGCGCGGTGACCGGCGCCGACCTGGGTCACGGCTTTCGGCTGCTCGAGCTCGCCACTGTCGCCAGCACCAACGACGTCGCCCGCCGAATGGCCGATGCGGGCGAGCCCGCCGGGCTGATCATCCGGGCCGAGCGCCAGAGCGCCGGCCGCGGGCGTCACGGGCGAACCTGGCACTCGCCGCCGGGCAACCTCTACGCCTCCCTGCTGCTGCGGCCGGCACGACCGATGGCCGAGGTGGCCAGCCTGTCGCTGGTGTTCGCCCTTTCTCTCGCCGAGGCGTTGGACGAGCTCTCCGCGGGCCGTTTGGCGCCCCGCCTGAAGTGGCCCAACGACATCCTCGTCGACGGTGCGAAGCTCGCCGGCATCCTGCTCGAGTTGGTGGCCGATCCGCGTCGGGACATGGCCGGTCTGATCGTGGGCCTCGGGGTCAATGTGGGCTGGGCGCCCGCCGGCAGCCTGCCCTATCCCGCGACCAGCCTGGCCGCGCACGGCCTCCTGGTCTCGCCCCGCAAGGTCCTCGCCGCCCTTGTGGCTCCGTTGCGGGCGCGGCTCGATCGCTGGGAAGCCGCGGGGTTCGCGGCGCAGCGCGAGGATTGGCTCGCCAGGGCCGCTGGCCGCGGTGGCCCGGTTGAGGCCAGGATCGGGAACCGGGTCGTTCGCGGGATGCTGGTCGATCTCGAGCCCGGCGGCGCGGTTTGCGTCGAGCACGCGGACGGCACTCGGGAATCCCTGTCGGCTGGTGAGCTGGTGATCATCTGAGCCAATGGGCTGGCCCTTCCGGGTCCTCGGCGTTAGAAGTCCGCCGATAGGCGGAGTGCCGCAGCTTCCCAACGGAATGGAGTCATGCTTCTCGCCATCGATGTCGGGAACACCAACACGGTGTTCGCGCTGTACCGCGGCGAAGAGCTGGTCGGGCAATGGCGCCTGTCGACCAACCGGGAACGCACCGCCGAGGAGTATGCGGCGGCGCTGATCCAGCTGATGCACTTGAAGGGCTTCTCGCACAGTCAGGTCGGGGCGGTCGTCATCTCGAGCGTCGTGCCCCAGGCCGTGATCGGGCTGCGCTGGATGAGCCGCGACTTCTTCGGCTGTCGCGCGTTCGTGGTCGGCGAGGATCTGGACTACCCGATCAAGATCAAGCTGAACAACCCGCGCGAGGTCGGCGCGGACCGTGTCGTCAACGCCATCGCTGCCCGGTTGCGCTACCCGACGCCCCTGATCATCGTCGATTTCGGCACGGCCACGACCTTCGACGTGGTCGATGAGGGCGGCAGCTATTGCGGCGGTGCTATCGCCCCCGGCATCAATCTCTCGCTCGAAGCGCTGCACCGGGCCGCCGCCAAGCTGCCGCGGATCGCGGTGGAGCCGCCGGAGAACGTGATCGGCACCTCGACCGTCTCGGCCATGCAGTCCGGCGTGTTCTGGGGCTATGTCGGTCTGATCGAGGGCTTGGTCGTCCGGATTCAGGCCGAGTTCGGCAAGCCGATGAGCGTCATCGGCACGGGCGGTCTCGCCCCGCTTTTCGTCAAGCGCTGCTCGGCCCTGCAGTTTGTCGACCGGGACCTGACCATGGCCGGGCTCCTCCATATTTACGAGCTGAATCGAGATCTCATTCGCTCCGGAAAGGGACAGAAAGCGTGAAATTCACCGATCTGCGGTTCGTGCCGCTGGGCGGCGTCGGCGAGATCGGCGTCAATTGCTACCTGTATGGCCAGAATGGCCGCTGGGCGATGGTGGATCTGGGGCTCGGTTTTCCCGACGATCGTCTGCCTGGGGTGGACATCGTCCTGCCCGATCTCCGCTTCATTGAGGAGCAGAGGGCCTTTCTCGATGGCCTCATTCTGACCCATGCGCACGAGGATCATCTGGGCGCGGTTCCCTACCTCTGGCCCCGCCTCGGCTGCCCGATCTGGTGCACCGCCTTCACCGCCGCCGTCCTGCGGGCGAAGCTGGGCGAGACCGATTTCGCGCGCGACGCGCCGATCCGCATCGTCGAGCCTGGGCAGACCTTCGAGGTGGCCGGCTTGCGCTGCCGCTTCGTGCACGTCACCCACTCGATTCCGGACTCGAACGCGCTGGTGATCGATACCGAGTTCGGCCGCGTGCTGCACACGGGCGATTGGAAGCTCGATCCCGCCCCCTTGGTCGGCCCCCGCACCGACGTCGACGCGCTGGAGCTGGTCGGCAGGGAAGGGGTGCTGGCGATGTTGTGCGACAGCACCAATGTGCTGTCGCCGGGCACATCGGGCTCGGAGGCCGAGGTGCGCGACAGCCTGACCGAGCTGATCCGCCGCCAGCGCCACCGCGTCGTTCTGACCAGCTTCTCGTCCAACATCGCCCGCCTGGAGACGGCGATGCTCGCGGCGCGGGCCGCGGGCCGCGAGCTGTTCGTCGTCGGGCGCTCGATGCGCCGCATGATCGATGCCGCACGCGAGGTCGGATATCTGAGGGACGTCCCGCCGATCCGCGACGAGCGCGAGGCCGATCTCCTGCCGCGGGACAAGGTGCTCTACCTGTGCACCGGCAGCCAGGGCGAGGCCCGGAGCGCGCTGTCCCGGATCGCGGTCGGACAGCATCCGCGGGTCGGGCTCGAGCCCGGCGACACCGTGATCTTCAGCGCCAAGATCATCCCGGGCAACGAGCGCACCCTCTACAATCTGCACAATCAGCTCGTCCGCGCGGGCATCGAGGTGATCACAGAGGGCGATCATTTCGTGCACGTCTCCGGCCATCCCTGCCGCGATGAGCTGGAGCAGATGTACCGATGGATCCGGCCCAAGATCGCCGTGCCGGTCCATGGCGAGGCGCGGCATCTGCACGCGCACCAGAGGCTGGCGCAGCAGATGGGCGTCGAGCACGCGCTTCTGATCGAGAACGGCGACATGGTTCGCCTGGCGCCCGGCGCGCCCGAGGTGATCGACGACGTGCCCGTGGGCCGGGTGGTCTCGGAGACCGACGGGCTCGTCGGCACCGGCGATGACCTGTTCCGGGCGCGCCGGCGCCTGATGAACCACGGGACGATTCTCGTCGGGCTGGTGCTCGACGATCAGGGCAGCGTCCTGGCGGCACCGCAACTGACCGCCGTTGGAGCCCTGGAGCTCGAGCGGTTCGGCGAGCTGCGGGCCGGCGTGTGCGACGCGATCACGGATACGGTCGAGGATCTCAGCGACCGCGACGTCAAGGACGACGAGAAGGTGCGTGAGGTGGTTCGTGGCGCGGTGCGCATGGCGCTCGACCTGCCGCGGCACCGGCGGCCGATCGTCGAGGTGCAGATCACGCGGCTGGGTGCGGACGTCCTCGCCGCCTTCGAATCCGAGGAGGAAACCGTGCCATGATCGGCCGCCTGAACCATGTCGCCATCGCCGTGCCGGACATCGCCGCGGCGGCGAAGCAGTACCGCGACGTGCTGGGGGCCAGCGTCTCGTCGGTCGAGGACCAGCCCGACCATGGCGTGCAGACGGTCTTCATCGCCTTGCCGAACACCAAGGTCGAGTTGCTCGGGGTCCTGGGCGAGGGCTCACCGATCGCGGGATTTTTGGAGAAGAACCCGGCCGGCGGGATTCATCACGTCTGCTACGAGGTTGAGGACATCCTGGCCGCGCGCGACCGCTTGAAAGCCGGCGGCGCCCGGGTGCTCGGCGACGGCGAGCCCAGGATCGGGGCGCACGGCAAGCCGGTGCTCTTCCTGCATCCCAAGGACTTCAACGGAACCTTGGTCGAGCTCGAGCAGGCATGAACGCGCCGGGCGCCATCATCACCTACGTCATGACGTGGTGGTTGATCTTCTTCATGGCGCTGCCGTTCGGTGTCACGCCGGAGGAGCGGCCGCAGCCGGGCAATGTCGAGAGCGCCCCGGCGCGTCCACGTCTCCTGATCAAGGCCGCTGTGACCACTGTCCTGGCCGGACTCGCGACCTGGGCCATCGCCTGGTTCATCGCGAGCGGCATCGTCGACCTGCGGCCGCACTGAGACGCCTTCGGGCGCGCAGAGCGTCAGTCGCCGCTATGAAGGTGGACGGCGTTTAATCAGATAACGATACCATGAGGTGCCGATCGCATGGTCTCCGACCCTTGCGACCGGCGGTTCCAGCGACTAGATAGAAGCAGTACCGCAGACTTTCTCCTGTGGTACCCGACTTGAGGCGTTTCCTCCCTATTGTGGCCGCGGCTACCAGCCGCGGCCTTTTTCTTTGCGCTGCTTAGCTGCCGGTTGCTCGGGTTGCCGACACGCGAAACTGGCGGTCGCTCGACGCTTGGGGCGCGGCTGCTTTCGCGTTGCCCTGCCTCGGCACGGTCCCTATGGTGCGCCCGCCGCCAACCCAGGTCGATGGGGCGTCGATGCGCCTTTCCCGCTATTTCCTGCCGGTGCTCAAGGAGGCGCCGGCCGAGGCCGAGATCGTCTCGCACAAGCTGATGCTGCGTGCCGGGATGATCCAGCAGCTCTCCGCCGGTATCTACGATTGGCTGCCGCTGGGCCATGCCGTCCTGCGCAAGGTCGAAGGGATCGTGCGCGAGGAGATGAACGCCGCCGGCGCCATCGAGATCTTGATGCCGACCATCCAGCCGGCCGATCTGTGGATCGAAAGCGGGCGCTACAACGCCTACGGTCCCGAGATGCTGCGGATCAAGGACCGGCACGACCGCTTTATGCTCTACGGGCCGACCAACGAGGAGAACGTCACCGACATCGTCCGGCGCCACGTCCAGAGCTACCGCCAACTCCCGCTCAACCTCTATCACATCCAGTGGAAGTTCCGTGATGAGGTGCGCCCCCGCTTCGGCGTGATGCGCGGTCGCGAATTCCTGATGAAGGACGCTTACTCCTTCGACCTCGACTATGCCGGTGCGCAGCGCTCCTACGACGCGATGTTTCTGGCCTATCTGAAGGCCTTCCGGCGGATGGGGCTGACGGCGATCCCGATGCAGGCCGAGACCGGCCCCATCGGCGGCAACATGAGCCACGAGTTCCAGATCCTGGCGCAGACCGGCGAGAGCCAGGTGTTCTATGACGCCGCCTTCGAGGAGATCGACTTCCTCGCCGCGGATCTCGCGGTGGCGCCGCTGAAGGCGCTCTATGCCGCCGCCGACGAGAAGCACGATCCGGCCGCCTGCCCGGTGCCGACCGAGCGGTTGCGCTCGGGCCGCGGCATCGAGGTCGGCCACATCTTCTATTTCGGCACCAAATATTCCGAGCCCATGGGTGCCAAGGTGATGGGGCCGGACGGGACCGAGGTGCCGCTGGAGATGGGCTCCTACGGCATCGGCGTGTCGCGCTTGGTGGGTGCGTTGATCGAGGCGTTCCACGACGAGAAGGGCATCATCTGGCCCGAGAGCGTGGCCCCGTTCCGGATTGGCCTGGTCAATCTTCGCCCCGACGACGCCACCACCACGGCGCTGGTCGAGGATCTCTATGCCCGCTTGCGCGCGCTCGGGGTCGAGGTGCTGCTGGACGATCGCGACGAGCGTGCCGGCGTCAAGTTCGCGACCATGGAGCTGATCGGGCTGCCATGGCAGGTCGTGGTCGGCCCGCGCGGGGCGGCGGAGGACAAGGTCGAGCTCAAGAACCGGGCGACCGGTGCCAAGGAGGAGCTTTCGCCCGTCGCCGTGGTGGAGCGCTTCGCCTCCTGATGGCGTTCGGCCGGTTCGAGCGCCTGGTCGCATGGCGGTATCTCCGGCCGACCAGGGGCGAAGGCTTCATCTCGGTGATCGCCGGCTTCGCGCTGGTCGGGATCGCCTTGGGCGTCGGCACGCTCATCGTCGTGCTCGCCGTGATGAACGGCTTTCGTGCCGAGCTGCTGGGGCGCGTGCTGGGCGTCAACGGCCATGCCACCATCGTCAGCGGCCCCTCCGGCATCCAGGGCTTCGACAGCCTGGTGACGAACCTGCGCGGTGCGCCCGGGCTCGTCGGGGTGATGCCCTATGTCGAGGGGCAGGTGATGGCCAGCGCCAACGGCGTGGCCTCCGGCGCGCTGGTGCGCGGCGTTCGTCCGGAAGACCTCGAGGCGCGCGAGGTGATCGCCAGCCACGTGATCGACGGGACGCTCGCTTCGCTGGCGATTCCCGGCAACGCGGCAATCGGCAGCCGCATGGCGCAGCGCATGGGGCTGCGGCCGGGCAGCCAGCTGACCTTGATCTCGCCCAAAGGGGCGGCGACCGCCCTGGGCAGCGTCCCCCGGATCAAGACCTTCACCGTCGGCGCGGTGTTCGAGGTCGGGATGTACGAGTACGACAACAGCTTCGTCTACATTCCGCTCGCGGACGCCCAGGCCTACTTCCAGCTCCCGGACTCGATCAACGCGGTCGAGATCCAGGTCGCCGACCCGGAGCGGATCGGCAGCTATCGGCGGGAGATCCTGCAGCGCATGGACCCCTCGCTGCGCCTGGTCGACTGGCAGCAGCTCAACTCCCACTTCTTCGCCGCACTGCAGGTCGAGCGGAACGTGATGTTCCTGATTCTGACCCTGATCATCCTCGTGGCGGCCTTCAACATCATCACCGGCATCACCATGCTGGTGAAGAGCAAGGGGCGCGACATCGCGATCATGCGCTCCATGGGCGCCACCCAGGGCGCTATTCTTCGCGTCTTCTTCTTGAGCGGGGCTTCGATCGGCGTCGTCGGCACGCTCGTGGGCTTTCTGCTCGGCCTCGCCTTCGCGCTCAACATCGACTCGATCCGGCTGGCCCTGGAGAGCCTGCTCGGTGCCGAGCTCTGGTCCGCCGAGATCCGCTTCCTCTCGCAGCTGCCGGCCAAGGTCGAGTTCGGCGATGTGATCAGCGTGGTCGCGATGGGCCTCGTCCTGTCCTTCCTCGCCACCGTCTATCCGGCTTGGCGGGCGGCGCGTCTCGATCCGGTCGAGGCCTTGCGCTATGAGTAGCGCCGCGCCGGTACTGGTCTTGAGCGGCATCCGCCGCCGGTTCGTGCAGGGCCAGGCCGTGCTTGACGTACTGCAGGGGATCGACCTTGAGCTGCCGCGGCGGACGATCACGGCGCTCGTCGGGCCGTCGGGCACCGGCAAGTCGACCCTTCTGCACATCGCCGGCCTGCTGGAGCGGCCCAGCGCCGGCGAGGTGCTGATCGAGGGCCGGGCGTGCAATGCCTTGGGTGACGCCGACCGGACGAGGCTGCGGCGCGAGCGCATCGGCTTCGTCTACCAGTTCCATCATCTGCTGCCCGACTTCACCGCACTCGAGAACGTGGCGATGCCGCAGCTCATCGCCGGCCGGAGCGTGCGCGACGCGAAGGCCAGGGCCGAGGAGCTGCTGGGCAGGCTCGGGCTGTCCGGGCGTCTCGATCATCGTCCGGCCCGCCTGTCCGGCGGCGAGCAGCAGCGCGTCGCGATCGCCCGTGCCCTCGCCAACGAGCCGGGCCTCATCCTCGCCGACGAGCCGACGGGCAATCTGGACCCCAGCACCGCCGAGGAGGTGTTCGCGCTGCTCTTGGAGGTGGTGCGCGACACCGGCACGGCGGCACTGATCGCCACGCACAACCCGGATCTCGCGGCGCGGATGGACGCCACGTTCCGGCTCAGCGACGGGCGGGTCGCCCAGCTGGCCGCCGCGGCCTGACCCTGCTGAACTTAGCTGTGGATAGCTCTCGGGCGGGGGGTGCCCCGGGCTCGCGATTCGCGGCTATGCTGGGCGCTCAACCGGAGACGTGATCGCATGGCCCACGCCGGCTTCGTCCACCTGCGCGTCCGGTCGGGATTCTCGCTGCTGCAGAGCACGGTGCGGATCGAGCCCCTGGCCAAGGCGTGCCGGGCTGCCGCGATGCCGGCGGTGGCGGTCACCGACGACGCCAACCTGTTCGGCGTCATGCAGCTCGGGGCCGCGGCCAAGAAGGCGGGTGTGCAGCCCATCGTCGGCGCGATGCTGCCCCTGGAGCCGCCCCAGGCGACGGGTCGCCCGATCGGGCGTGCGCAGGCCGCCGAGCATCTTGTGGTTCTGGTCAAGGACGAGGCGGGGTACGGCAACCTGCTTCGCCTCCTCAGCCGCGCCTGGGTTCGTGCGGAGGCGGGGACCGAGGTCCGGGTGGGTCTCGCCGAGCTGGCCGAGGCGAATGCGGGCCTGATCTGCCTGAGCGGCGGTGCCATGGGGCCGGTCGGCAGCGCCCTGCGTCGGGGCGACGCCAAGCTCGCGCGCTCCGTTCTGGTCGACCTCAAGGCGGCCTTCGGCGACCGGCTCTATGTCGAGCTGCAGCGCCACGGCCTGCCCGAGGAGGACGCCGTCGAGCCGGCGATGGTCGATCTCGCCTACGCCCTCGATCTGCCGCTGGTGGCGACCAACGACGTCCATTTCCTCAACGCGGACGGCTACGACGCTCGACGCCCTGATGCATCGCCGAGGGTCCAGGTCCGCGCCAGGAGGAGCGCCGCCGGCTGACCCTCGAGCATCGGTTCAAGACCGCGGCCGAGAGATGACCGAGCTCTTCGCCGACCTGCCCGAGGCGATCGCCAATACCCTGACGATCGCGCGCCGCTGTGCGTTCGTTGCACCCGCCCGCGATCCGATCCTACCCTCGTTCGCCGATGACGAGGAAGCGGAGATGCGACGCCAGGCTGCGGAGGGCCTGGAGCGGCGCCTCGGGCAATCGGTCTGGCACGATGGCATGGACGATGCCGAGCGAAGGCGGAGGCGGCGCGGCTATCGCGAGCGGCTGGTCTACGAGCTCGACGTCATCGCCCAGATGAAGTTCCCGGGCTACTTCCTGATCGTCTCCGACTTCATCAAGTGGGCGAAGGCCCACGGCGTGCCGGTCGGACCCGGGCGCGGCTCCGGTGCGGGCTCGGTGGTCGCCTGGAGCCTGGACATCACCGATCTCGACCCCTTGCGCTTCGGCCTGCTGTTCGAGCGCTTCTTGAACTCCGAGCGCGTGTCGATGCCGGACTTCGACATCGACTTTGCGAGACCGGCGCAGCGAGGTCATCGCCTATGTCCGCGACCGCTTTGGCGCGGACCGGGTGGCTCAGATCATCACCTTCGGCACCTTGCAGGCGCGCGCGGCGCTGCGGGATGTCGGCCGCGTGCTCGGGCTGCCGTTCGGCCTGGTCGACCGCATCTGCAAGCTCGTCCCGCACAACCCTGCCAACCCGGTCACGCTCGCCCAGGCGATCGAGCTCGAGCCGCGGCTCAAGGAGGCCCGCGATTCGGACCTGGGCGTCGCGCGGATGATCGACATCGCGCTGAAGCTCGAGGGTCTCCCGCGCAATGCGTCGACCCACGCCGCCGGCGTCGTGATCGGCGACCGGCCGCTCGAGGAGCTGGTCCCGCTCTATCGCGACCCGCGCGCGCTGATGCCCTCGACCCAGTTCAACATGAAGGACGTCGAGAAGGCGGGGCTGGTGAAGTTCGACTTTCTGGGCCTGTCGACCCTGACCATGCTCGAGCATGCCGAGCGCCTGGTGAACGAGCGCGGCACCGCGCTCTCGCTGGCGGCCCTGCCGCTCGACGATGCCGGCTCCTACGAGCTTCTGTCCCGAGCGCCGAGACGCAGGGCGTGTTCCAGCTCGAATCGGCAGGCATGCGCGACGCGCTGCGCAAGCTGAAGCCGGACTGCTTCGAGGACATCATCGCCATGGTGTCGCTCTATCGGCCGGGCCCGATGGACAACATCCCGCGCTACACCAACGTCAAGCATGGGGTCGAGGACCCCAGCTACATGCACCCGCTCCTGGAGCCGCTGCTGGCCGAGACCAACGGCGTGATCATCTACCAGGAGCAGGTGATGGAGATCGCCAAGCAGCTCGCCGGCTACACGCTCGGCGGCGCCGATCTCCTCCGCCGCGCCATGGGCAAGAAGATCAAGGCCGAGATGGACGCGCAGCGGAGACGTTCGTCCATGGTGCCGTCGAGCGCGGCATCGAGGGCAAGCTTGCGGACACGATCTTCGATGCCGTCGCCAAGTTCGCCTCCTACGGCTTCAACAAGAGCCACGCCGCCGCCTATGCCCTGCTCGCCTATCAGACGGCATGGCTCAAGGCGAACCACCCGGTCGAGTTCTTCGCCGCGGCGATGACCACGGAATCCGGCAATCAGGAGAAGCTCGCGGCCTATCGCCAGGAGATGCGCGGTCGCGGCATTCCCCTCTACCCGCCCGACGTGAACCACTCGGCGTCTCGCTTTCTGGTTGAGGATGGCACGGAGGGTGCGGGCGTGCGCTACGCCCTGGCGGCGATCAAGGGCGTCGGCGCGTCGGCGACGGATCTGCTCGTGGCCGAGCGGGTCGCCAACGGCCCGTTCGCGGATCTGGCCGATCTGATGGCCCGTCTCGGCACCCGCGTGATCAACAAGCGGCTACTGGAAAGCCTGGCGCGGGCGGGTGCCCTCGATTCGCTCGGGCCAAACCGTAAGCGCGTGGCCGATGGCGCCGACCCGCTCCTGCGCTACGCAGCCGCCGCGGCCGAGGCGGCGCAGAGCGATCAGGTGAGCCTGTTCGGCGGCAGTGGCATGGCCCAGGTGCCCAAGCCCGCCCTGCCTGAGGTGGAGGACTGGCCCGCCCTGGAGCGGCTGCAGATGGAGTTCGACGTTCTCGGCCTCTATCTGTCGGCGCATCCGCTGGACGGATACCGCACCGCCCTGCAGCGTCTGGGCGTGGTCAGCGGCGACCGGCTGAGCGCGGTCGCGGGCGAGGGTGGCCGGTTCAAGCTCGCCGGCGTCGTGGTCAGCAAGCAGGAGCGGGTCACCGAGCGGACGCGCCTGGTCCGCTTGATCGTCTCGGATGCCGCGGCCCAGTTCGAGATCACCGCCTTCAGCGAGCTGATGGGCCAGGCCCGCGAGCTGCTCGACGGCACCGCCCCGCTCTACTTCGAGGTCGACGCCCGCGTCGACGGCGACAATCTGCGGCTCACGGCGCAACGGATCCAGAAGCTGGAGGAGGTGGTCGATTCCGCGCGGGCGATGGTCGAGATCACGCTGCTTGCGCCCAATGTGGCCGCGCGGCTCCGCGAGATGCTCCAGCGGCAGGGGAACGGCGGCGCGCGAATCCGCCTCGTCGTGCCGGTCCCCGGCGCCGAGGATGCGGTTCTCTCCCTGCCCGAGGACTTCCTGCTCGCCAGCGGGCAGCGCCTCGACGTCGAGCGGATGGCGGGCGTGGTCACTGTGCGCGACGTGGCGCTGCAGAACTGAGGGGTGCCACCGGCAGATTGACGTTGTAAGGGCGTTTCCTTACCTTAAGGGTCGTTCAACGGCGTAGGTCGGCGATGTCGAGCATGGTCTTGGACGAGAGCACCGTCACCGCCAAGGGACAGACCACGGTTCCGGCCGCCGTGCGCAGCGCGCTCGGCATCGGCTATGGCGACCGGGTGCGTTGGCTGTTGCGCGCGGGCGAGGTGGTGGTGGAGCCGGTGCGCGATGCTGAGCACGCCGATCCGGCGCTGGACGGCCTGTTGTCGCTGGTCGAGCGGGACGTCGCCGCCGGGCGCAATGTCGGTGGCCTGCCGGCCGAGCTGCTCTCAGCATTGCGCGAGGCCGCGCACGAGGTCGAGGTCGATCTCGAGGACCGACTCGAAGGCGACGTGGCGATCTAGGTCGAGCCAGTGGTGCCGGGGCCACGGGCACAGCAGACGCCGCCACTGCGGGTCAACGGTTGGCTTCTCCTGTTTCACAAAGGCCTCGTCGACCAGCTTCGCGCGCTGGCGACGGCCTGCGGCAAAGCCAAGGCGGCAGACCCGACCGGATTTCGCGCGAACGCCAACGTCAAGCTGCTCGCGGCGGTGGCGCGACTGGTCCTGGAGATCGTCCCCGCCGACCCGACACGGCCCGAGTACCGGCAAGGCAACACGCTGGGCAAGGCCTACCGCGACTGGTTCCGGGTCAGGTTCTTCCAGCGCTTCCGCCTGTTCTTCCGCTACCACGGTCGGGCGCGGATCATCGTCTTCTCCTGGCTCAATGACGAAACCACGCTGCGAACGCGCGGCGCCCGAAACGACCCCTATGCCGTGTTCTGTGCCAAGCTGGAGCGCGGCGACCCGCCGCCCGACTGGGACGCGCTGGTGAAGGAATGCGGCCCGCTCCCGGATGAACTGCGGCAGTCGCTCGGCAAGACCACCAGCGACAGGCCAACCTGAGCCGGCGCTACTCCGTTCCCTGCATGCTCACCAGCGCCAGGCCGGTGCGGCTGGCGGCGGTCTCGAGGGTCAGGTGGAGCACCTCGCGCATCTGTGCCGCAGGCAGGCTGAACGCGCTCGCCTATCAGCTGAGCTGGACGAAGCCGCCCTCCTGCACCGCGCCGCGCAGGACCTCGGCGCGGCAGCTGTACGGCGACGTCCCGGCGTTGCTGACCAGGGTGCGGGCGACCTGGCTGGGGGCGAGGCTGACCGGGCCCGCGCAGCTCGATCGTGGCGGCATGGGCAGGCGCCGCCAGCGCCAGGAGGGTGGCGACGGTGGTAAAGCGGGGCATGGCAATAGTCTCCCCGTGGCGGTTGAAATCACGGCAAGCATGCGCCCCATTTGTCACGAACGAAAAGTGAATTGTACGACGGCAACCGTTCCACCTGGAGGCTAGTGGGCAGTGCGACCTACGCTGCTGACCAGTCCGTGCCGGGGCATCCGCGGCACGGACTGGGTCTGGGCGGGCGAAGTGGTCGAGAGGCGGGAGGCGATGCTGTCGTGGCCGGAGATCGGCATGAGCCTGCCGTTCGGCGAGATCGACGAGCATAAGGAAGTGCCGGATGGCGCGGTGGCGGCGCTTGCCAAGAGCGGGAGCGCAAGCTAAACCCCCGCCACCTCACACGCGGGCGGCGGGCGTGCGCCCTCCTATGACCGGTGGCCGACCCTAGCGTCGGTCCACTTCCCGCGGCGGACCAACCGGTACTGGATCCTTCGATGCCCTTCCCGACCTACACCATGCGCCAGCTCCTCGAGGCCGGCGTCCACTTCGGCCATCAGACCCGGCGGTGGAACCCGCTGATGGCGCAGTACATCTTCGGCGTCCGCAACGGCGTCCACATTCTCGACCTGACCCAGACGGTGCCCATGCTGCACCGGGCGCTGACGGCGGTGCGGGACGTGGTGGCGAGCGGTGGCCGCGTGCTGTTCGTCGGCACCAAGCGCCAGGCGCAGGAGCCGGTGGCCACCGCCGCCCGCCGCTGTGGTCAGTACTACGTGAACCATCGTTGGCTCGGCGGCATGCTGACCAACTGGAAGACGATCTCGCAGTCGATCAAGCGCCTGCGCGAGCTGGAGGCGCAGCTCGCCGACCCGGCCATCCAGCACGGCTTCACCAAGAAGGAGCTGCTGAACCTGAGCCGCGAGCGCGACAAGCTCGAGCGGGCTCTGGGTGGCATCAAGGACATGGGCGGCCTGCCCGACATGCTGTTCGTGATCGACACGAACAAGGAGGAGATCGCGGTTCAGGAGGCGACCAAGCTGGGTATCCCGGTCGTCGCCGTGCTGGACAGCAACAGCGACCCGAGGAAGGTGAAGTTCCCGTTCCCCGGCAACGACGATGCCAGCCGTGCCATCAACCTCTATTGCGATCTGGTGGTCGCGGCCGTGCTCGACGGCATTCAGGCCGAGATGTCCGCCTCGGGCATCGACGTCGGCGAGATCGAGGATCTGGGTGAGATCGAGGAGCTGCCGGTACCGGGCGCCGAGGAGATGCCCATCGCTGCCGAGGAGCCTGCCGCGGCGCCCGCGAGCTGAGTGGGCCGCCCGCACACAAGGATTGTTCGAGAATGGCTGAGATCACGACCGCGCTGGTCAAGGAGCTCCGTGAGCGGACCGGCGCCGGCATGATGGACTGCAAGCGCGCGCTGTCGGAAGCCGCGGGCGACGTCGAGGCGGCGACCGATTGGCTGCGCAAGAAGGGCCTTGCGGCCGCGGCGAAGAAGGCCAGCCGCGTGACGAGCGAGGGCCTGATCGGCATGGCGCTGGCCGGGAACGCCGGTGCCTTGGTCGAGGTGAACGCCGAGACCGACTTCGTCGCGCGCAACGAGACGTTCCAGGAGCTCGTCCGCCGGATCGCGGCGCTGGCACCCGGCGCGAAGGGCGACATCGATGCCCTGAAGGCCGCGCAGGTCCCCGAGACCGGCCGCACGGTCGCCGAGGAGATCACCCAGGCGATCGCGGTGATCGGCGAGAACATCAATCTCCGCCGCACGGCCTATCTCGAGGTCTCCAACGGTGCCGTGGCCGGCTACCTGCACAACCAGCTCGCTCCCGGCCTCGGCAAGCTGGGAGTTCTGGTGGCGCTGGAGTCGACCGGTGACGGCGCGCGGGTCGGCGAGACCGGCAAGCAGCTCGCCATGCATGTGGCGGCGACCAACCCGCAGGCCGTGAGCGCCGATCGCGTCGATCCCGCCGTGCTCGAGCGCGAGCGTGCGATCTATGCCGACCAGGCCCGTGCGTCCGGCAAGCCCGAGAACATCATCGAGAAGATGGTCGAGGGCCGCGTGCGCAAGTTCTACGAGGAATCGGTCCTCCTCGAGCAGGTGTTCGTGATCGACACCGACAAGCGGGTCAAGGAAGCGATCCAGGCGATCGCGAAGGAGCTCGGCCACCCGATCCAGGTGATCGACTTCGTCCGGCTCGCGCTCGGCGAGGGCGTGGCGAAGGGCGACGACGATTTCGCCGCCGAGGTAGCTCAGCTCGCCGGGGTCTGATCCGGCACTTCGCGCAAGTATCACGGCCAACACAGCGAGCGGAGCCCCGGCGATGACGGAGGATGCAGGCCTCGGGCCGAGGTACCGCCGCGTGCTGCTCAAGATGTCGGGCGAGGCGCTCCTCGGCGACGGCGAGTTCGGCCATGACCGGCGCGTGCTCAGGCAGCTCGCCGACGACTGCGCCGCCGTCCACGGCATGGGCGTCGAGCTGTGCCTGGTGATCGGCGGCGGCAACATCATCCGTGGCGGGACCCTCGCCGCGGCGGGCGTCGAGCGGACGACCGCCGACTACATGGGCATGCTCGGCACCGTCATCAACGCGCTGGCGGTGCAGAGCGTGATCGAGCACCAGACCGGGATCCCGACCCGCGTCATGTCGGCGATCCCGATGTCGGCGGTCTGCGAGCCCTACATCCGGCGGCGCGCCGTCCGGCATCTGGAGAAGTCGCGGATCGTCATCTTCGCCGCCGGCACGGGCAATCCCTACTTCACCACCGACACCGCGGCGGCCCTGCGTGCGGCCGAGCTCGAGTGCGACGCCATCCTCAAGGGGACCCAGGTCGACGGCGTCTACTCCGCCGACCCGCGTCGCGATCCGGACGCCCGCCGATACGAGCGGTTGAGTTATCTCGACGTGCTGTCGCGTGACCTCAAGGTGATGGACGCCTCGGCGATTTCCCTGGCACGGGAGAGTAGCATTCCCATCATCGTGTTTTCCGTGCATGCTCCGGGCTCGTTCGCGCGCGTGCTGCGCGGCGAGGGCCCCCACACCATCATCACCGAGGAGGCGACGGCATGAGTGGCGGTCAGCCCGACTTGGGGGACCTCAAGAAGCGCATGGACAGTGCGCTCGAGGTCCTGCGCAAGGAACTCCAGGGATTGCGGACCGGCCGGGCGAGTGCGAGCCTGCTCGAGCCGATCGTGGTCGAGGCCTATGGCTCGGAGCTTCCGCTCACCCAGGTCGGCACGGTCAATGTTCCCGAGCCGCGGATGCTCACCGTGCAGGTCTGGGATCGCGGTATGGTGAAGGCAGTCGAGAAGGCGATCCGCACCAGCTCGCTCGGCCTCAACCCTGCCGTCGACGGGCAGCTGATCCGTGTGCCTCTGCCGGAGCTGACGCAGGAGCGTCGCAACGAGCTGGTCAAGGTGGCGCACAAATATGCCGAGCAGGCGCGCGTGGCCGTCCGCAATGTGCGCCGGGACGGCATGGACAATCTGAAGCGCCTGGAGAAGGACGGCGACATCTCCCAGGACGAGCACAAGCACTGGTCCGACGAGGTCCAGAAGGTTACGGACAAGCATATCGAAGCCGTCAACCAGCTGCTCGACCACAAGGAAAAGGACATTCTTCAGGTCTGATGGCGAGCCAGCGTGCGTAGCGAGCCACTGCATCGGGACGCGGTCGCCGCCTCACCGCCGCTGCATGTCGCCATCATCATGGACGGCAACCGCCGCTGGGCCCGCTCGCGCGGCATGCCGCCGGCCTACGGCCATCGTCGCGGCGCCGAGGCCGTCCGCCGGGTCGTGGAGGCCTGCGCCAAAGCCGGCGTGCGCTATCTGACCCT
>JBGAKU010000069.1:0-22115 GCA_044224255.1 Geminicoccaceae bacterium
GCCGCGCGGGAGCAGCGGCCCGCGCGCCTGGGCCGGCCGGCCGCTGAGGACGAACACCCGGTGCCCGAGCCGCAGGGCCTCGAGCGGGCTGTGGGTCACGAGCAGGATGGTCCGGCCCGCGAGCAACTCGGCGGCGAGGTCCTGCAGCCGGTGGCGCGTGATCGCATCCAGCGCAGAGAACGGCTCGTCCATCAGCACGACCGGGCGATCCTCCATCAGCGTCCGCGCCAAGGCCGCGCGCTGCCGCATCCCGCCCGAGAGCGTCGCGGGCAGGCTATCCGCGCGGTCGCCGAGGCCGACCCGTGCCAGCAGTGCCTGCGCCGGCGCTCGCAGGCGGCGCAGCTCCGCCCGGCTCGCACCGCGCAGCCTGGGGCCGAGCAGGACGTTGTCGAGCACGCTCAGCCAGGGCAGCAGCAGGTCCTGCTGCGCCATCCAGGCGATCCTGCGCCGCAGATCCGAGCCATCGTCTGCCAGCACCAGCCCACCGGGCTGCAGGCCGGCGACGACGCGCAGCAGCGTGGTCTTGCCGATGCCCGATGGCCCCAGAAGGCAGGTCCAGCGGCCCGCCTCGAGCTGGAACCGAAACCGGTCGAACAGCGGCATGCCGTCCAGGGCCAGGCCCGGGATGCCGACCGCGACGCCCAGACCCCGCTCAGCCATGCTCGGGGTGCCGCCAGAGCGCATGGAAATGGTGGACGGGGCCGATGCCGTGGCCCAGGCGCAGCGCATCGGCGGCGAGCAGGGCCTGCGTGAGCCAAGCCTTGGCCTCGCCGGTGGCGGCGGGCAGGGGGCGGCCGGCGGCAAGCAGGGCGGCGATCGCTGCCGACAGCGTGCAGCCCGTGCCGTGCGTGTTGCGCGTGGCGATGCGAGGTGCCTCGAGCCAGATCCGCTCCCCGCCTATATCGAGCAGGTCCGGGCTCACCTCGCTCTCGAGATGGCCGCCCTTGAGCAGCACCGCGGCCGGCCCGAGCGCCCGCAGCTCGGCTGCGGCGGCCACCATGCTCGCCTGGTCCGTCGGTGCCGGTCGATCCAGCAGCGCACCGGCCTCGGGCAGATTGGGCGTGACCAGATCGGCCAGGGGCAGAAGGCGCTCGCGCAGGGCGGCGACGGCCTCGTCGCGCAGCAGCCGGTCGCCGCCCTTGGCCACCATCACCGGATCGAGGACGATGTTCGGCGGGCGCCAGGCGAGAAGGCCGTCGGCCACGGCCGCGACGGTCTCCGGCCCGCCGAGCATGCCGATCTTCACCGCGTCGACGCGCAGGTCGGCGAACACCGAGTCCATCTGCCGGCGGACGAAGGCCGGGTCGATCGGCTCGATCCCCTGCACGCCCAGCGTGTTCTGCGCGGTGAGCGCTGTGATCACCGAGGCGCCGTAGACCCCGAGTGCGGAGAAGCTCTTCAGATCGGCCTGGATGCCGGCACCGCCACCGCTGTCCGAGCCGGCGATCGTGAGCGCCACCCGGACCCCGCCGCGCTCGCCGCCCTGCGTACTGGACGCCATCCCCACCTCGACATGTCTGCGGCGAGGGGGATCGGGGTGCCCGGCGCGGCCCGGCATCTCAAATCCCTTCGCCGGTATGAGCCGGATCAGGTTCGACGGGTTGCGCCGCAGCGCCTCTCAGCCCGGGCAAGCCCGGACACCCCGTTGAGATGGGTCACGATGTAGGCCAGCGCGCGGCCGGTGACAATCCCGTGCTTAGCCGATGACCAGCGCCAGCTGACGGCTGCCGCGCAGCAGGTCGAGCTCGACCCGCCCGGACGCCTGCGCGAGCGCGTCGTCCAGCTCCTCGATCGAGGCGACGGGCTGGCCGTCGACGCCGAGGATGATGTCGCCGCGGCGCAGCCCTGCCACCGCCGCGGGACTGCCCCGCTGCACCGCGGCGACGAAGACGCCGTCGATCTGACCATAGGCCGGATGATCGGAGGGGATCGCGCCCAGGCGCGCGCCGCCGAGCCTCGCCGGGCCGCCGGCGTCGGTCTCGCCCGAGCGCGCCGGCGAGACGCGCACGCTCACGTTCTGCTGCCGCCCGTCGCGGAGGATCTCGAGCCGGACGTCCTGGTCCGCCTCGACCAGGCCGATGCGGTTGCGGAGCTCGCCCGAGCCGTGGACCTGATGGCCGTCGACCGTCAGCACCACGTCGCCCGCCCGCAGCCCGGCATGCTCGGCCGGCGAGGCGGGCTCGACCCGGGCGATCAGCGCGCCCTGGTCGGATGCCAGGCCGAGATGCTCTGCCGCCTCGGGCTGCAGGTCCTGGATCACCACGCCGATGCGGCCGCGGCGCACCGAGCCGAAGCGGAGCACCTGGTCCATGACCGCCCGTGCCATGTTGGCGGGCACCGCGAAGCCGATGCCGACATTGCCGCCGCTGGGTGCGAGGATCGCCGTGTTGATCCCGACCAGCTCGCCCTTGGAGCTGATGAGGGCACCCCCCGAATTGCCTGGGTTGATCGAGGCGTCGGTCTGGATGAAATCCTCGAAATTGCCGTTGGTGATCCCGCTGCGGCCGAGCGCGCTCACGATCCCCGAGGTCACCGTCTGGCCGAGGCCGAACGGGTTGCCGATCGCTATGACCAGATCGCCGACCTCGAGCGAATCGCTGTCGCCGAACGGCAGTGCGGTCAGGGATTCGGCCGGGATGCGCAGGAGCGCTATGTCGGTCGCCGGGTCGCTGCCGACCAGCTCCGCGGTGAAGTCGCGGCGGTCCTTCAGCGTGACGGTGATGCGCTCGGCGGCCCGGACGACGTGATGGTTGGTGAGGACGAGGCCACGCCGCGCGTCGACGATCACGCCGGAGCCCGCGCTGATCGAGCGGCGCTGGGGCCGCGCCGGCAGGTCGAAGAACCGCCGGAAGAACGGATCCTGGAACAGGGGATTGTCGGAGCCGGCCTCCCGGCCGAGCACGGAGATGTTGACCACGGCCGGCGTGGTGCGCTCGAGCAGCGGCGCCATGGTGATCACGCCGCGCCGCGGGTCCACGGACATCGCCTGCGCCACAGCGGTCGCCGGGAAGGCAAGCGCGAGCAGGGCCGGAATGGCGAGGGCGAGCACCGGAACCAGCCGCCGCCAGAAATCACGATCGCGCTTGGGCATCGGCCACCGATCCGTCGTCGCACGTCACGATCTGGATCTATGGGCAGAAGCGCGCCCGCGGACAACGCCCGAGGTGGGTTCAGGCGGCGTGCGCCAGCGGCCAGCGGACGGCGTAGCCCGGATTGTCGAGCACGTGCTGGACGCCGAGCGCCCGGCTGGTGTCGAGGAGCACCGGCGCGCGGCGATTGGCGCACAGGCCGGACACGGCGGCGCTCTCTTCGCCCGGCTGCAGGCTGACGACCAGCAGCACCGCCACCTGCGCGACATCGAGGCCATGGCGGCTGCAGGCCGCCTCGAGCTCGGCGCGGTCCAGGGGCAAGGTGGCGCCGGCGCAGGGCAGCATCAGGAAGCGGATGCCCGGATCCTCAAGCGAGCGCATGACCAGGAGACGCTCGGGCCAGCGCCCGGCCCGCTCCAGGGTGAAGCGGGTGGCGCCGGGAAAGCCGGGCAGGCCGAGCGGAAACCGGATCGCCTGCTTGTCTCGGCACCAGCCGGCCTCACCCGTGGGCGGCTCCGGCGCGATCGCCCGGTCGTGGTCGAGCTCGTCCATCGTCGCTCTCCGCTGCTCGCCGCGCCGGCGGCACGGTCGGAAGGTCGTGCCGTCGCTCACCGCAGATGGTCCGCGAGCGAGAGCGAGGCCAAACGCGCGGTCACCGCGTAGGCGGCCTCGAGCCCGGCCTGGTCGTTCGCGATTCGGGTGAGCGTGGCCGCGAGGTCGGTGTCCTCGATCGAGCTCGTCACCTCGTCGAGGTAGAGCAGCGCCGAGCGTTGGCCTTCGGTGACGGACTCCAGCTGGGCCGCCGCGACGCCAGCTTGCGCGCGCAGGTCGGTCAGGCCGTCGAGCGCCGTCTCCAGGCCGGCGGCGGCAGCAGCCAGCCCGGCGCCGTCGTCCGCCAGGTGGGCGGCCCTGGCCTGCCCGAGCGCCGCGATCAGCTCGGCGAACGGGGCGGCGTCGGCGGTGACGCCGTAGGTCAGCTCGACGCCGAGGTCGGCGCGGACGGAGAGGCGCACCTGATCGCCGCGATAGTACAGGGTCGGATCGGCCGTGGTCGCAGGCGTCGCGGGCAGGCTGACCGGGGGGGCGTCCGTCCGCGTCCCGCCGAACAGGTAGCGGCCGTCGAAGCGCATGTTCAGCGCGTCCTCGACCTGCGCCAGCAGGGAGTCGATCTCGCCCTCCAGCGGCACCGCGTCGCCGAGCCCGCCGTCCAGCCGCTGCAGCACGGCAACGCGTGCCCGCGAGGCGATGTCCACGACGGCACCGAGGGCGCCGTCCATGAGCTGCAGCTCGCGCCCGAGCCGCTCGTTGCGCTCGGCGAGCGCGGAGCGCACCGCGCTGGCGTCGCGGACCCGCAACAGCTCGCCGGCCCGGTCGGCGATCCGATCGTAGCTGGCCGCCGCCTTGCCGGAGGCGGCTGCGGCCTGATCGTCCACGAGGCGCGCCCGGACGCCGCCCATGGTGGCGATCAGCCTCTGGCTGTGGGCGAGATCCCCGATGCGAAGGGCCATGCTGCGGGCTCCTAGTCGGCGACGGCCAGGAGCTCGTCGAACAGCTGGTCGGTGATCGCGAGCACGCGTGCCGACACGCTGTAGGCTTCCTGGAACAGGATCAGCCGCGACAGCTCCTCGTCCAGGCTCACCCCGGAGACGGCGGAGCGGCGCGCCGCCAGATCCTCGGCCAGGGCACGGCTCGAGGCGGCCGCGTCGCCGGCGCGCTCGGCCGCGACCGCGTGCACCGCGACCAGCTCGGCGGCATAGTCGGCCAGCCGGAACGGGCCGCCCGGCAGCGCCCCGCGCGCCACGGTCGCGGTCGTGGCCTCGAACGCGGCCGCGAGCGCCTGGGCGCCGCGATTGTCACCTGCACCCCCGAGCCGGCTGGTCGGCGGCGGCCCGGGCTCGACGTCGAGCCGCGCTCGCGCGAGCCGGGAGGAATCGGCGGCGAGATCCGCGTGCAGGCGCAGATCCGTGGGCCCGCCATCGCCTTGCACCAACAGGTCGTTGAGGCCGAAGAAATGGGCGAGGCCCTGCGGGCGCGCATGCCCCGCTTCATCGGGTGCCGTGATCGAGCTGTCGCCCTCGCTCAGGGCCAGTGCGTAACCGTTCGCCGCCCGGATCTCGAGCCTGCCATCGGCGGCGAGGCCGGCCGTGCCGTAGGTGCCGAGCCCGGCCGCCAGCTCGGCCGCGAGGCCGGCCGCGTCCGGCGCTCCGCCGACGTCGACCGCGATGGTCGCGGCAACCGCACCGGTGGCGCGGTCGATCACGGCGACATAGCCGGTGCCGCTGCGTGCGGCCGCGGCGAACGCGCCCGTGTCGGCGCGCGTGCCGAGGAGCTCGCCCGGCGGTGGCCGGGCGTTGGCCGAATTGTGCGCCGCGTTCAGCGCGAAGCGGGCGGCCTCGGCCAGCTCGCCGAGCTCGTCGGCCAGATCCGGCAGCACCGAGTCCCGCGCTTCCAGGAGGCCCTGCAGGCGACCGCTGCGCAGCGGCGAGACGATGCGCTGGGCAGAATCGGGGACGGCGTCCGCGAGCAGCTCGGGCGACAGCTCCGCCCGGACGCCGCCACTCACCAGCGTAGGGCCGACGGCACCGGGCAGTGGCTGGCCGGTGCCTGAGTCGATCTCGTCCGCGTCGAAGACGCGGATCGCGCCGAAGCTGGTCACGGCATCGACTGTGGCCGCCGGGGCGTAGACGAGCTGGCGCGGCCCGCCATCGAGCAGCGGCAGGCCGCCGCCCGCGTAGAGGGTGACCGTGCCCTTTTCGCCGAACGCCACCGAGAGATCGAGCTGCTCCGCGAGGCCGGCTATCATCCGGTCGCGCCTGTCCAGCAGGTCCGGCATGGCGCCGTTGCGCAGCAGGGCCCGGTTCAGATCGGCGAGATCGCGCAAGGCGGCGTTGACGGCCGAGATCGTGCCGCCGACCCGGGCATCCATCTCCTTGCGCAGGGCCTGGACCTCCTGCCCCGCGGCGCGGATCTCGCGCGCGAGATCGTCGGCGGCACCGAGAAAACCGGCGGCGAGGCCCGCCTCCTGCGGGCCGTTCGCCAGCGACTCGGCGGCTGCGGCGAGCGCGGTCAGGCGCGCCGCGAGACCGCGGCCGGCATCGCCGGGTGCCCCGAACAGGCGCTCCTGGATCTGAGCGTGCAGTCCGTCCAGGACGTCGCTGCGGCCGACCCGGCCCGCCTGCTCGCGTTCCCGCCCCGCGAGCAGCTCGTCGACGGCACGCGTGGTCGGCAGGGCGCGCGCACCGGCACCGCGGCCGTCGAGCATCACCGCCTCCTGCTGCGCTACCTGCCGCGAATAGCCCTCGGTGTTGACGTTGGCGACGTTGTTGGCGGTGACCGCGAGCGCGTTCTGCGCGACGGACAGGCCGCTCAGCGCGTTGGAGAGGACGGCGTTCAGCGACATCGCGCCCTCCTAGCAGCGCCGGTCGAAGGCCACGGCGATCACGCGCGCGGCCCGCTCGTCTGCCGTGGCGGCTCCGCCGGCATAGCGCCGGTCCGGCCCGAGCGACCCCTGCCCGATCGTCTGCACCAGCGCCTCCACCAGGGATCGCGCGCTGCGCAACCGATCGGCGTTGGCCCGCACGGAGCGCTGAAACTCGCGCATGCTGTCCTCGAGCAGCCGCCTTGCATCCTGATCGAGCGCGCTCAGGAGCCCTGGCGCCTCGCGAAGACGGCGCAGCTCGAGCTCGTAGCTCGTCGCCAGCGCCGATTTCTCGGCCTGGAGCTCCCGCAGCCGGGCCAGCTTGAGGTCACGCAGGAGCCCGTTCTCGGCCCGCATCACCTCCTGCAGCTGGCGCATCAGCATCACCAGGACCGCGACCCGCGATTCGGCGCTCATCGGACCTCCTGCCCACCGAGGAGCTGGCGCAGCACGGCGTCGGCGATGCCGATGCCGCCCTGTCGGCCGATGAGCTTGGCGTATTCGTCGCGCAGCATGGCGCCGAACGGGTCCTCGCCGCTGCCCAGTGGCCCTTCGGCGCCGAGATCCGCCGTAAGCTCCGCCAGCATCTGGCCGAGGAACACGGCCTCGAAGTCGGCGGCCGCACGCCGCATCGCGTCGAGCCGTGGCTCCGCCTTGCCGGGCGCCCCTGGCGTATGGACCGTTCCCGGTGCCAGCATCAGATCACCTCGATCTCGGCCTGCAAGGCACCGGCCGCCTTGATCGCCTGCAAGATGCCGATCAGGTCGCGCGGCCCGACGCCGAGCGCGTTGAGGCCGTCGACCAGGTCCTTGAGCGTGACGCCGGGCTCCAGCGCCACCATGCGGTTGCCGGCCTGGTCGTCGACCTCGATATCGGTGCGCGGCACCTCGACGGTCCGCCCATCGGCGAGCGGGTTGGGCTGGGAGACCTGAGGCGTCTCGCTGATGCGGACGGTGAGATTGCCCTGCGCCACCGCCACCCGGCTGATCTGCACGTTCTCGCCCATGACGATGATGCCGGCGCGCTCGTCGATCACGATCCGCGCCGCGGTGTCGGGCTCGACCGGCAGCTGCTCGATCTCGCCGAGCAGCTGCGCCACGCGGCCGCGATAGGCCGGCGGCACGGCCAGGGCCACGGTCGCCGAATCGATCGCCCGGGCGGTGGCACCGCCGAGAAGGCCGTTCAACGCACTGGCGACGCGCTCGGCGGTGGTGAAGTCGGGGTTGCGCAGCGCCAGCCGGATCTGGGACAGCTCGTCGAGCGCGAACGGCACCTCACGCTCGACGATGGCCCCGCCGGGAACGCGCGCCGCGGTCGGCACGCCCCGGGTCACGGTCTCGGCCTCGCCCCTGGCCTCGAAGCCGCCGACGCTGAGCGGGCCCTGCGCCACCGCATAGGCTTCGCCATCCGCACCCAGGAGCGGCGTGACCAGCAGCGTGCCGCCGAGCAGCGACTTGGAGTCGCCGAGCGAGCTCACTGCCACGTCGATCCGGCTGCCCTGGCGCGCGAAGGGCGGCAGTGTGGCCGTGACCATCACGGCGGCGACGTTCTTGGTATTGAGCGCGTTGCCGCGCGTGCTGACGCCCAGCCGCTCGAGCATCGCGACGAGGCTCTCCTGCGTGAACATCGAGTTGCGCAGGCTGTCGCCGGTCCCGTTCAGGCCGACGACGAGGCCGTAGCCGACCAGCATGTTGGTTCGCACGCCCTCGAAGTCGGCGACGTCCTTGACCCGGGACGCCGAGGCGGCGGGCAGCGAGAGCAGAACGGCCAGCAGGGCCGCGATGCCGCCCAGGCCCGGCCAAGCGTGGCGAGAGGATCCGCTCCATCTGCTCATGCCCGCATTGTCGCTCCTCCCGGTTAACCGATCCTTGATCGCGCCGGGCCAAGATCGGGACCGACCGCACGAGGGCATCGGGACATGCGTGTGACGGGCACTACCCATCCCGGGGTGGCCAAGGCGACATCGGGCGCGCGGGCCGGCCATGCTCCCGCGTTCGTGCTCCCGTCGGCGACGAGGGCGGCGGCTCCAGCCGCACCGTCCGTGCCGGCAGCGGGCCTTCTGGCGCTCCAGGACGTCCCGCCCCCGGCCGAGGAGCGCCGACGCAGGGCGATGCGGCGCGGCACGGCCCTGCTCGACAGGCTCGTGGAGCTGCAGCGCGAGCTTCTCCGGGGTGCGGCCTCGACCCGAACGCTGCAGCACCTGCAGGCCGAGCTGGCGCGGTCGCCGCAGGCGCATGGCGAGGCTCCTCCGGACGGCGTGCTGCGTGCGATCGAGATCCGCTGCGCGGTGGAGATCGCCAAGCTGGAGCGCTAGAATCCGCCGTCACGACGCCGCCCGTGCCGCACGATGTCGCAGCGGTGGCCATGAGCGAGACAGGGACCGCCCGGCCAACCCATCTTGCGGCCGTCAATGACCGATCATGATCCTCGAGCGGCGCCGGTCGGGGAGCGATCTTGCGGGCGGGACGCGATGAGCACCGAGATCTTGCGCAGCGAGGAGGCACTTTCGCGGTCGGAGCAGCGCTCCTCACCGCTTTTTGCCGGCCGGGTCGAGGTCTATGCCAAGGCCGTTCGCGGGCAGTTCCGGACCATCAAGTGGGTGGCGCTCGCGGTTCTCCTGGGGATCTACTATCTGACCCCGTGGCTGCGCTGGAACCGAGGGGCCGGGGCCCCCGACCAGGCGGTGCTCGCCGACATGGTGGGCGGCAAGCTCTACTTCTTCGGCATCGAGATCTGGCCGCAGGAAGTCTACTACCTGACCGGCATTCTGATACTGGCATCGTTCGGGCTGTTCCTGGCGACCTCCCTGTTCGGCCGGCTCTGGTGCGGCTTCGCCTGCCCCCAGACGGTCTGGACCGACCTGTTCATGCAGGTCGAGCGGTGGATCGAGGGCGACCGCGGCGAGCGCATGCGATTCGACAAGGCACCCTGGACGCCGGCCAAATGGCGCAAGCGCATCCTCAAGCATGCCGTGTGGCTGCTGATCGCGTTCCTGACCGGCGGCGCCTGGATCATGTACTTCCGCGACGCGCCTACGGTGGTGGGGGAGTTCTTCACCGGCCAGGCCAGCGGTGCCGTCTACTTCTTCGTGTTCCTGTTCACCGCCACGACCTATGTGCTCGCCGGCATGGCGCGCGAGCAGGTCTGCACCTACATGTGCCCGTGGCCGCGTATCCAGGGCTCGCTGGTCGACCAAGACACGATGGCGGTGACCTACGAGGCGTGGCGCGGCGAGCCGCGCGGCAAGTACCGCAAGGGCGAGAGCTTCGCGGACCGGGGCGACTGCATCGACTGCCGGCAATGCGTCGCGGTTTGCCCGATGGGCATCGACATCCGGGACGGCTTCCAGCTCGAGTGCATCGGCTGTGGCCTGTGCATCGACGCCTGCGACGACGTGATGGAGCGCATCGGGCGGCCGAAGCGCCTGATCGCCTATGACAGCGAGCGAAACCAGGAGCTGCGGAGCGCCGGGGCGGCGCCGGTTTACCGGATCTTCCGCCCTCGCACGCTCCTTTATGTCGCGATCCTGGCCGCGGTCGGGCTGATCATGCTGTCCGCGCTCCTGCTGCGCTCGACCGTGGATATCAACATCCTGCCCGACCGGAATCCCCTGTTCGTCACGATGACCGACGGCAGCATCCGCAACGGCTACACGGTTCGGGTGATGAACAAGCAGCACGCCACCAAGAGCTACGAGCTCGGCACCTCGCATGGCAGCGCACGGCTCGCGGTGCAGGGCGTCGAGGGAGCGGGTGAGACCGTGTCGCTTGCCGCGCCGCCGGACGGGGTGGCGACCTACCACGTCTTCGTCCTGCTGCCGCGGTCGGAGGTGCCGGGCGAGCGGAATGATCTCGAGCTCACGCTCAAGGACCTCGACTCCGGCAGCGTCACGACCTACGGCACGATCTTCCGGGGCCCGAAGCGATGAGCGCGGCGCTGTCGGCCGACCGCCCGCGCGGTCATTGGATCCCCTGGCTGTTCGTCGCGGGGTTCCTGGTCGTCGCCGCCGTCAACGGCGTGATGATCTGGGTGGCGCTCAGCACCTGGACCGGTCTGGCCGCCAATCAGCCCTATGACCGCGGGCTCGCCTACAACGAGAATCTCGCGGCCGCGGCGCGCCAGGCGAAGCTGGGCTGGCACCCCGTGCTCGAGGTGCAGGTCGGCGAGCAGGGCGGCCAGATCGAGCTGGCGCTGACGGGGCCCGAGGATCGTCCGGTGACCGACGCCGCCGTCGTCGTCGATTTCGAGCGGCCCACCTTCGAGGGTGCCGACTTCGCGGTGGCGCTGACCGCCACAGCACCCGGACGCTACCGCGCGCACTTCGACCGACCGGCGCCCGGAGCGTGGAACCTGCACGCCACCATCCGGCGCGGCGCCGACCTGTTCGTGCACGAGCAGCGCGTCGTCCTGCCCTGACCATGGCCGGTGTCGCCGCAGTGGGTGCCAGCGCCAGGGAAATGCAAGCCGAACTCGCGCCGAGCGCCGATGTCGTGCCGTTCGTGCGTCGCGAGGAGGCGAGCGGCGCCAATGTGCTGCATCTGCTCGTCGAGGGGGTGCATTGCGGTGCCTGCATCCGCAAGATCGAGCGGCGGCTGGAGCGCGAAGGCGATCTGCTGACCGGGCGGGTCAACCTGACCACGCGCCGCCTGACCCTGCGCTGGAACGGCGATCCCGGCCGCGGCAACCGGCTGGCCGGAGCGGTCGCCGATCTCGGCTACCACGTCGTGCCGTTCGATCCGGACCGTCTCCGCGCCCTCGACAACCGCTCCGAGCGCGAGCTGCTGCGCTGCCTCGCGGTGGCCGGCTTCGCGGCCAGCAACGTGATGCTGCTCGCCGTGTCGGTCTGGGCCGGCCACGCCAGCGGCATGGGCGAGGCCACGCGCGAGCTGCTGCACTGGTTCGAGGCGCTCATCGCCCTGCCGGCCATCGCCTATGCCGGCCGGCCGTTCTTCCGCTCGGCGCTGTCCGCCCTGCGCGCCGGGCGGACCAACATGGACGTGCCGATCTCGCTTGGGGTGATCCTGGCGCCTGGCATGAGCTTGGTCGAGACCATCCGGGGCGGGCCGCACGCCTATTTCGACAGCGCGATCACGCTTTTGTTCTTCCTGCTGATCGGCCGCTACCTCGACCAGCGCGCCCGTGGCAGCGCCCGTTCCGCCGCCGAGCGGCTGCTGGCACTGAACGCCGCCTCGGTCAGCCTCGTCCTGCCGGACGGCACGGTGCGCAGCGTGCGGCCCGAGCAGCTCGACGCCGGGCAGGAGATCCTGGTCGCCACCGGTGAGCGGATCGGCGTCGACGGCTCGGTCAGCGCGGGCGGCGGCGAGCTCGACACCAGCCTGATCACCGGCGAGACGCTGCCGCAGCGGATCGCGCCGGGCGACCGCGTCTTCGCAGGCACGATCAATCTCGGGCCGCCGCTGCGCGTCCGCGTCCGGGCCATCGGCGAAGGCACGCTGCTGGCCGAGATCGTGCGCCTGATGGAGCTGGCGGAACAGCGGCGCTCGCGCTTCGTCGCGCTGGCCGACCGGATCGCGCGCGCCTATGCGCCGGTGGTCCACAGCCTCGCCCTGCTCACCTTCCTCGGCTGGGCGCTGACCGGTGCCGCGCTCTGGCAGACTGCGCTCCTGCACGCCATCGCCGTGCTGATCATCACCTGCCCTTGCGCCCTCGGCCTCGCGGTACCGGCGGTGCAAGTGCTGGCGAGCGGGCGGCTCATGCGGCAGGGTATCCTGCTGAAGTCCGCGACCGCGCTCGAGCGGTTCGCGCGTGCCGACATGGTCGTGTTCGACAAGACCGGGACGCTGACCGAGGGTCGCCCGGCGCTGCTTCCCGGTCCCTCCGAGGCCGATCTCATGGCCGCGGCGGGGATCGCCCGTGCGTCGCGCCATCCCCTCGCCCGGGCGCTGGCGGCGGCGGCACCGCAGGCCATCGCCACGCCGGGGGTCGAGGAGCTGCCCGGGCTGGGCCTGCGGTGGCCGGCGCCCGAGGGCGAGTGGCGCCTCGGGCGCCGCGACTGGGCGGCCGGAGCGAAGGACGACGACGCGGCCGGACCGGAGCTATGGCTCGCCCGCCCCGGCCTGTCGCCGGTCCGTTTCGCCTTCGGCGATGCGTTGCGGGTCGACGCGCGCGACGTCGTGCAGGAGCTTCGGCGGCGCGGCTATTGCGTGGCGCTCTTGTCCGGCGACCGGGTCGCCACGGTGCGCGCCGTGGCGGCCGAGATCGGCATCGAGGAGTGGCAGGGGGGCTGCGCGCCCGGCGACAAGGTGGCGCGGCTCGAAGCATGGGCGGCGGAGGGGCGGCGCGTGCTCATGGTGGGCGACGGGCTCAACGATGCCCCGGCCCTCGCGGCGGCCTATGTCTCCGTCTCCCCGTCCTCGGCCGTCGACATCGCGCAGACCACCGCGGATGCCGTCTTCCAGGGCACGAAGCTGGCGCCCGTGATCGAGGTGATCGAGGTGGCCCAACGGGCCGAGCGGCTCGTGAAGCAGAATGTCGGCCTGTCGCTGTGCTACAATCTCCTGGCGGTGCCGCTGGCCATCCTGGGCTATGTGACGCCCCTGGTGGCGGCGCTTGCGATGTCCAGCAGCTCGATCCTGGTCGTGCTCAACTCGACGCGCCTGGGTTGGCGACGCGGTGGCTGAGGTCGATGGAGGGACTGCTCTATCTCATCCCGATCGCCCTGTTCCTGGGCCTGCTCGGGCTGGCGGGATTTCTGTGGGCGATCCGCAGCGGCCAGTTCGAGGACCTGGACGGCGCGGCCCAGCGCATCCTGTTCGACGACGATGACGACGGGCCCTCGGATCGGTGACGGCCCGGCCGGCAATGCCCTGCTCTACGATGATCACGGCTGGCACCAGGGACCGTCGACCGCCGTGGCGCTCGCCCGCGAGCGGGTGGCGCTAGAGGTCGTGACGCCCGACCGGGTGCTCGGATTCGAGGTCGGGGCGACGAACTATCCCCACCATTTGCGCCAGCTCTACCGGGCCGGCGTCAAGCTCACCCCCGATCTCGAGCTGCAGGCTGTGCCCCGCAAGGGCAACCGGCTGGTGGCCACCTTCTGGAACGAGTATGTCGAGGAGACGGTCGAGCGCGTGGTCGACCAGATGGTCGTCGTGCACGGCACGACGCCGGCGGACGAGCTGTACCATGCGCTCAAGGGCGGATCGCGCAATGGCGGTGCGGTGGATGTCGAGGGCATGGCCGGTAGGGCGCCTGAGGAGCTGGTCACCAACCCGCAAGGCTCCTACCTGCTCTAACGGATCGGTGACGCCGTCTCGTCGCGCAACGTTCATGCCGCGATCTACGACGCGCTCCGGCTCTGCAAGGGCCTCTAGGCTGTCCCGCGGGTGACCTGCGCCATCCTCGCCCATTGCGCCGAGACCGGTCAGCTCGGGGTGGCCGTCGTCTCGGCGCTCATTGCCGTGACCGGGCGATGCGCCTTCGTGCAGGCCCAGGTCGGTGCCGTCGCGGTGCAGAGCATGGCCGATCCGCGTCTGGGTCCCGCCGCCCTGAAGCTGCTCGCGAGCGGCTACCGCCCGGAGGCGGTGATCCGCGCTTTTGCGCGCACCGAGGAGGGCTTCGACTACCGGCAGGTGGCGCTGATCAACGCGAGCGGCGTCACCGCGGTGCACAATGGGCGCTACGTCTCCGGGATGGACGGTGCGGCCGAGGCCGAGCGCTGCGCCGCCATCTGCAACCACCTTGTCGATCCCGAGGTGCCCGAGCGCATGGTCGAGGCGTGTGTCCGGACGCAGGGCGAGCTGGGCGATCGCCTGGTCGCGGCGTTGCATGCCGCCACGGCCGATGGCGGGGCCGGCCCCGTCCGCGCCGCCGGCCTTCTGATCGCCGAGCACGAGTCGTGGCCGCTGGTCGACCTGCGCGTCGACTGGACCGAAGGCGATCCGGTCGCGGAGCTGGAGAAGCTCTGGCACCTGTGGCGGCCCGAGATGCGCAACTATCTCGAGCGCGCGCTCGATCCGGCGTCGGTCGTCGGCGCCGAGCGGCCCTAGCCGCTCACGCGGCGCGTACGCGCCAGCCACCCGGCAGCGTAATATAGGGCCGCTCCCAGCGCCGCTTTACGCACAGCCATTGCTCGGGTGTCGTCTGGATCCAGCTCGCGAAAAGCGCGTTGACGCGCATCGTGAGGTCGAGCGCCGCGCTCTCCCGATCCAGGTCGCGGTCGACCTCGAGCGGGCGGTAGATGGTGATCACGAACCGCGCGCCTCCGTGCCGCTCGATCCGGGCCGGAATGAGCGGCACGTCCAGCCGCAGCGCCAGACGCGCGGGCACCATCGTGGTGACGGCCGGGACGCCGAAGAACGGCACCTCCGCGCCGCGGTCGTAGCGCTGGTCCATGAGCAGGCCGACGCTGCGGCCGGCGCGCAGCTCGCGCAGCATGCCGCGCGATGCCTCGCCGACCTCGAGAAAGCCGCAGCCGAGGGCGGCGCGCCAATCGGACATCAGATGCTCGAGCGCGGGATTGCTCTGGCGCCGGTAGACCACGGTGAGCGGGATGCCGGCACGTGAGGCCGCGACCGGGAACAGGTTCCAGTTCGCGAGGTGCGGAGCGACGAAGATGCCCGGCCGACCGCTCGCACGGACGTGAGCCAATCCCCCCAGGTCGACCACGTGAATGCGATCCTGGCGCGGATCGCAGATCTGGCCCAGGCACGAATACTCCATCAGGGTGCGGCCGAGCGAGCCCCAGATCCGCGGTGCGGTCGCCTCGATCTGCTGGCGCGACCAGTTCGGAAAGGCCATGCGGAGATTGAACAGCACATGCTGATTCTTGCGCGAGCGCGTGCCGAGTGTGCGACCCAGCTGTGCGCCGTGGTCTGACGCCTCGTCGGGGCCGCCCCTGCCGAGGGCCCGCCAAGCGCGCTCGAGCAGTTTGCTTTCGAGCGACCAGAGACGGTCGCGTAGCAAGGGAAGCCGGTCGATCCTTCGGTTCAGGCTATTGAATAGATGAAAATTGGACACCGCCGCGGTTCCCTCGACGCCCGGCGCTGGCAGGGCCGACCGAGACAGCGAGCCTCTACACAGACCCAAAGTTGCATTCAAGCACGCGTCCGGGCGATGAGCGTGCAGCCGCGCAACACGCGCACCAGCCGAATGACCGATAGGGGATGAGCGACCGGGAGGCGATCCGCGCCTATGCCGCAGAGTGCCGGGCACGGGTTCCTGAGTTCACGGCACGGCACTTCGGCTGGCGCGGCACGCTGCGTCTGCATCGGGCGGCGCTTGGCCTGGACCTGCTGCGGGCACCCTTCAACGTGATGCTGGTGGCACCGACGCTGGTGCTGCGGCTGCTGGCCTGGGCCGCCCGCCGCGCACACCGGCCGCAGGCTGCCGCCTGGCTCGGCAGCCGAACGCTGTTCGTGGAGACCAGGCTGGCGCGCCACATCGCCGAGCTCGTGCTGCGCGAGCTGCTGCGGATCGAGACCGCGGCGGCACCCCCTCCGGCCGGGTGGCACCATCGCGCGCGGCGTCTGATCGCCGAATATGTCGATGCCCGCCATGCGGTCGCGGAGTTCGCCACCGCCTCGGTGGCAATGCTGTTCGGGTTGATCGCGATTCAGGCGCTCACGCCGAGTGCCATCACGCTCGGGCCGCTGCTGGCGCAGCACTTCACCATACGTGAGGCAGTCGAGGGCTTCTGGCTCGGCTCAGCGGCCGGAGCCGTCTGGTACACTTGGTACCCGCCGGATGTCGGCCTGGAGCGGGTCATCGCCACCACCGCCACGGCGATGGCCTGCTTCGCCCTCCTCGCCACTTTCATGGGGCTCGTCGTCGATCCGCTGCTGCAGATGGCGGGTCTTCACCGGCGTCGGCTGGAGCACCTCATCGCAACGCTCGAGCGGATCGCGCTGGACGATGCCGATGCGACGCTGGGGTTGCCCGACCTTTATGTCGCAAGGCTGACCGACATCGCCGATGTCATCATTCTCGCCGTCCGCTTCACCCGGTAGGCCGGACGTCGAGGGACGTTTCGAGAAGGGCGCGACGATGCTGACCGTCTACTCCGACCTCCATGCGCTCCAGGACGGCAGGGCGGAGCTGGTCGACGGCAAGCTGGTGCCGTGCTTCGAGATGCCCAGGCGCGCGTTCCTGATCCGCGACCGGGTCCTGGCGACCGGGCTCGGCGAGATCGTCGCGCCGGAGACGTTCGGCCGCGCGCCGCTGGAGCGGGTGCACAGCCCCGACTTCGTCGAGTTCCTCTCGCGGGCGTGGGCCGACTGGTCCGCTACCGGCAGGGATTTCGATGCGCTGCCGTGGACTTGGCCGACCCGCAATCTGCGCCAGGTCAGGCCGGAGCGGATCGACGGCCGCCTCGGCTACTACAGCTTCGATGCCGGCACGCCGATCACGGCCGGAACCTGGCAGGCGGCCGAGGCCAGCGCCAATGTGGCGCTGACCGCGGCGCGGCGGCTCGCGGAGGGCGGCCATGACGCCGTGTTCGCCTTGTGCCGGCCACCGGGGCACCACGCGGCGGCCGACCTCTATGGCGGCTACTGCTTCTTGAACAACGCCGCGATCGCCGCGCAGTATCTGATCGACGGAGGTGCGGAGCGGATCGCCATCCTCGATGTCGACTATCACCATGGCAACGGCACGCAGGCGATCTTCTACGAGCGAGCCGACGTGCTGTTCCTGTCGCTGCACGGCGACCCGCGCGAGGAGTATCCGTTCTTTCTGGGATGGGCGGACGAGCGCGGCGCAGGGGATGGGGAGGGCTTCAACGTCAACTATCCCCTGCCCTGGGGCACCGGCTTTCCCGCATGGGCGGAAGCGCTCGAGGATGCGTGCGCCCGGATCGCCGACTATGCGCCGGACATCCTGCTGGTCTCGCTGGGCGTCGATACGTTCAAGGAGGACCCGATCTCGAAGTTCGGGCTCGAGAGCGAGGACTTCCTGACCTATGGCCGACAGATCGCGCGCCTCGGCCTGCCCACCCTGTTCGTCATGGAGGGCGGCTATGCGGTCGAGCAGATCGGGATCAACGCCGTGAACGTCCTGCAGGGGTTCGAGGCCGGCTGAGCCGTGCCACTACCGCTCGAGATCGATCAGCCTGCCGCGCCAGGGCTGGCCCATGGGGCGGCCACGGCGACGGCGGTCCGCCGGTGTCGCCGGCAGATCGCGCCGGATCCTCGGCACGGTCGAGGCATAGCTGACCGGCCGGTCGAGGCCACGGTCTCCGCAGTGCCGCTGGATGTGGCCGGAAGGTGGCAGGGCGTCGTCGCCGCTCATGCGGCAACGCTGCCGCACCGTGATCGGAATGCCAATGCCCCGCTGGAGCCTCTACATATCCGAGTGCCGTGGTAGTGCGGGGACTGACGATTTGTTCAGCGTCGCGTGGTGAGCCGGGTTAGCACAGCGAAAAATCGGGATCGGTCAGATGCGCCAGAGATTGTTCGGCACCGATGGCATCCGCGGGATGGCGAATCGGCACCCGATGACGCCGGAGGTGGCGCTCGCCGTGGGCAAGGCCGCGGGGCGGATGTTCGCGCGCGGCGGGCCTCGCAACCGGGTCGTCATCGGCAAGGACACCCGGCTATCGGGCTACATGCTGGAGCCCGCCCTCACCGCGGGCTTCGTCTCGGCGGGAATGAGCGTCATGCTGGTGGGCCCGATGCCGACACCAGCCGTGGCGTTCCTGACCCGCTCGCTCCGCGCCGATCTAGGCGTGATGATCTCCGCCTCGCACAATCCCTACCATGACAACGGCATCAAGCTGTTCGGCCCGGACGGCTTCAAGCTCTCCGACGAGATCGAGGACGAGATCGAGGGGTTGATGGCCTCGGTCGCCGAGGCGAGCATGCCCGCCTCGGCCGATCTCGGCCGTGCGCGCAGGATCGACGACGCCCGCGGCCGGTACGTGGAGAGCCTCAAGAGCAGCTTTCCGCGCGGCCTCACGCTGGATGGCATCAAGCTGGTCGTCGATGCCGCGCACGGTGCCGCCTATCACATCGCCGGTGACCTGTTCTTCGAGCTTGGCGCGGAGGTGATCCGGCTGGGCACCGAGCCCAACGGCCTCAACATCAACGCCGATTGCGGCTCGAACCATCCGGCGCTGCTGCGCGAGACGGTGCTGCGCGAGCGCGCCGATCTCGGCATCGCCCTGGACGGCGACGCCGACCGGCTGGTTCTCGTCGACGATCGGGGCAACCTGGTCGACGGCGACCAGCTCCTGGCGCTGGTCGCCGCGAGCTGGCGCGCGGACGGGCGGGTGCGCGGCGGCGGGATCGTCGCCACGGTCATGTCGAACCTGGGGCTCGAGCGTCACCTGGACGGCCTGGGGCTCGAGCTGCGGCGCACGCGGGTGGGCGACCGCTACGTCGTCGAGCGGATGCGGAGCGACGGTTGCAACGTGGGTGGCGAGCAATCCGGGCACATCGTGCTCTCGGACTTCGCCACAACCGGCGACGGGCTGCTGGCCGCGCTGCAGGTGCTGGCGGTGTTGTGCCAGCGAGGGCGGCCGGCGAGCGAGGTCACCGCGGTGTTCGAGCCGGTGCCGCAGCAGCTGCGCAACGTCCGCACCCAGCGCAGGCTCGACCTGAACGCGCCGGCGATCCAGGGGCTGCTCAACCGCCAGGAGGCCCGCCTCACGGGGACGGGCCGGCTCCTGGTCCGCGCGTCCGGCACCGAGCCCGTGATCCGGGTGATGGTCGAGGCGCAGGACGAGGCGCTGCTGACCGACGTGCTCGACGTCGTCAGCGAGGGCATCGCGACCCTGGCGGCGCAGGCGGCCTAACTTCCGGCCCCGGCAGCCGGCCGCACGGCATGGCTGCAAGCGTTGCGCGTGCGTAGCGGGATGCCGGCACGCGCCTGAATTTCGCGAACGGACCTCCCCCTAAGCTATCCAGCGAACCTGGTCGGCGCCGGACGGCATGACTGCGGGCCGGGCATCGGCACCGACTGCTGGTCAAAGCGCGTGAACGGCCTCGTCGATTGCTGCCGCGTCGACGCGGCGGAGGAGGAGCTGTGGTCCGCATTTCCCCCAACCGAGCTGCAGCGCGTGCCGCCCTCGTGGCCGGACTGTGCGGTCTTCCCGTCGGCCCCATGGCGGCCTGGGCGCAGGAGGTCGGCTATGTCCCGAGCGGGCCGACGGTGAGCAGCCCGGCAGCGCCGCTGGCCAACAGCGCGAACCCCGACAGGACGGTTCTGCCACCCGCCACGCCCGACTACTTCCGCCAGACCTATCCTCACCTGCTCCGGGCGCCGTTGCCGGCCCGGATCTACAACCAGGGCGGCGTGCCGCCGCTGGTCCAGCAGCTCGAGCTGACCGCCAATCCGTACGGCCGGCTGGGGACCTATCTGCCGGGCGGACCGATCGAGACCTCGGGCCATGCCTTCTTCCGTCCGCTCGGCACCAATGGCCGGGCCTGCGTCACCTGCCACCAGCCCCCGAGCGGGATGAGCTTCAGCCTGCGCAATGTCCGCGCGCGGTTCCGCAATACGGCCGGAACCGATCCGATCTTCGCGCCGGTCGACGGCGCCAACTGCCCGGACGCCGTCCCGGCAGCCTACACCTCCGGCGCTCCCTATGGCGGGATGAAGGGCAAGGGGCGGCGGTCGCTGCGCGACGCCTACTCCCTGCTGCTCGATCGCGGGCTGATCCGCGTCGCGATGCCGTGGCCACCCAAGGGGGTCTCGGCGCCGGAGTTCACACTCGAGCTGGTCTCCGACGCGCCCGGCTGCAACGCCAGCGCGGATTTCGGCCTGGGCACCGGCATGGCCTCGGTCCACCGGCGCCCGCAGATGTCCGCGCAGCTCAATTTCAAGACCGTCCGGCCGAACGGGACGGGCCCAATCCTGGCCGGCAGCCTGATGTGGGACGGCCGCGAGGGCTCGCTGGAGCAGCAGGCCATCGACGCCACACTCGGCCACGCGCAGGCGGCGCATCCGCCCTCGCCGGCCGAGGTCAAGCAGATCGTCGACTTCGAGAATGCGGTGTTCAGCGCGCAGCTGAGGGACGCGGAAGCCGGCCGCCTCGATGCCGCCGGTGGGCGCGGCGGGCCGGTCAAGCTCTCGGGCCAGCCGGTCAATCCCCTGTTCGTCCCGCCGGTCACGCCGTTCGACGAGTACGATGCCTGGGCGGCGCAGACCGGAGCGCGCAAGTCGATCGAGAACGGCCAGCGCATCTTCAACCGGCGGACCCTCCTGATCGCCGGCGTCGCCGGCCTCAACGACGTCGTGCCGCCTTCGCCCTCGGGCGCTTTCGCGGGCGCCTGCGCCACCTGCCACAATCTCGACAATGCCGGGGCGGAGCTCTTCGCCCACCCGCAGCGCGACATCGGCATCGGCGGTACCGCCTCGGGTCGCGGTGGCCCGCCGGCCGCCGCGGTCCTGCCGGTATTCCGCCTGACCTGCCGGGCGGACGCCCCGCCGCACCCGTTCCTCGGCCGGGGCCCGATCGAGACCAACGATCCGGGTCGTGCACTCCTGACCGGCAAATGCGCCGACATCGGGCGGTTCACGGTGCCCCAGCTGAGGGCGCTCGCGGCGCGCGAGCCCTATTTCCACGACGGCAGTGCCCGCACCCTCGACGCGGTGGTGCGGTTCTATGAGAACCGCTTCCAGTTCAGCCCACCGCTCAGCGATCAGGAGCGCGCCGATCTGGTGGCCTTCCTGAGCGCGCTCTAGCCGCGAGGGCACCCACCGCCGCATCGGACCCGACGGACGCCGTTCCGCCGGGTCCGCCCTCATTTCATCAGTGGCTTACGTTCCGGGTGAGCCGGGGCGTTGCAGCGCCATCGGGCGGTTCTTATATGCCCGATACTCTGGGCGCTTCGCTGCCTGCTACCGGTTGGAGCCTATCCCTCGCCGGCTGCGCCCTCACTGGCCCGAGGTTTTTCTTCGCGTGTGACGCGAGAGGTAGGAATGAGCAAGATCATCGGAATCGATCTCGGCACGACGAACAGCTGCGTGGCGATCATGGAGGGCAAGAACACCCGCGTGATCGAGAACGAGGAGGGGATGCGCACGACCCCCTCGATGGTGGCCTACACCGAGGACGGCGAGGTGTTGGTCGGCATGCCGGCGAAGCGGCAGGCGGTGACCAATCCCGAGAACACGCTGTTCGCCGTCAAGCGCCTGATCGGCCGGCGCTTCGAGGACCCTGTCGTCCGCAAGGACATGGACATGGTGTCCTACAAGATCGTCAAGGCCGACAATGGCGACGCCTGGGTACAGGTGCGCGACGAGAAGAAGGCGCCGGCGCAGGTGAGCGCCGAGGTGCTGAAGAAGATGAAGGCCACGGCCGAGCGCTATCTCGGCATGCCGGTCGAGAAGGCGGTCATCACGGTCCCCGCCTACTTCAACGACAGCCAGCGGCAGGCGACCAAGGACGCGGGCAAGATTGCCGGTCTCGACGTGGTCCGGATCATCAACGAGCCTACCGCCGCAGCGCTCGCCTACGGCATGGACAAGGGCCACAACCAGACGATCGCGGTCTATGACCTGGGCGGCGGCACGTTCGACGTCTCGATCCTCGAGATCGGCGACGGCGTGTTCGAGGTGAAGTCGACCAACGGCGACACGTTCCTCGGCGGCGAGGACTTCGACAAGCGCCTGATCGACTACATGGCCGACGAGTTCAAGAAGGAGCA
>JBGAKU010000070.1:0-22083 GCA_044224255.1 Geminicoccaceae bacterium
GGGCCTGCCACCCCTCGATCTCGGCACCGGCGGAGGCCTGCCGGGCCTCGAGGCGCCGGGCGGCGCGCCGGCCCCCCTGCCGGGCCTGGAGCCGCCGCCGCAGGGTGGCGCCTTGCCCGGGCTGGAGCCGCCGGCGCCGCTGCCCGGTCTCGAGCCACCGCCCAAGCCGGATGCGGCACCCGCGAACTGACGCGGGGCGTCAGACCAGCCGATCGCGGCACCGCCGATCGGGTTTGACCATGGCCAGAAGGCCGACCGCGAAGGTTTCCAGCGCGCCATCGTGCAGCAGGTCGCACTATGGCGCTGACCTTCCGGCCGGCCTCCGGCCGTTCGGCTCAGGCCTTGGCACGGCTCCGGATCGAGAACCCGTCGAAGCTGTACTCGGCGACCTGCCACCACAGGAAGCCGTCGTCGCGGAACGGCTTGAGCGAATCGTAGAGCGTCTTGAACTCGGGGTTGTTCGCCGAGGTCTCGGCATAGACCTCGTTGGCCGCTCTGTAGGCCGCGTCCATGATCTCCGGCGAGTAGGCGCGGAGCTGCGCGCCGGCAGCGGCCAGCTTGCGGATCGCCCCCGGATTCACCGCGTCGTAGCGGGCCTGCATGTAGGTGTTGCCGTGGTGGGCGGCATTGGCGGCGATCGCCTGGTAGGCCTTGGGCAACTCGGCCCATTTCGCCGTGTTGACGAAGACGTGCAGCGTCGGCCCGCCCTCCCAGAAGCCGGGATAGTAGTAGTAGGGTGCCACCTTGTAGAAGCCGAGCTTCTCGTCGTCGTAGGGGCCGACCCACTCGGCGGCGTCGATGGTACCCTTCTCCAGCGCCGGGTAGATGTCGCCGCCGGCGATCTGCTGCGGCACCACGCCGAGCTTGGTGAGGACTTTGCCGCCGAAGCCGCCGATGCGCATCTTCAGCCCCTGCATGTCGGCGACGGTCTTGATCTCCTTGCGGAACCAGCCGCCCATCTGACAGCCGGTATTGCCGCAGGGCAGGCTGTAGATGTTGTACTTGGCATAGAAGGCGTTCAGCAGGTCCTGCCCGCCGCCCTCGAACAGCCAAGCGTCCTGCAGCCGGCTGTTGAGCCCGAACGGGATCGCGGTGCCGAAGGCGAAGCTGGGGTCCTTGCCGACATAGTAGTAGGAGGCGGTGTGGCACATCTCGACCGTGCCGTTGGTCACCGCATCCGCCGCCTGCAGCCCCGGCACGATCTCGCCCGCGGCGAACACCTGGATCTGCCATTTGTTGTCGCTCATCTCGGCGACCGCCTTGGCGAAGACGTCGGCAGCGCCGTAGATCGTGTCGAGCGACTTGGGGAAGCTGGAGGTCAGCCGCCACTTCAGCTCGGGCGCGCTCTGCGCGATGGCCGGCTTGGGGAAGCTCGATGCTGCCGCCACACCCGTCGCCGCCGCGGCCGCAGTCCCGGCCAATACGCTCCGTCTGTTGGTCATTCCCTTAGCCTCACCTGTAGCCGGACATTTGCGCCTCGCAAGCATGCCCGAAGCGCATGAATGCAGACCCTAACTGTGCCAATGCTCGGTCGCAATCAAGCACTGGGATAGCTCAGTGCCCGAGACACACGCGCCAACAAAGCCTCATCCGGTGGTACCCCCGCAGTCGCGCTATGGCTCAGCACATCCGAGCATATCTTCCGCGCCAACTCGTCGTACCGGCCACGGTATCGCGGGACGAACGGCGCCAGGACTGCAAGCGACTCCGTCGCGGCTTCTGCTGCCTCCATGTGTCGTCCGGATGCAGCTAGCGTATCGGACAGCAAGCTGATGCTCGTCGCCAAGGCGGGCAGAAAAGCATCCGGCGTTGTCGCTGCCAATCGACGATAGATCTCGACAGATTCCTCGCTCGTCAGTACCGCATCTTCACGTCGGTCAAGCTCGTGGAGAACGGCTGCCGTATTGTTCAAGCTGGAAGCGAGTTCAGATAAGAACGCGTCGGGATGCACTGCCGCTAGCTGCCGATAAATACCGACTGACTCCAACCCGACCTCTAGCGCATAGTCCGCACGTCCCACAGCTAAGAGATCCACACGCAAGTTGTTAAGCGCCGACGCCAAGCTGGAAGAGAAGGCATCGGGTTGCACTTGGCGGAGCCGCCGATAAAATTCCACCGCTTCTACGCTCGCCGCTAGGGCGTCCTGCCAGCGCCCAAGCTTGGCATAGCGAACTCCTAGATTGTTGAGACTTGAGGCCAAGTCGGGCAAAAATCTGTCGGTTTGGGTCTCCGCAAGTCTCTTATAAATCTCGACCGCCTCTTGGCTTGCAGCCAATGCCTCTTCTCTATGCCCGAGCTCGAATTGAGCAATACTGATATTGTTCAATCCCGATGCCAAATCAGGCAGGAAGTCCTCTGGCAATTCCCTGGCGAGCTCACGGAAATAATCTACGGCCGCTTGGCCGGATTGGATGGCGTCTTCTTGTCGCCCAACAGCCATGTACTTGGCACCAAGACTATTTAGGCCCCTCGCGAGGTCGGGGAAGATGGCATCACCTTGAGTCGACGCGAGCCGCTGGCACGCTACGACCGCCTGCAGGCTTGTCATCAGTGCCTCCTCTCGTCGTCCCAACGTCGACTGGCGGTTGCTCAACGTGACCAATCGAGAGGCGAGATCCCGCCAACCCGCATTGAATACGTCAATCGTTCCATCGGAAGGATCGCCGATGGCCGATATCCTATCACAGCAAAGGGAGACAAGCTGATCGGCGACCTTCAGCGACAAGTCCATTAGCACTAAAGATCGGAGCGGGAGAAGGGCGTCGATCGCGGCCAGAGCGCCCTCGTCCAGCTCTTTGATGCGACGGTCTAACAGCAACACTAGGTTGCCGGGAGTCTCGATCATCACAGCGACTAGCTCGGTGGCGAAAATGTCAGCATGCTGAGTGATGATGATGTCCAGCATCGCTTCCGCGCGTCCGACCGTCGCCGCCCCGTGCACCCGATGCGTCGCGCGCTGCAGGACGGTCAGAAGGTCCCGGCACCGCTGCGGGCGGTCCGCATGAGGCAGCGCGGCGATCCAGGCGAGGCAGCCGGCCATGAGTTCCGCATCGCCGACGTCCCTGCTGGCCACATGGTGCTCGCCGATCAGGTCGGGCTCGAGCTGGGCGATGCCGTCAGTTCGATGATAGAGGCGCCTGAGCCGGTTGACGAGCGGATCGACGGCGGCGCGCGACGTGCGATCGTCATAGAACGGATCACCCATCAGCAACCGCTCGACCGAGGATCGCGAGTCCACGCCCTGAACGAGGGTCACCTGGCCGACGCCGCGGGCGAGATCGCGCACTCCGTTGCCGTCCAGATCTCCCAGCAGCTTCCGCCAGTGCGCGCGCTCCAGGCCCAAGACACGATCGAGCAGCTTGTCGATCCCCGTCGCTCCGGCGGCTGGCGCGGCCGAGGTCAGCCACAGCAGCGCTTCCATCTGCACGGCCAGCGGCCGCTCGAGGTCGTCGTTCGTGGCAAGACGCTGGAGGCGCCCGGGCGACGGCTCGCCGCTCGGCGTGGCGTAACCCTGGGCGGCCAGGACGGGGGCGAACGCGTCGCGCGCGGCCTCGAACAAGCCGCGGCGCTCCTCGGATTGCCGGATGACCGGCAGCTCGGTGACGAAGGGTAGCCCGTCGGCGCCACGCACGATGCGGTCGAGTTCCGGCTGCTCGTCGATCAGCCGCTCCCACCACTCGCCGGCACCGCGCGCAAGGAGGACGAGGCGAACGCTGCGGGTAACAGATTCGGGCCGTTCCGCGAGGCGGCGGGCAAGGCGGACCAGCTCTTCCTGGCGGCCTTCAGCATAGTCGAGGACGAGGAGCAGGCCGGCGTCGTCGGAGTGGTCGACAAGCTGCTCCAAAGCCTGCCAGCGCTGCTTGCGGGTGGCTTCGTCCAGATCGTCCGGACGGTCGAGGAAGCCCACCATCCATCCCTGCTCGCGGAGCTGGGCCGCGACGTGGATCAGAAGGCGCGTCTTGCCGATGCCGCCCGGGCCATAGAGCAGGCGGCCGGCGGTCGGGCGCGCAAAGGCAGTTGACCAAGTTGACAGCTCAGCCGCCAAGCCGGTGACGTCGGCGTAGGGGACGAGGGCGTACTTGGCCTGGAGCAACTCGCTCGGGGCGATTTCCCGCAGGTCGCGCGGCAGCTTCTGCTGCTTGGGGTCGAGCAGGCGTCGACCGTGCTGGCGGTAATAGATCTCGTGCAGCGGCACGCGGGTCGGGATCGGGGTGCCGTTCCAGACCTTGGCGACGGTGGCGAGGATGCGCTCGTGGTCCTCGGCGTCGTCGATGTGGTGGATGTTGAAGGGTTCAGGGATGTCGCGGAAGCGCAGGTCGCGTGGGCGGACGTTGACCAGCTTGCCGGATTCGAGTGCCCGCTGCGCCTCCGCGTAGACATAGTCGGAGACCATGGCGCCGGCGGCCCATATCACGACGACGACGCGGGACTGCTCCAGGGCGGCACGGATCTGGGTGGCGTAGGCGGCGCGGGCTTCGAGCTCGTAGTCCCACCAGACCGAATCTGCGCCGCACTGCTGCTCCAGCACGGCCACGAGCTCCCGTGTCAGGTCGCGGTGCTTGGACGAATAGCTGATGAATATCTCATGCATCGGTGCGGCCGTCCCTGAGGTCGCGAAACAATGGCGGCATGATAGCAGGGGGCGGAGCGCTGGAATACCCGGAGGCGCCCAGGACACGGCGCGGTCGGGCAAAGCCGCCGGGCCTCACTGTGCGCGGAGCAGCTCCGCCAGGGCGGTGCGTGTCGCGGCCGTGGTCGTCTCCAGCTCGGCGACCAGGCCATCGACGTCACCGGTACCGCCGTCCTCGATGCGGCCGGCGAGAACGGAGAGCCGCGCGAGGCCGAAGCTGCCTGCCGTGCCACGGAGGCGGTGCGCCTCATGCCGCAGTCGGTCCGGTTCTCCGCGAGCAGCCCGCAGCCTGCCGCAGCTTTCCTCCACGTCCTGCAACCCGTGCTGCAACAGTCGCTTGAACACTTCCGGCGGCAGCTGGCTCGCCGTGCCCTCGATCACCTCGCGGTTCAGCAGCGGGCCGTCGGTGACGGGCGAAGGGGGCTTGGGCTCGGTGGGAGGCTCCAGGCTCGAGAGAGCCGCGAACAGCTCGGTCCAGACGATCGGCTTGCCGAGCACACGGTCCATGCCGGCGTTCAGGCAACGCTGTCGCTCCTCGTCCATGACGTTGGCGGTAAGGGCGACGATGGGTACTGCTCCGGGCGGCGCGGGCAGCGCCCGGATCTGGCGGGTCGCCTCGATGCCGTCCATCACCGGCATCTGCACGTCCATCAGCACCACGTCGAAACGCGCCCGAGCCGCCAGCTCCACCGCCTCGGCACCGTTGGCGACCAGCACCACCTCGTGCCCGGCCTGCGTCAGGCTGGCGCGCAGCAGATCGCGATTCACGGCCACGTCCTCGGCCACCAGGATCCGGCGGGACGGGGCCGCGCTCGGGTCGGACGTCGCCACCTCCGCGGGTGATCGGGCACGGCCGATGGCAAATGGCAGCTCGAACCAGAACAGGCTGCCCCGCCCGGGCTCGCTCTCGACGCCGATGCGCCCATTCTGCAGCTTCACCAGCTCGTGGCAGATGGCAAGGCCGAGGCCGCTGCCACCGAATTGACGGGCGGTCGAGGCATCGAGCTGCATGAAGGGCTGGAACAGGGCCGCCAGGCGATCGCCGGGGATGCCGATGCCGCTGTCCCTGACCTCGAACCGGACGGTGATTCCGCCCGAAGCCGAACCGGTACGGCCGACCGAGACGCTGACGCCGCCGCGCGGAGTGAATTTGAGGCCGTTCGCGATCAGATTGACCAGGATCTGCCGCAGCCGCGTCGGGTCCCCGAACAGGGTCGGCGGCAGGTCCCCGGCAGTCTCGATCGTGAGCTCCAGGCCGCGCTCGACCGCGAGCGGCGTCATGATCGAACGCACCTGCTCGAGCGTGTCCGCGAGCTCGAAGTCGATCTGCTCCAGCGTCAGGCTGCCCGCGCCGAGCCGCGAGAAGTCGAGCACATCGTTGATCACGCTGAGCAGGTGCTTGCCCGAGGTCTGGATGGCCCGGACGTAGGCGCGCTGATGTGCCGCCAGCGGCTCGGTCGCGAGCAGATCCGCCATGCCCAGCACGCCGGTCATGGGCGTCCGGATCTCATGGCTCATCGCCGCGAGGAACTGTGCCTTGGCCCGCTCGCCGACCTCGGCCCGCGCCTGAGCCACGCGCGCGGCCGTCACCGCCGCCCGCAGGCTCTGCATGCGATGATGGAGCTGGCCGGTCAACCATCCGGCACCCAGGCCGATGGCGATGACGAGCGCGGCCGCGACCTGGACCCGGTGCGTCCATGGCCGCAGGATGGAGGCGAGTGGCTCGCCGGCCAGAATGGTCAGGCCCAGGCTGGGCAGCGTGGCGCTGGCCACGACGTGGCCTGCCACAGCGATCCGCTCCTGCCCCGCCCTGGCAGCGGCGAGTGATCCGGCGAGGAAGGGCGGCCGGGGCGGCATCTCCGCCGAGCTCGGCCAGTGCGTCGCATCGACGACGAGCACCTGGCCAGCGGCATTCGCCAGCGCCACGGTCTGCTCCGGGCGGCCCGCCAGATCGTCGAAGCCCTCGACGAAGGACTGCCAGTTTCCAACCACCGCGAGAACGCCGACGAACTGGCCCTTGCCATCACGCAAGGCCCAGCTCAGCGGCACGATCGTCTCACCTGGGCGAACGCGCGACGCTATCCGCTGGCCGACATACATCCCCGTGCCGGCACCGTCGCGATGATGCCGGAAATAGTCGCGGTCGCTGACGTCCCGGCCGACCGCGCTGGCCAGCCTCGAGAGCTGCACCGTGCCAGCAGCATCGAGGATGACCAGACGATCGAGGGCGGCGAGCTGGTCGGTACGGTGCGCCTGACTGCGCAACCACTCGAACACGCCACGCAGATCGCGCTCGCCACGCGCGAACTCTTCGGCCGCGAGGGATACCATCAGGCTGAGCGTGCCCAGGCCGCGCTCGACCAGGTCGGCGGCCGCGAGGCTGGCCGCCGCAAGGTCCCGTTGCGCCCGCTCCAGCTCATCCGCCCGGTCGACCTTGAGCAGCAACGTCGCGGCCATGGCGCAGAGGGCGGCGACCAGGACACCCGCAAGCAGGCCGATGACGCACGGGCGCATGCCGCCGAGCCACGCGCCTAGGTGATCTCGCGCGGACGCCATGCGGTGCCGCGCCCCTGCGACAGCCACCCTCATCGACGGCACCCCTCCACGACCAGCGCGGCCTCTGCCGGCGAGAATGCAGCTATTGCTGACAGAATGACAACTTCAAGGCGACCGGGAATCCCGTCGGTCGCGCAGCCGATGCAGGCCGAAGGGGCTGCATCCGGCGCCAGCCTGCCCCCAACATGCCGCTCGGCGCATCAAGCGGATCTCGAGCCGCGCTCGACCGTGCGGGGCGCCCCGGGGCATGCCGGTCCCCGGGGCGGCGCGGCTCAGCCCTTCTGGCTGGCGCGGGCGCGGATCATGAAGGTGTCGTAGGTGTACTCGGCGACCTGCCACCACAGATACTGATCGCTGCGGAAGGCGGCATAGCTGTCGTAGATCTTCTTGAAGTCGGCGTTGTTGGCCGAGGTCTCGGCGTAGACCTGGTTGGCCGCATTGTAGCAGGCGGTCAGGATCTCGGTCGAGAACGGCCGCAGCTGCGCGCCGGCGGCCACCAGCTGCTTCAGCGCCGGCGGGTTGAGCGCGTCGTACTTGGCCTGGGTGACCACGGTGGCCTCGTCGCCGGCGGCCTTGAGGACCGCCTTGTAGTACTCCGGCAGCGCGTCCCACTTGCCCTTGTTGATGAACACGGTCAGCGACGGCCCGCCTTCCCAGAAGCCGGGGTAGAAGTAGTAGGGTGCCACCTTGTAGAAGCCGAGCTTGAGGTCGTCATAGGGTCCGACCCATTCGGCGGCGTCGATCGTGCCCTTCTCGAGCGCCGGATAGATGTCGCCGCCGGCGATCTGCTGCGGCACCACGCCGATCTTCTGCACGACCTGCCCGGCGAAGCCGCCGATGCGCATCTTCAGGCCCTGCATGTCGGCGAGGGTCTTCACGTCCTTGCGGAACCAGCCGCCCATCTGTGCGCCGGTATTGCCGGCGGTGAGGCCATGCACGCTGTACTTGGCGAAGAACTCGTTCATCAGGTCCATGCCGCCGCCGGCATTCAGCCAGGCGTTCTGGCCGCGATAGTTCATCCCGAACGGGATGGCGGCGGCGAGCGCGAAGGTCGGATCCTTGCCGACGAAGTAGTAGGAGACGGTGTGGCAGGCCTCGACGGTGTCGTTGCTCACCGCGTCCAGGGCCTGCAGGCCGGGCACGATCTCGCCGGCGGCGAACACCTGGATCTGGAACTTGCCGTCGGTCATGCGTTTGACCGCCTCGGCGAAGATCTCGCCGGCACCGTAGATGGTGTCGAGCGATTTCGGGAAGCTCGAGGTCAGCCGCCACTTCAGCTCGGGCATGCCCTGCGCGAGCACGGGCTTCGGGATACCCGATGCCGCCACGCCCAAGGTCGCGGCCGCCGCGGTGCCGGCGAGCATCTCCCGTCGCTTGGTCATCGTCCTCACGTCCCTTGCTGGTCCTGACGGGGCGTCGTCGCACGCACGACGCCATGCGCCGGACCCTAGTGGCGCGGGCGCGGCGCGGCAATCGCGCATCCCCGGCCTCGACCGCCGGGCGGTCAGGCTCCGCCGGCGCGGCGCCGGGCGGCGGCGCTGCGATCTGTATGGCCGAGCTCGCGCTCCGGCGCGATCCGGTCGCGCAGCCGCGCCTTGAGGACCGCGAGATCGGGAAAGCCGCCGTCGCGGCGGCGGTCCCACAGCGACTCGCCGTCGACCTCGACCACGAACACGCCGCCGGTCCCGGGGACCAGCGCCACCTCGCCGATCTCCTCGGCGAAGGTGGTGAGCAGCTCCTGCGCCAGCCAAGCGGCGCGCAGCAGCCAGTGGCACTGGCGGCAATAGAGGATGGTGACGCGCGGGCCTCCGGTCATGGCTCGCGGAGCATGCGCGCGCTCATCCCTGGTGGCAATCGGTCAGGGCCGGCAACTCCGCGATACGGCAGAAACCATCCCGCTCAACCACGGGACGGGCTCGAAACATCGCCGTGCTGTGTTCCTCGGGGTCGTCGGCGGGGCATCCTGCTCCACCCGACCAAGCGGGGACAACTCCGATGATCGTCAATGGCACGCCAGGCGATGATAGTGGCCAGAACATGCTGATCGGCACCAACAGCGCCGACACGGTGAACGGATTTGCCGGCAATGACGAGCTCTACAGTCTCGGCGGGAACGACATCCTGATCGGCGATCTCGGCAACGACGTCATCAACGGCGGCGCCGGGATCGACCTCGTGAGCTATGCCTACGCTGCCCACTCCGTGTCAGTCGGCCTCGGCGTGAACGGCAGCGGCTCCGCCAGCGCCGGCGCCAACGACAGCGACACGCTGCACAATATCGAGAACATCTGGGGCTCGTCCTACGGCGACTGGCTGTTCGGCAACGGCACGGCCAACGTGATCGACGGGCGGGGCGGCGACGACTGGATCCAGGGCGGCGCCGGTGCCGACCATCTGTACGGCGGCGCGGGCGGCGATACACTCGACTATACGGGCTCGGGTGCCGTGGCCGTCAACCTCGCCACCAATTCCGTCTCCGGCGGGCACGCGCAGGGCGACGTGATCAGCGGCTTCGAGCACGTGTTCGGCACCGCCTTCAACGACACGATCACCGGCAACAGTGCTGGGAACTGGCTGTGGGGCGGCCAGGGCAACGACACCATCCGAGGCGGTGGCGGTGCCGACCGGTTGCGGGGCATGGAAGGTGCGGACACGGTCTGGGGCGGCGCCGGAGCGGACACGTTCTACATCGGGATGGGCGAGAGCGGGCCCACCGCCGCCAACCGCGACACGATCAAGGACTTCGACGAGACCGAGGGCGACAAGATCGACCTGTCCGGCTTCCGCACCGGGTCGGAGGACTGGGCGTTCGACTTCATTGGCGGCGATGCATTCACCGGCGTACGCCAGGTCCGGACCGAGATCTCCGGCGGGAACACCTATGTCACCGCCAGCGTCGACGGTGGGGTCGACCTGTGGGTAAAGCTTGAGGGTGTGGTCACGCTCGAGGCCAACGACTTCATCCTGTGAGGGGTCGTGCCCGCCTCGCCCGGCGGAGCGCTCGGACGGACCGGAAGCGCTCCGCCGCCCGCGCCGGCCTAGGATCGGAACCGGGCCGGCGGCTGCGGATTGTTGGCCGGGTTCGTGTCGTATTCATGCAGCCTGTCCACCACGCCGCCGCCGAGCAGCGGCCGCAGCTCCGCCTCGAGCGCGTCAGCTGCCGCCTTGGGATAGACCTGCTCGCCGCCGACATAGAGCGTGAACGACTTCAGGTACTTCGCCTTCTTGGCAGGGTCCTCGATCGTGGCCTTGGTCCAGGCATAAAGCGGATACTCCGCGACGCCCTCACGCTCGGCCTCGGCGCAATAGCCGGCGAAGGCGTCGTACTGGCACACAGCCTCGGCGTCATGCCGGCGCAGGATCGCGGCGAGGTTCGCGAGTGCCGGATCGTCGGGAGTAGTCCTGAGCCGCTCGCCGACGCCTTCGGGCACATCGATTCGTAGCTGGTACTGCCAGGCTTCGCTCATGCTCGTCCTCCGGGCTCCATCGAGAGCCAGATGGTACCTCCCACGCCACCGGCCGGCGGCGCGCTGCCGCGTCGCTCCGACGACCTTAGCGACGCGGGCCGGTGCCGTCAGGTCAGGGAGCGCAGCGTGCCAAGCCGCGGGCGGTAGAACGCCATCCGGCGCAGGATGGTCTCGGGCACGATCCGCAGCAGCCAGGGTGTATAGTGGAAATAGGCCTCGGCCACGATCACGGTCTCGCCGTCGCGCAGGATCAGATCATCCGGCAGTGCCGCATCACCGCCCTCCGCGCCGACCACGCTGGCCTCGTCGAGCGTGCCCGCCCCCTCCTCCTGCCAGAATACCGTCGGCTCGCCGCCGGCATCGACGCCGACGCCGGAGACGATGACGACGCCATCCGCGCCGATCTCGAACGGCTGCACGATGTGCTGCATCGCGCTGAACATGCTCTGAACGGCGGCCAGGCTCAGCTCCTCGTCGCGCGAGGCGAGATCGGCCATGGTGTTCGCGGCATGCTGCAATTTCAGGCTGAGCAGCGCGAACCGCCCGACCTCCGCGATCCCCATGGCGAACAGGATCATCACCGGCAGGATCAGGGCGAACTCGACCGCGGCCAGGCCCGACCGGTCCTTCGCAAGACGCTGGAGTGACATGGAACGCATCGGGCGACCTAGAATGGCTCGTTGCGCACCGCGACGGCGGCGCGATGGACGATGCGGCCGAACACCGGCCGCAGGAGCTGCGTGACGGCACCGGTCTCGTACTCGATCTCGTAGAGCACGATGTCGCCTGGGCCACCCAGGCCCGCGGCTCCCATGTCGTCGTCCCACTGACCGTTGCCGTTGACGTCGTTGAACGTCTCGCCGGCATCGTGCGCACCGTTGCCGTTCTGGTCCGTAAACGGCTCCGGCTGGCCGATCTGATCAAAGCTCGAATAGACCAGCGTGCGGATCACGACCTCGTCCATGTCGACCAGACCGAGCGTGCGATCCGCGATGATCTGACGGATGCGATCCTCTCGGCTGGTCCCGTCCTCCGTGAAGCCGGTGATGCCGTAGCGCGACGCAGCCAGCACCGCGGACTCGACGGTCCCGCCCAAAAACAGCGTGATCGCGACCTCGAAGCTGCCGATGACGAGCAGCAGCAAGGCCGGCGCTAAGAGAGCGAACTGGACCGCGGCCGCACCATCCTGGTCGTGCCACAAAGCGAAGCGGAAGCGGGCCGCGGCCTCGATCATTGCGCGATCCGCAGCTTGCTCAGCTGCGTGCCGATGGTGCGGAACACCGTCCGAAGATTCGTGCCATCCGGTGAATGCCAGTAGAGGGCCGGCGAAGAGGCGCAGCCGCGCATCAGGCTCTGCCCGGTCGACGAGGGCGAATCGCCGAACGTGATCGCATAGACGGTGATGCCGGCGGTCTTGATCGCTGTGCACACACTCGTCGTGCGTTGATTGAGCTTGGTGGTCACGTTGCTAGACGTAGCGCCGAGTGCCGCCAGATTGGGGTAGGCGGTATATCGAGATGCGGTGGAGCCGTTAACGGTCGTGGTCAGAAGCGTGTTGTCGCCGTCAGTGAGCACGATGACCGCCTTGTCCATATTCTCGGTTGCATAGTCGAGCGGGAGGTCGCTCGGTGCGCCGTTCCACAGCCCGCGCCAACGCGGAGAGAGCGTGCGCCAGCCCCAAACTAGGCCGATGTTCGTATGGGTGGCGCCACGTTGCCTGTGCCAGGGCTGCAAGGCCGCGATCCTGCTCTTGATCGTCGACTTTTTGGCCGTCAACGGCGTTATCGGGTCCGGACAGAGCTGATTAGGCCCGTAACCCTCATAATAGCGGACACCATTGTCATAACTGTCGACCCTTTTTGTTTTCGGGTCTATCCCGGTTCTTCCCCAATCATTATCATAGTACAGTGGCCATGTCGGGCGTGGGCGCTTGGGATGCAGATAGCTGGCGAATCTCGCCACACTCGGCGGATCGTCGTTCTGATCGCGTGGCGCGGTGCGCGCCATCACGCAGCCGGCCCAGGTATCGGGCGAGAAATTCGAGGGTGCCGTGTTGACTTGATCGGACGGCGCGAGGAAAGGCTTGTTTGCGGTCCCGATATTGACCACGCCGGTATAGGGCACCAAGCTCACCCAAAGATCAGGGACGGTCTCTCGATCCCCGTAGAGAATGTCGATCAGCTCCGCAGCAGCGGTCTTCAATGCTCCGATCTTGTTATCCTCGACCATCGAGCCCGTGACGTCGAGCACGAGCGCCAGCTCGAGGCCGCGAACCTGCCGGTTGATCACCGTGCGGGCGGCGACCGTGACCGTGTCGTGGCCGAACAGGCGCATGAAGTGGGTCTGCATCTGCGCCGATGCGGTGAGCGTCAGCTCGTCGCCGACCTCGTTGACGTCGACGTCGAAGTCGGTCAGCTCGGCGAAGCCGGCGCCGGCGCCGAAATTGGTGTTGAAATAGCTGCGCGCGTCGGCTTCGACGTCCTCGGGCAGGGCGGTGCGGCCAGCGGCAAGGCCGGCAGCGTCGAGCGACTTCTGCAGCTGGTCCTCGACCGAGTAGGCGAGCATGGTATCGATCGCGAGGCCCGCACCTGCCGCGAGCGGCACGGCGCAGAAGCAGAAGATCACCGCGGCGTTGCCACGCTGGTCGCGCCCGAACGCCCGCAAGAGCTGGCGCAGCCATCGCCGACCGGCCATGGTTCGTCTCCTCGACGGGGGCCGACCCATCCGGGCCCGTGGCGGGCAGCATCCGCGCTGTCGATTAACGAAGGCTTAAGCGGGCGTGGACCTGTCGTATCCCGGTGGCCCTGCGCTGGCCCTGCTGGTGGCGCTGGCTGCCGACGCGCTGTGGGGCGAGCCCGCATGGCTCTACCGCCGGCTACCGCACCCGGCCGTCATGATCGGGCGGGCGATCGCCTTTCTGGAACGGCGCCTCCACCCTCTCCTGCCGCACGCGTCGGGCTGGCGCACCACGGGTGTCGTCCTGGCGCTGGCCGTTACCGGCGGTGCTTTCGCCCTCGGCGCGCTGCTGTCGGCCGGGTGCGGCGCCGTTCCGGGCGGTTGGGTGGTCGAGGGCCTGCTGATGAGCACGTTGCTCGCCCAGCGCAGCCTGGTCGAGCATGTCGGCGCGGTCGCCTTGGGCCTGCGCCGTGGCCTTGCCGCGGGCCGCCTTGCCGTAGCACGCATCGTCGGCCGCGATCCCGACCGGCTGGACGAGGCGGGGGTCGGCCGCGCGGCCGTGGAATCGCTGGCCGAGAACCTCTCGGACGGCGTGGTGGCGCCCCTGTTCTGGGGCGTGGTCGCCGGCCTGCCGGGCATGCTGGCCTACAAGGCGCTCAACACGCTGGACAGCATGGTCGGGCACCGCAACGAGCGCTATCGCGACTTCGGCTGGGCGAGCGCCCGGCTCGACGATCTCGTCAATCTCGCCCCCGCGCGGCTGACCGGCCTCCTGCTCTGTCTCGTCGGTGGCAGCCCGCGCCGCTGCCTGCGCACCATGCTGCGCGACGCTCCGCACCACCGCTCGCCCAACGCCGGCTGGCCGGAGGCCGCGATGGCAGCGGCACTCGGAGTCCGTCTCGCCGGGCCGCGGGTCTATGGCGGCCGCATGGTCGAGGACGGCTGGATGGGCGACGGCGACCCCGCGGCCGGACCAGAGACGATCGAGCGCGGGATCACGCTCGCCTGGCGGGTGTGGTGGCTCCTGCTCGTAGGCGTTGCAGCCCTGCTGGCGATCTAGCCGCTCAGGCCCTGCCCTCCTCGACCGCGTGGCAAGCCACCAGGCGCCCATGCAGCGTCTGCAGCTTGGGCACCTCCTCGCGGCAGCGCGCGTTCTGCAGCGGGCAGCGGGGGTGGAAGACGCAGCCGGGCGGCGGGCGCAGCGGCGAGGGCAGCTCACCCGACAGCTTGCTGCGGCTGCCGCGGCGCGCGGGATCGGCGATTGGCGAGGCGACGAGCAAGGCGCGGGTATAGGGATGCTGCGGCGCATCGAACACCGCGTCGCGCGAGCCGTGCTCGACCGCGCGGCCGAGATACATGACCATCACGTCCTCGGCGAAATGCCGGACGACGGAGAGATTGTGGGCGATGAACAGGTAGGCGAGCGCGAACTCGTCCTGCAGCTCGACCAGCAGGTTGAGCACCTGGGCCTGGATCGACAAATCGAGCGCCGAGACCGGCTCGTCCAGCACGACCACCTTGGGCCGCAGCATCAGCGCCCGGGCGATGGCGATGCGCTGCCGCTGCCCGCCGGAGAACATGTGCGGGTAGCGCTTGGCGTGCTCGGGCCGCAGGCCGACGCGGCGCAGCATGTCGACCACCGCGCGCTGCCGGTCGTCGCGGCTCGTGTCGGTGTTGATCTCCAAAGGCTCGGCCAGGATCTCCTCGATCTTCTGGCGCGGGTTGAGCGAGCCGTAGGGGTTCTGGAACACGATCTGGACCGTGCGGCGCAGCCGGCGCGAGGTCGCCGCGTCGGCGCTCGCCGGGTCCGTGCCGTCCACCTCGAGCCGTCCGGCGCTGGGCGCCTCGATCAGCGTCGCGAGCCGGGCCAGCGTGCTCTTGCCGCAGCCGGACTCGCCGACCACGGCCAGGGTCCGGCCGCGCTCGAGCGTGAAGCTGACGCCGCGCAGGGCCTGGACCTCGCCGCCGGGCCGGAACAGCCCGCCACCCACCGTGTAGCGCCGCTCCAGCCCCTCGCCCCGGAGCACGGTCTCGGCGGTCATGCGGCGAGTCCCGCCGGGCCGGGGTGATGCTCCGGCACGCCGCCGGTGAGCGGATAGTGGCAGCGCACCCGGCCGCGCGGGCCCGGCGCGAAGGCGGGCTGGGCGGCGAGGCAGTGGGCGGTGGCGTTGGTGCAGCGCGGGTTGAACAGGCAGCCGACCGGCCGGTCGAGCACGCCCGGGACCACGCCCGGGATGGTCGGCAGGAGCCGCCCCTGCGAGCGCTCCGGCAGGGCGGCGAGCAGCGCCGCGGTGTAGGGGTGCATGGCGTCGGCGAACAGGCCCTGGACGTCCTGCGCCTCCACCTGCTGCCCGGCATACTGGACGATCACCCGCTCGACCGTCTCCGCCACCACGCCCATGTCGTGGGTGATCAGGATCAGGGCCATGCCGCGCTCACGCTGCAGGTCGAGCAGGAGGTCGAGGATCTGCGCCTGGATGGTGACGTCGAGTGCCGTGGTCGGCTCGTCGGCGATCAGCAGCTTCGGGTTGCAGGCGATCGCCATGGCGATCATCACCCGCTGGCTCATGCCGCCCGAGAGCTGGTGCGGGAACACGCCGAGCCGGTCGCGCGGCGAGGGGATCCCGACCAAGTCGAGCAGCTCGACGGCGCGGTCGCGCGCGGCGGCCCGGCGCAGCCCCTCGTGCAGGCGCAGGGCTTCGGTGAGCTGGAACTCGACCGTGAAGCAGGGGTTGAGCGAGCTCATCGGCTCCTGAAAGATCATCGCCATGTCCTTGCCGATCAGCTTGCGCCGGCGGCGCGGGCTGAGGCCCAGGAGCGGCTCGCCCTGAAAGGCCAGCCGGTCGGCGGTGATCTTGGCGGTCCAGGGCAGAAGGCCCATCACCGCGAGCATGGCCACGCTCTTGCCCGAGCCGCTCTCGCCGACGACGCCGACCACCTCGCCCGGCTCGATGGTCAGGTCGACGCCGTCGACCGCGCGAAGCGGCCCCATCGCGGTGCGGAACTCGACCGAGAGGTTGCGGATCTCGAGCAGCGGGCCTGCCATGGCGCTCAGCTCCGCTTCAGCTTGGGGTCGAGGGCGTCGCGCAGGCCGTCGCCCATCAGGTTGAAGGCGAGCACGGTGATCAGGATGGCGAGGCCCGGGAAGGTCACCACCCACCAGGCGCGCAGCACGAACTCGCGCGCGTCGGCGAGCATGGTGCCCCATTCGGGCGTTGGCGGCTGCGCGCCCAGGCCGAGAAAGCCCAGGGCCGCAGCATCGAGGATGGCGTTGGAGAAGCCCAGCGTAGCCTGGACGATCAGCGGCGCCCAGCAATTCGGCAGCACGGTCTTGAACATCAGCCGCGGGGTGCCAGCACCGGCGACCCGGCTCGCGACGACATAGTCCTTGGTGAGCTCGGTGATCACCGAGGCGCGGGTGAGTCGGGTGAACTGGGGCAGGTAGGTCACCGCGACCGAGATCATGGCGTTGACCAGCCCGGGGCCGAGGATCGCCACGATGACGATGGCCAGCAGCAGGCTCGGCAAGGCGAGGATGATGTCCATCAGCCGCATGATCAGCGTCTCGACCATGCCGCGCGCGAAGCCGGCCACGAGGCCCAGCACCACCCCGATCGATAGCGAGAGCACGATCACGATCAGGCCGATCATCAAGGAGAAGCGGGCGCCGTAGATGATGCGCGACAGGATGTCGCGGCCGACCGCGTCGGTGCCGAGCGGGTAGGCCCAGGAGCCGCCCTCGCTCCAGGCCGGCGGCTTGAGCAGCGCGTCACGGAACTGCTCGGTCGGGTCGTAGGGGGCGAGCACGGGTGCCAGGATCGCCGCGAGCACGACCAGGACGATCACGGCGAGGCCGGCGACCGCGCCGGCGTTCTCGCTGAAATAGTGCCAGAACTCGGCCAGCGGGTGCGGCGGCAGGCTGACCGGGACGGGCTCGGCGGCGGCGAGCGAGCGGTCGGCCATGGCTACCTCGCGTGCCGGATACGGGGGTTGATCAGGCCGTAGAGCAGATCGACGCAGAGATTGACCAGCATGACGATGCTCGCGATCAGCACGATCCCTCCCTGCACCGAGGGGTAGTCGCGGCGCGAGATCGAATCGACCAGCCATTTGCCGACGCCCGGCCAGGCGAAGATGGTCTCGGTCAGGATGGCCCCGCCGAACAGGGTGCCGACCAGCAGGCCGACCACGGTCACCACGGGGATCAGGGCGTTGCGCAGGGCGTGCACACCGACCACGCGCATGGGCGGCAGCCCCTTGGCGCGCGCGGTCCGGACATAGTCTTCGCCCAGCACCTCGAGCATCGCCGAGCGGGTCTGCCGCGCGATCACCGCGAGCGGCACGGTGCCCAGCACGATCGCCGGCAGGATCAGGTGCGAGAGCGCCGAGCGGAAGGCGCCCTTCTCGTCGCTGAGCAGGCTGTCGATCAGCATGAAGCCGCTCTTGGCCTCGACGAAGTAGGTGAGCGAGATCCGGCCCGAGACCGGCGTCCATTGCAGGATGCCGGAGAACAGGATGATCAGGAGCAGGCCCCACCAGAAGATCGGCATCGAGAAGCCGGTGAGCGAGATGCCCATCACCGAGTGGTCGAGGATCGAGCCGCGCTTGACCGCGGCCACGATCCCCGCCGGCAGGCCGATCAGGAGGGCGACCAGCATCCCGGCGATCGACAGCTCGACCGTGGCGGGGAACAGGGTGAAGAACTCGCCGAGCACCGGCTCGCGGGTGACGATCGAGCGGCCGAGATCGCCGTGCAGCAGGTTCGCGAGAAAGCCCAGATACTGGATGAGGAACGGGCGGTCGAACCCGAACTGCGCCATCATCTGGGCGTGCCGCTCCGGCGAGATGCCCCGCTCGCCCACCATGAGCAGGATCGGGTCGCCGGGAATCAGCCGGATGAAGGCGAAGGCGACGAAGGTGACGCCGAGGAAGGTCGGGATCAGGATCGCGAGCCGCGAGCCGAGGAAGCGCAGCATCTCAGTGCCGCCGGACCGGCTGGATGACGTGGCCCTCGTTCACCCGCACATCCGTTCTCCCGTCCCTCGGGCGATGCCTCCACGCCAAGGTTAACCGCGTCTGGTGGAAGAGCGATAGAGAAAAGAGGGCCCGGCGTTCGCCGGGCCCAGTCGGACCGGATACTGGTTGAACGGCCGAGCTAGCCGCTGGCGGCGTGCGCGGCGTGCCTCTCCTCGCCGGCATGCGCCGGACCGTCGTCCATCGGCGCCCAGAGATCGGCGGCGGCATGGTCGGCCGGGAGTGCTGCGAAGCTCACCTGAAGCGCCGGGGAGGCCTGGGTGGCGACGGTCGCCTGGGCCTGGACCACCCCAGCGACCGGCATGGGCTCGTCCACGGCGTCGAGGCCGGCCCAGGGCTCCGGCAGCGGCTCGGCGAGCCCGGGCGCCGGCGCGTACTCCGCGAGCCAGTCGTGGCTGGCGGCGGCGATCCTGGTCGTCGCGGCCGCATGGTCCGGCATGAAGTCGTCGAGCGGCCGCACGCCCTGCCCGAGATCGATGCCGGTGATGCTGTCGGGGTGGCTCGCATAGTCCGTCACCGTGGCGACGACCTTGCCGGCATGGCTGACCAGCAGATCGTCACCGCGGAGGTCGAGCGACAGCTTGGCCGGATCGGCGCCGATCAGGCGCAGGCTGTTGTTCCCCTCATGGTCGAAGACGAGGTCCCCGGACTCCTGCAGCCCGAGAACGTAGACGTCGTCGCCGGCACCACCCCACAGCGTATCGTCGCCGAGGCCACCCTCCAACCAGTCGTTGCCGGCCCCAGCGTCGATGAGATCGTCGCCGCCGCCGCCATAGACCGCATCGTCGCCGCCGCCGACGTAGATCCTGTTGGCGCCGTCATTGCCGACGATCAGGCTGCCGTGATCGTCGCCGACCACATCGTGCGCCGAGCTGCCTTCCAGGCGGATATTCTCGATGTCCGGATCGATCTGCTGGCGGAAGCCGCTCACCCCCGACGGGAAGTCGGCGATGTCCGGCCGGCCGAGCACGAAGGTGGCGCGCCCGCCGGTGCCGGAGAGCGCGTTGGCGAGGCTCTCGGCATAGCTCTCGGTCACCACGACGGTGTCGTTGCCGCCGGCATCGGCGCCGAGGCCCAGCTCCGTCACGGCATCGCGCACGTCGGCAAGGACCAGGATCTCGTTCCCGGTCCCGCCGGCCAGACGGTCGATGCCGCTGCCGCCGTCCAGATAGTCGTCGCCGCCGCCGCCCAGCAGCTCGTCGTCGCCGTCGCCGCCGAGCAGGTCGTCGCCGCCGCCACCGCCGTCGAGCAGATCGTCCCCGTCATTGCCCTCGATCCGGTCCTCGCCGTCGCCGCCGAGCAGCGTGTCGTCGCCGGTGCCCCCCTCGAGGTGATCGTCGCCGCCTGCGCCGTCGATATAGTCGTCGCCCGCCCCGCCCAGGACGTGCTCGTCGCCGTCGCTGCCGATGAAGATGTCGTCGCCGTCGGTCAGGATCGTGGTGCCGTCGCCGTTGCCGCGCACATACTTCCCGATCGGCCCCAGATTCTCGTCGTCGGGCGTGCTGCCCGTCTCGTCGGTTACCGGAACGCCCGGCGCCTCCGGCAGCGATGCGAAGGTGAGGGCCGCCGTGGCCAGCACCGGTCCGGTCGCCGCCTGGCCGGCCCCGTCGTTGCCCGCCACGGCTGGTCCTGGCGATTGATCCCGCCAAGCCGAGACCATGCCCCCCTGATGGGCCGGACCTGCCAGGCCATCCAGATCGAGGCCGTCCGCGCCTTGCGATACCGGCAGCGCCGCTGGGGCGAGGCCGAAGGTGGCGGTCGCTTCCGACAGGCTCCGGAACGCCGTGTCGTCGACGTCAGATCGATGCCCGTCGCCGGCAGCGCCATCATGCTCCGCCGATCGACCTCCGGCGAGCGCCGGCGCCAGATTGTCGATCAGCAGCAGGCCCAGGAAGGTTGCCGCCAGTGGCGTCGCCATCTCCTGCATGGTGACCTGCCGCCGCCGAGGCCGCGCACGTACCGGCACGCCCGCACCTCCGCCCGAGCCCGACTCGCCCCGGCCTGACGAAGACCCGCCGTCCAGCAGCATGCGCGTCGCTCCCTCGCGACCGTTGCGCCACCGACTGTCCTGCGTTCCCGCGGCCCGGCAGGGCCCTAATCCTCTGGTTGAAATGATGAATAGGCGGTTAAGCTCAGAAATTCAAAGGAAATCCGCCGGCGTCGCCTGCGACCAGCGAACGATCCGAATGGCGACTTGATGTATCTTCGCAGCGACGCCGGATAACTCTATGACAAAGATCAGTTCCTTCGACGCCGTAGTGCTAGCAGCAGCTCGTCGATGCCGACATAGCCCAGCATGCGGTCGTTCTCGTCGACGATCAGCACCGGCCAGCCGCTGTTACGCATCGCCTCGATCGCCTCGCGCATCGGCGTGTCCGGGCCGGTCGCGAGCAGCCAGTCGCACGGTACCTTGCCGTCGACGAACGGCTCGATGGTACGGACGACGCGCAGCGGCAGCCCCGCGCCGTCGACCTCCACCGCCCTGCCCGCCGCATCGAGCCGCGCGCCGAGCCGGATCCGGGGATCGAGCTGCAGGCCCCCGCCATTTTGCACGATCGCCTCGGTGGGGCGCATCATGGTGCCCAGCTTGAGGACGTTGAGCGGGTTCACGTTGGCGACGAAGTTGCGGACATAGTCCGTGGCGGGCGTGGTGACGATCGCCTCGGGCGCCCCCGCCTGCACGATCCGCCCGCCCTCCATGATCGCGATCGTGTTGCCGATCTTGAGTGCCTCGTCGAGGTCGTGGCTGACGAACACGATGGTCTTGTGCAGCGACTGCTGCAGCTCGAGCAGATCGTCCTGGAGCTTGTCGCGGATCAGGGGATCCAGGGCCGAGAACGGCTCGTCCATGAGCAGGATGTCGGCGTCGGTGGCGAAGGCGCGGGCGAGGCCGACGCGCTGCTGCATGCCGCCCGAGAGCTCGTGCGCGAACTTGCCGGCCCACTTCTCGAGATGGACCAGCGCCAGCTTCTCTTTGACGATGCGGTCGCGCTCCGCCTTGGGCGTGCCGCGCAGCTCCAGGCCGAGCGCGACGTTCTCGGCCACCGTGCGCCAGGGCAGCAGCGCGAACTGCTGGAAGACCATGGCCACGCGCTGCATGCGCAGGCGGCGCAGTACCGTCGCATCGCAGGTCGCGACGTCGATCTTGTTGCCGCCGTCATCGACCCGGACCGCACCGCGCACGACCTTGTTGAGGCCGTTGACCGCCCGCAGCAGCGTCGACTTGCCGGAGCCGGACAGGCCCATCAGGACACAGATCTGACCCTTCTCGACCGCGAGGGTGCAGTTCGAGACCCCGAGCACCTGACCGGTCTCGGCCAGGATCTGCTCGCGCGACAGGCCGCGCTCCATCAGCGGCAGGGCGGTGTGCGGCTTGTCGCCGAAGACGATGTCGACCGCCTCGAAGGCTACGGCTGACATGGCCTCAACCCTCCCCGCCGGTGCCGGGCCGGCGGCACAGCCGGTCGAGCATGATCGCAAGCAGCACGATCGCGAGGCCGGCCTCGAACCCGCGCGCCACGTTCACCGTGTTGAGCGCGCGCACCACCGGCTTGCCGAGGCCGTCGGCACCCACCAGGGCCGCGATCACCACCATCGACAGCGACAGCATGATGCACTGGGTCAGCCCCGCCATGATGGTCGGCATGGCGTAGGGCAGCTCGACCTTCCACAGGAGCTGCGACGGGCTGGCACCGAAGCTCTCACCGGCCTCGAGCAGCG
>JBGAKU010000071.1:0-22713 GCA_044224255.1 Geminicoccaceae bacterium
CCCGCCCGGCCCGGGCATGGTCGCGTTCGAGCATGTCGGCTTCGCCTATGGCGGCCGTCAGGTCCTGGCCGGCGTCGACTTCCGCATCGCTCCCGGCCGCCGCACCGCCATCGTCGGCCCGACCGGTGCGGGCAAGTCGACGATGGCACGGCTCCTGTTCCGCTTCTACGACCCGACCAAAGGCCGCATCCTGATCGACGGCCACGATCTGCGCGAGCTGAGCCAGTCCTCCCTGCGCGCCGCCATCGCCGTCGTCCCGCAGGACATCGTCCTGTTCAACGACACCATCGCCTACAATCTCGGCTTCGGCCGCCCCGACGCCTCGCGCGCCGAGATCGAGGCCGCCGCCCGGGCCGCCCAGCTCCATGCCTTCATCGCCGGCCTGCCCGAGGGCTACGACACGCTGGTCGGCGAGCGCGGCCTCAAGCTGTCGGGCGGCGAGAAGCAGCGCGTTGCCCTGGCCCGCGCGATCCTCAAGCGCCCGCGCATCCTGATCCTGGACGAGGCCACCTCCGCGCTGGACAGCGCCACCGAGCAGGCCGTCCAGGCCGCCCTGCGGGCCCTCGGCCGCCCGGTCACCACGCTGGTGATCGCCCACCGCCTCGCCACCATCACCGACGCCGACGAGATCCTGGTCCTCGACCATGGCCGCATCACCGAGCGCGGCAGCCACGACCGCCTGCTCGCCCGCGACGGCCTCTACGCCGACCTGTGGCGCCGCCAGGGGGCGGAGCTGGCGACGGCATGACCGCCGGCCCTGCCGGCCGGCATGTCGCACCGGATGGGCCGAGCAGCCGCCTCACCCCGCCTCGAGGACCGGCAGACCGGTGCGCGCGACCCAATAGTTGCGCATCAGCCCGTCCATGATGGCCGGGTCGCGCTCGGGATCGGCACGCCGGGCCGCAAGCTCGGCCGCGATCGCGGCGCGTAGCGCCAGGACGGCCGGCGCAGCGTGCTGTCAGGTTCGTTTCGCGCGAGATCGCCGGGTTCGGACGTGCGGGGCAAAAAATCGTTCGGGCAGTTTTGCTCCTGCGCCTCGCACTGCTCAGGTTCGCCCGTGCGCTCCAGCGCGTCCTTCCGCAGCTGGCGCAGCTCCCTCAGGCAGCTTCGGATCTCGCGGCCGATCTGGGCCTGCTGGCCGCGGATGGCGTTGAAGCGGCGGACGTCGAAGGTGGTCAGCGGGTCGGCCTGTTCCCATTGGTAGCCGTGCTCGGGCGGGCGGATCTTCGGCGCGGCATCGAACAGGGCGACCTCGATCCGCTCGGCCCGCTCGCCCTTCCAGAAGGCGATGGCCAGCCGCCGGGCGAGCCGGGCCTCGATCTCGGTGCTGGCGCCGACTTCCTCGGTGAGATGCGCGATCAGGGCCTCCAGATCGTCGGGAACCTCGTCCTCGAGCACGAGATGCTGCATGGCGCACAGGCCGTGCTTGAGGGCGTTGCGCGAGGAGCGGGCCTTGCCCTCGGGGGTGGCGGGGCCATTGGAGCGGGCGCCGTTGCAGCGACTGGCCTCGATCTGGGCGGGCGTGCGGGGTCGGGGCTCGGGCATGGCGGGCGTCCGGTGGTGGTGCAGGCCGGCGCGCAGGATAGCATGGATCGGACTACGATCCTATCATTGAGGGCGGGCGCGGCAACGGATCGGTAACGATCTTCGGGCAATCTGCCAGATGGTGGAGGAGATGCCGTGCCGGGCCGGGAGCCCGAGCGCAGCGAGGGTGGCCGGGGAAGGAAGGGCCGACGATGATACGGGCGGCTTGCCTTGGCGGTATATTTTTGGGAGCTATATACAGAACTAGCCACGCGCCTACTGCCTTAGTCTGAGGGCTTTGGCTTAAGGCAATGCGTGTAAGACATGTCTATCCTGCTCCCGTCTGACCTGACGATCCAAAAGCATTTTCCAGCGTATCCATCAGGGGCTGCCTCCACCTCAAAGTGATCAATGCCCGCACCTACCTTCTCGTCTCGCTTATCGTGACGATTGAGAAGGGCTAGCAAGTCCTTGGCATCATCGTCTGATACGCGAGTGCCTACCGAATAGCGATTCAGCATGGTCTGAAAGAAGATCGTGCCGTCGCCAGCCTTGTCAAACACTCGCGTGTCCAAGACTATTCTGCGCGCCTTTCCCATGTACAGCCTCCGGTTTATTTCTTTTCGATCTGCTTGGGTCGATACATCGAAGCTATCTTCTGGGCCTCCTGCCTGCCGCCGAGCAGATGCGACTTCTCAAGAATATACTTGGGATACTTGGTTGGAAGGTATTCGTGCCTGAACCAGTGCCTGAACGCCGGTAGCGCAGCGTCAGGATAGGCCCACGGTTCCTGCGGGTTGCTTTGCGCTTGCGAATAGTAGGACGGGTAGTAGTGTTCGTACTTGATGCGTGTGCCGTACGGTGCATCGAAGTTGTTTGCCGTCCAATGTCGGCCCCACGTGCCGCCGACGCTGATATCGGGAATGGTCTTATCGTTCACCGGCAAGCCGGCGGCGATCAAATCCGAAATCAAGCCGGTCACCTCGTGGAAAATAATGAAGTAGCCATCCGGGGCGCTATCCGTAAGGATCGACACCCGGTCATGGAAGTGCCGCCATTTGTCGGCCGGCACGTAGTTCAAAGCGTCAAATATAAACTTCTGCAGACCGTAGGTCGCAAGCCTACGGTAGTTGTCCATAGCTGTCTGATTCTTATTCTGTGCCTCAAAGGCGTAGTACTCGATGATCCCCATGCAGACGATGTCTGGGTAGGCGTAGTGCGCCTGTCCGGCGCGTTTTGTCTCGATGTACAGTTGCGGCTCGTTGTAGCCTTTCTCTGCTAGATACTGGCGGAGCCAAGAGTACCGGTTCTTGCCTAACACCTCGTCGTTGAAGTGTACCGCCCACTCCTGGGCGATATCGTAGATGACACTGCGGGCAGTTCCGGCAATCTTCGCAAGGCCGTTTTGGGTCAGGAACGGGATGCCGTTCTCCAGCACGCCCATCTCGATGCCGTTCACGTCCTTTTGGATTTGAACACCGATGTCCAGGACAAGCTGCTTGTGGGTGGCTGGCTGAGACGCCATGTTACCTCTCAATCTATTGATACTATTGGGTTTATGGGTGGTTCACGGTATCAGATACCATTAACTGGCATTAACTAGCGTCTTCTGCTACTGTTAGCTTATCGCACCCATACCAGCATAGAGCTCGCCCATCGCCAAACTCACTCCCAGCTCCTGCAGTCGGATCGTCGCCGCCGGATCGGTCACGAACACGGACCGCCAGCTGGCGTCGGCTTCGCGGGTGACCACCTCGATCTGGACCTTCTTCGGCTCGACATGGAGCAGCCACAGCAGGGACCGGATCGCCTGATAGCCGTAGCGCTTGCGGATCAGGTCCTCGCGGCAGGTGCTCGGCGATAGAATCTCGACGATGAGGATCGGGTCGTCGATCTCGGTGGCATCCTCGTCGATCGGGCCGCAACGGACCAGCACGTCGGGATAGGTCACCATGCCGGCCGGCGAGACCACCTTCAGGTCGCTCTGATGCGCGGTGCAGCCCGGCCGTAGCTGCCGGAGCAACGCCGCCAGCACGCGCCCGGCGAGCAGATTGTGCCCGACCGTCCCCCCGGTCATCGCCCGAGCTGCACCGCTTACCAGCTCGTAGCGCAGGCGCTGCCGATTCTCCCAGGTCAGGAACTCCTGGGGCGTGGTCGGGATCGCGCGACTCGTGGTCATCATGGCGGCAATCTAGCCTGTCGCGTGGCGGCCCGCCAAGAGGTCGCCCCTGACCAGGATCGACCCAGGGCAGGCCCAGGCGCTTGAAGTCTCGCCAGTCGCCCGTAGCGGCCGTGAGCCTGCCGACGGCAGCGATGTTGGCGTCGTTGGGCGAGATGGCGTCGACGCGCTGCACTTCGCCCATGGGGGTGCCCCAATGCTGGGCTGCGTCGAGATCGAACGGAGGATGCGAAAGGCTGGCAGGGCCACATGAAGAAGGTGGTGTTCCTGTAGCCGTCTACGCTGATCATCGCGCAGTGTAGCTGGCCATCAGGCAGCCAAGCGATTGACCGGTGGCCATCGCGAAGGGATCAGACGCGCGACAGCGGTCGAGCCAGCACTCGTCAGGACCAAAGGATGCGCATTCTCTCCCTCAATTGCTGGGGTGGCCGCCTCGGCCTGCCGCTGGTCGACTATCTCCGCTCCGCCGACGCCGATGTGCTCTGCCTGCAGGAGGTCGTGCACGCTCCCGGCTGCCCGCACGAGTGGCTCATCTACCGTGAGGACGGGGCTGAGCTGCCGCAGCGGGCGAACCTGTTCCACGAGATCGCGAGCGCCCTGCCGTCACACGCCGCGTTCTTCTGCCCCGCCGCCCGCGGCGACCTGTTCCACGGCGGGGAGGCCGTCGCCACCGAGTGGGGGCTCGCGACCTTCGTCCGCCGCGACCTGGTCGTGATCGGCCAGGCCCAGGGCTTCGTGCACGGCGACTATGCCGCCACGGGATGGGGGCCGCATCCGCGCGCCCGCAATGCCCATGTCGTCCGCCTGTTCGACCGGGCGACCGGCGGCACGCTCACGGTCGCCCACATGCACGGCCTGCGCGATCCCGGCGGCAAGGCCGACACGCCTGCCCGGCTCGTCCAGGCGGAGCGGTTCACCGCCCTGATCCGCGCGACAGCACGGCCGGGCGACGCCGTGATCGCCTGCGGCGACCTCAACGTGCTGCCCGGCAGCGTCACGTTCCGCGCGCTCGGCGCGCTCGGCCTCGCCGACCTTGTCACCGGCCGCGGCCACACCGACACGCGCACCTCGCACTACCGCAAGGAGCCGCGCTGGGCCGACTACCTCTTGGTGAACGGCAAGGTCCGCGTCGACCGGTTCGCCGTGCCGGCCGCGTCCGAGGTCTCCGACCATCGGCCGCTCCTGCTCGACTTCGCCCCGACCGCCTGAGCGTCACCCGCCCAGATGGGCGATGATCTCCCGGTAGGCCGCCTCGGGGAACGCCTTGAGCGTGGTCGTGCGGACATAACCCAGCATCCCTAGCCGCAGCGTGAAGCGGGCTGCCGTGGCGTCGTCGGGCGCCTCGTAGGCGATCACCGGGTCGTGCTGGCCCATGGTCGGCCAGACCTGGTGGAACTCGCCGCCCATCTCGCGCAGTAGCGCGCGGGTGCGGTCGAGCCGGGCCGGCGAATCCTTGACGTTGGCGATGCCCTTGTCGGTATGGTCGACCAGCGCGACGTACTGCGACATGGCAGGCCGCTGCCGGCCCGGTTGGCCGGATTCGGCACGAAAGTAGCACGCTCCCGCGCTGGCCAGATCGGAGCCTCGCCACGCGGGTGTTCCCGCGCTAGACAAAGGTCCCGCCAGCTTCCGGCCCCGCTGCCATGACCCTCTCCGCGCTCCTCGTCTTCGCGCTCGCTCTCCTGGTCGCCGCCGGCTCGCCGGGGCCGAGCATCGCCGCCCTGGTGGCGCGCGTGCTCACCAGCGGCCTGCGCGACGTGCTGCCCTTCCTGGCCGCGATGTGGCTGGGCGAGGTCTTGTGGCTGACCGTGGCGGTGACCGGGCTCGCCGTGCTGGCGCAGACCTTTCATGGCCTGTTCGTGGCCCTGAAGATCGCCGGCGTCCTCTATCTGCTCTGGCTCGCCTGGCAGATGTGGACGGCACCCGCCGAGCCCGCGGCCGAGGCCCTGCCGGGCGGCCGGCGCCCCTGGCGCATGTTCCTGGCCGGGCTTCTGGTCACCCTGGGCAACCCCAAGATCATGGTGTTCTACCTGGCGCTCCTGCCGACCCTGGTCGACCTGCACGCCGTCGGCCCGGCCGCCTGGGCGCAGCTCGTCGCCACCATGCTCGTGGTGCTCGCCGGCATCGACCTCGCCTGGGCGCGTGCTCGCCGCCCGCGCCCGCCGCCTCCTGCGCAGCCCGCGCGCGGTCCGGCTCGCCAACCGCTCCTCGGCCACCGCCATGGCCGGCGCCGCGGTGGCCATCGCCGCGAAATAGCCCGCGGCGCAAGGCGGTCAAGGCGCCACGCGTCCTTCCGATCGTGCGTGTCCAAATCGCTGGAAGTCGAGCTAAGGATTCGTCCGGAGCCGGTAGGTTGTCAGGTGTGAGAACCCGGAACCGTTGTTGGGCGGTATGGTGCAGGACATGTGGAGCGTGCCCAGCGCCTGCGCGCCGTTGAAGTTCGCGATCAGGAACTTGTGGAACGCGCCACTGCCGCTGGTGGTTACGGTCCTAGAAGCGGACACATTGCCTTCGATCGTAATGATCTGCACGGTGCAGGACACGTTCACCGAGGGGTGCCGGTCGTAGACGGTGATGTCGACGCCTCGGACGGTCATGTTGCCTTGGAACGGCAGCCAGAACGGGCATTCGACGTTCGCCACGGCGGCCCCGACGTTCACGACGCCGAAGTGGTCGTATTCCACGTCGTCGGTCGCGTCCCGGGGCTGGCAGAAAGTGCCGCCGAGCATCCGGTCGGCGGCGATGGCTTCGGTCAGGGGCAACAGACCGATGGCGAGAATGGCGAACACGCGAGCGGAAGTGGACATGACTTTCTCCCTAGCAAACGACTAGTCAGTTTAAAAACCGTAAGTATCGCACTGCGCCGAACAGTTTGTCAATAGATACACTATTCATCATATGCAAGTTGTAAGACTACAAAAACTTGGAAGTGTAGGCGTTAATTATGATGTTTTCTAGCCAGAATTACTAGGATTCCGGACTTCGGTGGCATGTCAACCCTGTTGGAACGCGGCCGATCTCAGGGATCGCGACCTTGGGCAGCCCCCTTTGGCACGCCACGGGGGTAGGAGCGTGACCGGACGGGCGAAAGGGGTCTCGCGGCGATGCCCGAATTGGCCCCGGTCACCAGATGCGGGCTGCCGGCGAGGCCAAAGTCGAGGGTCATCGCGGAGGTCCGGAGCGAAGGGGCCACGTGCGGGGTGCGTGGCGCAAGCGGGGGTCGCTCGACAAGCCGCGCGCCTTTTGCGATCATCCCGACGAGCCACGTCCGGATCGACCATGGTGAGGGGGCGAGGCTATGGCCGAGCAGCTCTGCCTTCCCGGCTTCGACCACGGGCCGTCGCCGCAGCACAATCTCTACTTCGCCGTCGGCCGAGCCCGGCGGCAGGCACCGGTGCGGCGCGCGTCGCTTGGGCCTTGTGCGATCGGCATGGTGTGCGAGGCCGGCGGGTCGATCCGGCCCGGATGCACATCTCCCTGCTCGGCTTCGGCCGGCACCCATGGCCACGGCCTGAGCTGGTCGACCGGATGCGTAGGGCGGCGACGGTTGTGAACCTGCCGCGCTTCGCGGTCCGGCTGGATCGGATCGCGACCTTCGCGGGGCCGCGGGCGAGGCTGCCGATCGTGCTGCTCGAACGCCAGGCCATCGCCGAGCTGGCGCTGCTGCGCGCCACGCTCGGTGCTGCGGTCACCGGGGTCGGCATCGATGCGTGGCTGCGCTCGCGCTACGAGCCGCACTTGACCCTGCTCTACGGCGAGCGGCCGGTTCCAGCACAGCCCGTGGCCGCGATCGGCTGGCCGGTGCGGGAGTTCGTGCTGGTCTATCGGCGCGATCGGACGAGCTGCGAGACCCTTGGCCGCTGGCCCCTGCGCGCGTGAGCCGACTCGGAGCCTTTTCTGATTGGGGTTGCTGAGGTCAAGCTGCTCTTGCTCGGCCATCGTTTCCGGACCTGTCGCTCCCGCGGGTTCTCAATTCTCTTCGCGGGCGGCGCATGGCCGATGCATGATGGGGTCGGGGGAACGCGACGTCCCATTCTGTTCCGCTATCGAACCTTGTAAACTTGTGGAAACGTATATACGGATCTCTGGTACGGACTATTCGCCTACGAAGACGTTAATCTGGAGCTTAGACGCCAACGCTTGGCGCTTGCCCAAGCGGCGATAGCTCAGGAAGGATTAAGCTTGGCGATATACAGTTCCCAAAGTTTGACGCTGCCAGCGTAATTTTCTCTTCTATTGATTTGACAAAAGAAGAAGTAAATTTCTTTCCTAGATCAAAGTAAGATAGATTCCCAAACGCCCAAAATGTGGGTAACGTTACGTGAAATGTTCGGTCTACGATAAAGAAATCCACGTGGACCTCCCGCAGATATGGAGCACAACAAAATGTTAAGAATACAGAGAGGAATTTGACGCGAGCTAAAGTAGTAATTATACATAACTATGAATCACCGCTACCCAGGGTTAGTCGGCTGCAGCAGTGGACTCTTTTCTGGCTGTCTCGATGGCTTTGGCAAATACGCTAGGCTCATACGCTGCATGATCCCATTTGCCGCCGTTGGGCGGATAGCCGTTTATAGCAATTTTCATATCTCTCTCGTTTGCAAAAAAATAACGGCCAATTCCATCTTCAATAAAGAATGTATACAATCCACCCTTTAGAATCCATATGCCTAAATATAACGCTTCCACCTGTTCTCCTGATTCTAATCTCTTTGGCAGCTTCCTTGGATTTTCGCCAATTTCTGGCATTACGTAGCCCTTCTTCCGGAATAAAGTCTGCCATTTCTTCTTGGGACGTGTTCCATTCCCTCTAAAGTGATCCCTCTTATGTTCATAACTCATCCAGCCGGATGATTTCAAAACAATCGGGTGTCCGCCATGATTTGATACATGAACTTCGAGATATTGTCCAAGATTTTGGTCGTAATCGACGGTGGTGCCTGCGCCTATTTCGAGGTTCGGAAAGCAATTTCTAAGCACCTCTGCGTCGGGCCTTCGACTCGGATTCCAGAAGGCCCCTAGCATTACTCTAATTTTCAAATACCCCCGATCCCTAAAGATCCTAATATCCTTGTATACTGTCCAGGCGGCCAGGACGGTCGATAGGGAAGCGGCATACAAGGCAATCAGGATGGTCGAATTTTCGGGCATGAGTCGTAAAAGCCTAGCACTGTTGTTCCGGCAGCCGATCAATAAAGATTGTCGCGACTATCTGGGGTCGCACGGCGGTCAGGGCGCGGGCGGCGATACGGCCAGTTCGCTGACCGTGAAGGCTCCTTCGGCGCGGGTCGTGCCGTCGTCGTTGACGAACTCGACATAGTAGGCGCGGTGCGGCTGGTCGAAGACCTCGACGATGGTGCCGCTGTCGCCCTTCCGCACGCCCAGCTCGGGATGCGCCTGGCGCACATAAACCACCTGCAGCAGCTCGAAGCCCTGCGGCGGCGCGCTGCGCCCGCGCCTAGGGGAGGGGGTAGAGTGTGGCGAGGCGTGGGACATCTTCTCCGATCCTGTAGATCCAGCCGGTGCGGACGCGCAATGTCCCCTTCGGCCCTGATATGGTTATCACGACGCGGAACCGCTCGCCGTAGGGAATCGCGTCGATGGGTTCAGCCTCACTTGCCAGAATACCCTGTTTGATCTGCTCAATCAAATCGTTGTAATTCAGGCGCGCCAAGCCGGTCGCCGCCCGGATGACGCGGGCCTTATGTCGCCCATCCGGGTTTCTCATGTTCAAGATGTAATCACGTATCTTACGATCGTCTATAATGGCCTTTGTGGCGTTTTTCAGGACAGGCATGTAGTAAGGCTATCCATATTTTGTGCTTTTGTGCGCAATCGCGGCATGGCAGGATCGCAGGATAAACGGGGATCATGACGGTCTGCCGGGATTATCGAACAGGTTGTCACACATTGAGCAGCAGATGCTCGCGCTCCCAGGAGCTGATCACCTGCTGGTAGGCGTCGTGCTCGGTCTGCTTCACCGCCAGCAGGACCTCGACGAAGTCCTCGCCCAGCACCTCCTTCAAGGCCGGGCTCTGCTGCAGCTTGCGCAGCGATTCGGGCATCTGCTGCGGCAGGGTCTGGGCGAGGCGGTAGGCGGTGCCCTTGATCGGGTCGTTGGGCTCGAGCTCGCCGGCGATGCCGAGCCAGCCGCAGGCGAGCGTGGCCGCCATGGCGAGGTAGGGGTTGGCGTCCGCCCCGGCGATCCGGTTCTCGACCCGGCGCGCCTCGGGCGAGGAGATCGGCACCCGCAGGCCGACCGTGCGGTTCTCGATCGCCCAGTGGACGTTGATGGGCGCGGTCGACCAGCGGCGCAGGCGGCGGTAGGAGTTGATGTTGGGCGCCATCAGCGGCATGGCGGCACCCAGGAACTTCTGCAGGCCGCCGATGAACCAGTAGAACTCCTGGCTGGGCTCGCCGTCGGGGGTGGAGAACAGGTTCCGGCCGGCGCTGCGGTCGATCACGCTCTGGTGGATGTGCATCGAGCTGCCGGGCTCGCCCGCCATCGGCTTGGCCATGAAGGTGGCGTAGATGCCGTGCTTGAGGGCGGCTTGGCGCAGGGTGCGCTTGAACAGGAAGGCCTGGTCGGCCAGCTCGAGCGCGTCGCCGTGGTTGAAGTTGATCTCCATCTGCGCCGCCCCGGCCTCGTGGGTCAGGGTGTCGACGTCGATCTCCTGCGCCTCGCACCAGTCGTAGACGTCCTCGAAGATCGGATCGAACTCGTTGACCGCGTCGATGCCGAAGGACTGGCGCGCGGTCTCCTGCCGGCGCGAGCGGCCGATGGGCGGCACCAGGGGATAGTCCGGGTCCTCGTTGACCTTGGTCAGGAAGAACTCGAGCTCGGGTGCCACCACCGGCTCCCAGCCCTTCTCGGCGTAGAGCGCCAGCACCCGGCGCAGCACGTGGCGCGAGGAGATCGTGACCGGCGAGCCGTCGTGATAGTGGCAGTCGGCCAGCACCTGCGCGGTCGGCTCGGGATACCACGGGACGAGGCGGATCGAGTTGGGGTCGGGCCGCAGGCGGATGTCGCGGTCGACCGGGTCGATCACGTCCTCCTCGGGGTACTCGCCGGTGACGGTCTGGATGAAGATGCTCTCGGGCAGGCGCAGGGAATCGTCGTCGATCGAGCGGACGAACTTCTCGGCCGGCAGGATCTTGCCCCGCGCGATGCCGTTGATGTCGGCGATGATGCACTCGACCTCGGTGATGTGGTGGTCGCGCAGCCAGCTCTGAAAGAACGCCGTCTTGGAGTCGTCCGACATGAAGGGCCCTGGATGCAGTGATCGGCGCAGCCTGCCAGCATCCCGCAGCCTCGGCAATCGCGGCGCATCGGGTGGGGATGCGTCGCGGCGTCGATGGGCTCGGCGCAGGGCGGTGAGCGACGTGACCTGGAGCGTGACCACGGTCGGGTCTCCACCGAACAGGTCGCCGAGGGTTTCACGAATAGCTTAACCGTGTGCGTGCCGGCTTGCGCAGGCCGGGCGGACGCGACAATGGTCGCCCGATCCGTTGAGGTCGAACCGTCCGCTGGACGTGAACGTCTGCTCCCACGGACTCGCCCTCGGCGATCGCCGTCGAGGGTCACAGGGCGGCAAGAGCCATGGCGCCGATCTCGCCCTTCCCGTCGGTCGACCGCACGCTTCGCCGGCCTTGCGTGCCGACGATGGCTCGGGCTTGCGCGTCTGCAACCTACTCGGAAGTCATGGTCATGCAGAGGCTGAGGTGCGGAGACCGCATCCATTGGCAGTCAGCTTGTCCCGCTGCTTCGGGCAGGACAGGTTATCGCGCTTCGTGCATCCGTCCAGTTGCAGGGGCGCCCGCTCCGCCGTCCGGACGAGTTCTTTCCCGGCGTCGTCGGGGCAGCTAGAATAGGACGATGCGTCATCCGCTGATCTCGCTCGTCCTTGTCGGCCTGCTGGTCGCCGCGGGGGCCGCCGGCGGCTGGTGGCTGTTCGCCGAGCCGGCGACGAGCGCCCGCGAGGCGGAAGGGCCGCGCAGCCGTGCGGTGCCGGTCGAGGCCGCGATCGCGCAGGCCGGCCGCGCCGCCACCCTGGTCCGGGCCAGCGGCAGCCTGATCGCCAGCGATGCGGTCGTGGTCCAGCCGGAGATCTCCGGCCGGGTCACGGCAGTGCTGTTCGAGCAGGGCGAGGCGGTGCGGGCCGGGGAGCCGCTGATCCGGCTCGACCCCACCACGCACGAGGCCGAGCTGGCCAAGGCCGAGGCTGCCCTGACCCTGGCGCGGGAGACCTACAGCCGCTCGGAGTCGCTCTCGCGGCGGGGTGCCACCGCAGCGCAGGCGCTCGACCAGGCGCGTGCCGCCCTGCGCACGGCCGAGGCCGAGCTGGTGCTGGCGCGCCGGCGACTGTCCGACACCGACATCCGCGCCCCGTTCGACGGCGTGGTCGGGCTGAAGCAGCTCAGCGTCGGCCGCTATGTCGAGCCCGGCGACGAGCTGGTGGCACTCGAGCGCATCGACCCGCTCTACCTCGACTTCCGGCTGTCGGAGCGCTGGCTCGCCAAGCTGGTGCCCGGCGATACCGTCACGGTCGCGGTCGATGCGCTGCCCGGCGAGAACTTTGTCGGGACGATCACCGCCCTGGACCCGAAGGTCGACGTCAACGGGCGTGCAGTCCAGCTGCGCGCCACGGTGCCCAATCCCGACCGCAGCCTGCGCCCGGGCCTGTTCGCGCGCGTCGCGGTCGAGCTCGACGAGCGCCTCGATGCCGTGCTGATACCGGAGGCCGCGGTGGTCCTGCAGGAAAAGGGCCCGATCGTCTATCGCATCGTCGAGGGCAGGGCGATGCTGACGCCCGTCGCCATCGGCGTGCGCCGCGACGGGCGGGTCGAGATCAAAACCGGCCTCGCCGCGGGCGACGAGGTCGTGGTCAACGGTCACGTCCGCCTGCGCGATCAGGCCCAGGTCGAGGTCGTGCCGCCCGCGACCGGGAGCTGAGCGAGTGAGCCTGCCGGAGATCTGCATCCGCCGGCCGGTGTTCGCGTCGGTCCTCAGCCTCTTGCTGATTCTGGTCGGGGTCGTCGCCTACACGCGCCTGCCGGTGCGCGAGTACCCCGCCATCGATCAGCCGATCGTCTCGGTCGTCACCGACTATCCGGGCGCCAGCCCGGAGATCATGGAGACCCAGGTCACCCAGGTGCTCGAGGCCTCGATCGCCGGCATCGCCGGCATCGACGTCCTGTCCTCGGCCAGCCGCCAGGAGAGCAGCCGGATCACGGCGCGCTTCACCCTCGAGACCGACCCCGAGGACGCCGCCGCCGACGTGCGCGACCGGGTCTCGCGCGTGCGCGGCCGGCTGCCGGACGAGATCGACGAGCCGGTGATCCGCAAGGTCGAGGCGGATGCCGACCCGATCCTCTACCTCGCCTTCACCAGCGAGCGCATGTCGCCGCTCGACATCACCGACTTCGTCGACCGCGACGCGCGCGACCGGCTGCAGAACCTGCCCGGCGTGGCCGAGGTGCAGATCCTGGGCGAGCGGCGCTACGCCATGCGCATCTGGCTCGACCGCGACCGGCTGGCTGCCTATGGGCTCACCGTCCAGGACATCGAGAGCGCCATCCGCAGCCAGAATCTCGAGGTGCCGGCGGGCCGGATCGAGAGCATCGACCGCGAGTTCACGGTCCTCTCGCGCACCGGCCTGACCACACCCGAGGAGTTCGCGGGTGTCGTGGTCAAGGACGCGGATGGCTTCGCGGTCACGCTCGGCGACGTCGCCCAAATCGAGATCGGCTCGGAGGACGAGCGCCGCGCCACGCGCCTGAACGGCAAGAACGCGGTCACCATCGGCATCGTCAAGCAGGCCACCGCCAACCCGCTCGACGTCGCGCGCGAGGTGCGCGCGGCCCTGCCCAGCCTGATCGACGTCCTGCCGGCCGGGATGGAGGTGGTGATTGCCAACGATACCACCGTGTTCATCGAGCGCTCGATCTCGGCCGTGTTCACCACCATCGCCGAGGCGGTCGGCCTCGTCGTGCTGGTGACGCTCTTGTTCCTGCGCTCGTTCCGGGCGACCCTGATCCCGGTGGTGACGATCCCGGTGTCGCTGATCGCGACCTTCGCGCTGATGTATGCGGCCGGCTTCTCGATCAACACCCTGACGCTGCTGGCTCTGGTGCTCGCCATCGGGCTGGTGGTCGACGACGCGATCGTCGTCCTGGAGAACGTCTACCGCCACATCGAGCACGGCGAGCGCCCGTTCGACGCTGCCCTGATCGGCACGCGCGAGATCGTCTTTGCCGTCATCGCCATGACGCTCACCCTGGCCGCGGTCTATGCCCCGGTGGCGCTGACGCCGGGGCGCACCGGCCGGCTGTTCATCGAGTTCGCGCTGGCGCTGGCCGGGGCGGTGCTCGTGTCCGGGTTCGTGGCCCTCACGCTCACACCGATGATGTGCTCGCGCCTGCTCGTGGCGCATGGACCGGAGAACGCCTTGGCCCGCGTGGCGCGGCGCGGCCTGGAGGCCGTCGAGCGCGGCTATGCCCGCCTGCTCGAGCTGGTGCTGGCCCGCTCCTGGCTGCTCCTGCCGCTGGTCGGGCTCGTGCTCGGCGGCGGCCTGGCGCTCCGGGACCGCACGCCGAGCGAGCTCGCGCCGGCGGAGGACCGCGGCTACATCCGCGCCTCGGTCCGCGGGCCGGAGGGTGCGACGATCGAGTGGACCACGCGCAACCTGGGCCAGATCGAGCCGATCACCGCCGCCATTCCCGAGGTGGCGAGCACCTTCGTCATCGCCGGCGTGCCGGAGGTGACCCGCGGCATCGTGGTGGTGCGGCTGAAGCCGTGGGAGGAGCGGGCGCGCAGCCAGCAGGCGGTGCTGGCCGAGCTGCGCCCGCTGCTCGGCAGGATCCCCGGCGTGGTCGCGGCACCCAGCAGCCCGCCCTCGCTGGGCCAGGACTCGCGCAGCCCGCCGGTCCAGCTCGTGATCCAGACCAGCGGCAGCTACGCCGAGCTCGCCGAGGTCACCGATCGCTTCGTGCGCGCGGTCGAGGACTGGCAGGGGGTGACCGACGTCACCGGCGAGCTGACCCTGGCCATGCCGCAGCTCGAGGTCGAGCTCGACCGGCAGAAGATCGCCGACCTCGGGCTCGGCGTGGACACGGTCGGCCGCACGCTGGAGTCCTTTCTCGCCGGTCGGACGGTGACCCGTTTCAATCGCAATGCCGAGCAGTACGACGTCATCGTCCAGGTCGGCGACGAGGACCGGCGGGAGCCGGACGACCTGTCGGCGATCTATGTCCGCGGTCGCGGCGGCGAGATGGTGCAGCTCTCCAACCTGGTCGGCTTGCGCGAGACCGTCGCCGCGCGCGAGCTCAACCGGCACAACCAGCTCCGCGCCGCCACGGTCTATGCGGCGCTGGCTCCCGACACCGCGCTCGGCGATGCGCTCGACCATTTCGAGGCGGTCGCACGCGAGGTCCTGCCCGACCATTTCCGCTACGACTTCTCCGGCCCGTCGCGCGAGCTCAAGCAGGCCGGCAGCTCGATCCTGCTGATCTTCGGTCTGGCGCTCGCCTTCATCTATCTCTTGCTCGCCGCCCAGTTCGAGAGCTTCGTGGCCCCGCTCCTGATCATGGTGACGGTGCCGCTCTCGATGGCCGGCGCCTTCCTGGCCATCCACCTCACCGGCGGCACGCTCAACGTTTACAGCCAGATCGGGCTGGTCACCCTGATCGGCCTGATCACCAAGCACGGCATCCTGATCGTCGAGTTCGCCAACAAGGCGATGGATCAGGGCGCCTCGCGCCGCGCCGCAGCCCTGCAGGCCGCCGAGCTGCGCTTGCGCCCGATCCTGATGACGACGGCGGCGATGGTGCTCGGCGCGGTGCCGCTCGCCCTCGCGGAGGGCGCCGGCGCGGAGAGCCGCCAGCAGATCGGCTGGGTCATCGTCGGCGGGATGACGCTGGGCACGCTGCTCACCCTGTTCGTGCTGCCGGCCCTCTATGCCGCGCTGCCCGAGCGGCGACGGTCGACCGCATCCGCCGGGCAGGGGCCCGGCTCGGGCGGTGGGGACGCAGGCCCGATCCCCGGCCCGCAGCCGGCCGAGTGAGGTTGCAATGGACGCGCGACGCCGTAGTCGCTAATGTATACTCATGGTTGAGGGACGACAGGATGTGGGCGCGGCGGATCCGCAGGCGGCGGCCGCTGCCGAGGATCATGTCGACGCGAATCGGCAGGAACAGCCGGATCGTCGCGAAACGGTCGAGCAGATTGCGAGATGGGCGCTGCTCGCACCGCTGATGACGGTGCTGTTCGACCCGGAGCGCGCTGCGGCCGGTGCGGAGAGCGCGGTCTTCTAAGCCCCCGCCGTACGGTCCGGCCGAGCGTCAGAACAGGAAGTCCGACAGCGTCAGCGCCATGCCGGATCTGACCTCGACCTCGATCAGCCCATAGTTCGCGGTCCCGGACGACAGCTCGACACGGTACAGGGACTGGTCGATCCGGCCGACCTGCGTGGCGAACCAGATCGCCTGTTGGGTCGGATCGCCGATCGCGAGCGCCCCGACGTCGATCTTGTCCAGCCCGTGCTCGAAGGCCTGTATGGTGTCCGCGCCATTGTCCTCGGCGAGGTACACGAACTCGTCGCGCTCGCCGTCACCCTTGCCGTTCTCCGTCGTCCGCCCGCTAAGAGAGTCGTCACCCGAGCCACCGACGATCCGGTCGGCGCCGGCGCCGCCTGAGAGATCGTCGTCGCCCACTCCACCCTCCAGCAGGTCCGTGCCGCCGGCACCCTCCAGAAGGTCGTGACCGTCCTCGCCGAACAGCAGGTCGTCGCCGCCGCCACCTTCGAGGATGTCGTCGCCGGTGCCGCCGCGCAGCTGGTCGTCGTCGGCGCCCCCACGCAGCAGATCCGCACCGCCGAGGCCGTTTAGGCGGTCCGCCTCGGCACCTCCGTCGAGAGTGTCGGGAGCATTGCCGCCGACCAAGCTGTCCTCGCCGAGACCGCCGAAGAACCGATTGACGCCGGCCCCGCCCCAGAGCGTGTCGTCGCCGGGCCCGCCTCGCGCGGTCACGTCGAGAGCATATTCCGGCGCTGCTGACGGGCCGGACCGTGGGGTGAGATCGAGGAAGTCGTTCCCCTCGCCGAGACGGAACATACGGACCGCGTCGAAGCGGCGTGTGCCGAGCTGGTTGAGCGCCCCGTCGGCGAAGCTGAGATCGTAGATGAACGCCTGGTCCAAAACGCCCGAGTCTTCGGCCGTGAGGGTCCGATACGCCTCGCCCAGGAAGTAGAGCGACGAGCCGCGCAGGCCCGCGAGGGCGAAGGTGATCGAGCCGTCATAGAAGTTGGTCGACGTGCCGCTCGAGAACGTTCCGTTGGTCGTGAACGTCGCCATGTCGGATCCTCGCGCCGTGGCGTCGCCGGACCATTCGCCGGCGCGCTCGCGTGAAGGCGCCCGGTCGGCGGGGCGCCGGACCCGGGAAGCCCAGCCGAATATGATCAACCAATTGCACGAATTCAACTATAGATAGAAAGTCTGTGTTAGCCGGATGAGGTGAGGATGAGGGGTCGCAGCCCGCCGGTGCCCGGGTCGGCCGAGGGCGGGGCACGGCCGGTGCTGGTCGAAGGACGCGATCTGGCGTGCCTCGTCGAGACCACCACGGGCCGCGTGTTCCAGCTCCATCCCGTCGGTGCCGCCATGTGGCCGGCCGCCTGCCGTGATGGGTCGCCGGCGGCGCTGGTCGCCGCGGCGCGCGCACGCTTCGATCTGCCGGAGGACGCCCTGGTCGTGGCGGCATGGCGGCTTCTCGGCCAGTGGCGGAAGTCAGGCTGGTTGGGCCGTGACCGCTCTCCCGGCCCCGCACCGCCGTCCTTGGACGCCCCGCCCCCGGCACCGGCACCAGCACGGGCCCGCGGCCCCGTCGCCGCCCTTTGCCCGCTCGAGCGGGCCGTGGGCCTGCGCTGCGAGGTACCGGCGCTGCGTGAGGACCTCGCGGCGCTGCTGGCCCCGGCGGCGGCCTCGGGTCGGCCGGCCGCGCTGATCGGCGTGAGGGCCGGCGGGCAGGGCGACTTCGTCGTGACCGTGGGGGTGGAGCCGCCCAGACGCACGGCGTCGCTCGCGGGTGCGCGCTGGCACGTCACGCGCGCGCTGGTCGCGGCGAGCTCCCGCGGCGGGGCACCGCCGTTCATCATCCATGGTGCCGCAGTGGCGGATCAGGCCGCCGCGGTCGTGCTCCCGGGAGCCTCGGGCGCCGGCAAGACGACACTCGCCGCCGCCCTGATCGCCGCCGGGCTGCGCCTTCTCAGCGACGACATCGTGCCGGTCGATCCGACGACCGGCACGACCGCGGCGGTTCGGCTCGCGATGGCCTGCAAGGCGGGCTCGTGGGAGCCGCTGGCGCGCCTGCTGCCCGAGTTCGCCGACATGGCCGGGCCACCGCTGCACGGCGGGAAGGTGCGTTACTTCTGGCCGCCGGACGGCCGTCGGGTGGCCCCGGGGGAAAGACCGGTCGTGCGGCTGGCGATCCTGCCCTCCTACCGGCACGGCGCCACCGCGGAACTCACGCCTTTGCGCGCCGACCAGCTTCTCGCGGCGCTGGGTGCATCCGGGGCCGTGTTCCCGGCGGCGCCGGAGCGGCTGGCTGCCCTGCTGGGCTGGCTCGAGGGCGTGCCGGCCTTCGCGTTGACCTATGGCGACACGGCAGGGGCGGTGGCGGCCGTGCGCGCGCGCCTTGCGGAGGTCGCGGTGTGAGCGAGGTCGCGGCGGCCAGGGCTTGGGTGAGCGGCCTGCTCGCGGCTCAGGAAACCGGCGCTTCGCATCGCCCGCCTGGCGCCGCGCTTTGGCCGGCCATCGTCCGAGTGGCCGACCGTGAGCGGCTGTTGACCGGCCTCGCCGCCGCCTTGCTCCATCGCCGGGAGCTGCCGCTTCCCGCCGGGCTCGAGCCCTTCCTCGCCTCGATTCTGGCGCGCGCACGTGATCGCAATGCGGCGCTGTGCTGCGAGCTCGTCGAAGCCGTGGCCATCCTTGGCGCCATCGGGGTCCGACCGGTCCTTCTCAAGGGAGCGATCCGGCTGGTGGACGGGCTCTACGCCGATCCGGGGGCGCGATTTCTCGGCGACCTCGATCTCCTCGTCCCGGAGGACCGGCTGGCCGAGGCTCAGGCGGCCATGCTTGCGGTCGGCTGCCGCGAGCGCGGGCCGGGCTACGCTCCGCCCGCCGACGCGCATCACGCCCCACCGCTGGCGCGGGACGGATGGCCCGTCCCGGTCGAGCTGCACCGCCGCCTTTCCGTCGAGCCATTCGCGTCGCTGCTGCCGCCCGACGAGCTGCGAGCGCGCGCGACGAGCGTCGATCTCGGGGCGGCCGCGGCCTTGGTGCCGGCGCGCGACGACCAGCTCCTGCACCTCGTCATCCATGCCATGATCCACCATGGCGGCCACGCCAAGGCGCGCCTTCCGCTGGGGCATCTCTTCGAGGGCTGGCTCGTGCTGCGTGCCGCCGGGGCGGGCGCCGCCGCGGCCTTCCTCGATCGTCTTGATCGCCTCGGCCATGCCGGGCTCGGCATGGCGTGGCTCGCGCGCACGGCCGAGCTGTTCGGCGACCCGGCGGTGAGTCCGCCGGCTGCGGGACTGTCCGGCCGAATGCTCCTGACGCGGGTGCGCGCTCAGGAGCGGTGGCCCTGGCTGGAGTGGACCGTCCACCTCTCGGGGCACTACGCCCACGCGCTGCACCGAGCCACCCATTCGCGCTCGCGGCGACGCCGCCTCCTGCGCGGCCTCGTCGATCCCGCGTTCTGGGCCCGACGCGGGGACGAGCTGTGGCGGCTCCTGCGCCAGCCCTGACCCGTTGTCATGCCCGCGTACGGGTCCGCTCGGCTCCTATCGCTCGCCCGGACGTTCCTGCTCCGTGCCGCCGGCCTTTCTGCCGAGGCGGCGGGAGACATCGATGATCGCACCTGGCCCGCGGAACAGCCTGACCGACATCGCCGGCCTCCGGGTCGGCAACGCGGAGGACAAGGTCGCCCGGACCGGTGTCACCGTCGTCCTGCCCGAACGGCCGGTGCTCGCCGCCGTGGATGTCCGAGGGGGCTCGCCATTCACCGTGAACACCGCGACCCTCGACCCCAGCAGCATCGTGAAGTCGCTGCATGGGCTGGTTTTGAGCGGAGGCTCGGCGTTCGGGCTCGAGGCAGCCGGCGGCCTGACCAGCTGGCTGGCCGTCCGCGGCGTCGGGGCCGTGATCGGCCCTGACTCGATCCCGACCGTCGCCGGTGCGATCCTCTACGATCTTGCCAACGGCGGCGAAAAGGGCTGGGGCGAGCTGCCGCCCTATCGCGAGCTCGCCCGCTCCGCGGCCGAAAGGGTCGGGGTCGAGTTCGCTCTCGGCAACGCGGGCGCCGGCTACGGCGCGATTGCGGGCCGGATCAAGGGCGGTCTCGGTACCGCCTCGGCCGTCGACGCGGCGACGGGCGTCACTGTCGCCGCGCTGGTCGCGGCCAATCCGGTGGGGTCCGTGACCATGCCGGGCGGCTCGACGATGTGGGCCTGGCACCTGGAGCAGGCGGGCGAGATGGGTGGTCAGACACCACCGACGGTGGCGACCGGCCACCGCCTGGAGACCAAGGATGCCGTGGCCGACAACACGACGATTGGGGTTATTGCCACGGATGCGGCGCTCGACCAGGGGCAGCTGCGCCGGTTGGCCATGATGGCACAGGACGGCTACGCCTACGCCGTCCGCCCGATTCACACCCACCTCGACGGCGACGTCGTGTTCGCACTCACCACGGCTCCCGCACCCGTCCCACAGACGGCCGAGTTCCTGGTCCGGCTCGGTGCGCTTGCCGCCGACGTCATGGCCCGCGCGGTCTGCCGGGGCGTCTACCTCGCCGAGGACTTGGGCGAGTATCGCAGCTATCGCTCGCTGTTCGGCTCGCCGGGCCCGGCCGTGTCGATGACGGGTTGACCGGCTCCGCCGCGACCGCGTCTAGTTGCTGCGGCAGCGGAGCGATCGGCGGGGTGAATGGAGCGACGGCCGAAACGGGAGCGTGTGCCCAGCCTGACCCGGGCCATGATCGAGCGTGCTCGAGCCCGTCCAGGACGACCAGACCGCCATGCGGCTCCTGGGAGACGAAGCGATCGCCGATTGGCTGGAGCGGACGCTCGCCTCGGGGCCGGGGGCGCGGGAGCAGCTCTGGCTGTTCGCCTATGGCTCGTTGATGTGGCGGCCCGAGCTCGACTTCGCCGAGGCGCGGCTCGCCATCGTGCGTGGCTGGCATCGCCGCTTCTGCCTCTGGCAATGGCGCTATCGCGGCAGCCGCGAGCGGCCCGGTCTGATGCTCGCGCTCGACCGTGGCGGTGCCTGCCGCGGCATGGCCTACCGGGTGGTCGGGCTAGGGCTGCGGGAGAAGATCGCGGGCGTGTGGCGGCGGGAGATGATCGGGGACGGCTACCGGCCCCGCTGGGTTACGGCCGTGACCCCGCAGGAGCGAGTCGCCGCCGTGACCTTCGTCGCGAACCGGCAGGGCGAGCGCTATGCCGGAGCGCTACCGGACGAAGAGATCGCCCGCTTCATCGCCGGTGCCTGCGGCCATGCCGGCCCCAGCGCCGAGTATCTCCTCGAGACGGTCTGCCGCTGTGAGGAGCTGGGCATCCACGATCCCGGGCTTGGCGCCTACAGGAGCTGGTCGCGCGCCGGCTCCTGGCCGCGGGCGGGAGCGTCGCCGCATGACGGCGAATGCCGCCCGTCGCATGGCCCTGACGCCGGAGCTGGTCGCCCAGGTTGCGCGCGTCGTCGAGGATGCCGGGCCCAATCCGAAACTCGTCTACTACAGCGACGCGGACTTCGCCGAGGAGGCCCGGAGGCGCTGCCGCGAGGCGCCGGAGGGCGAGGTGTGGGTGTTCGCTTACGGCTCGCTGATCTGGAATCCGGCCTGCGCCGTGGCGACGACCCTGCCGGGCCTGGCCTTGGGCTGGCACCGTGCCTTCCGGCTCAGGCTCACGCGCTGGCGCGGCACCAGGGACCAGCCCGGCCTGATGCTAGTTCTCGACCGGGGCGGCCGCTGCAAGGGTCTGCTGCAGCGGCTGCCGGATGAGACGGCCGAGCTCGATCTGGAGAAGCTGCTGCGCCGCGAGATGAGCGTGAAGCCGTCGCACAATCGGCCGACCTGGATCCGGGTCATGACCGCCGACCGGCGGGTGGTCCGGGCGCTCGCCTTCACGATCAGCCGGCGCAGCCCGGTCTACTCCGGTCGGCTGTCCGACGAGACCACCGCCGAGATCCTGGCCAAGGCCGTGGGCCATCTCGGCTCGGGTGCCGAATATCTCTACCAGACCGTGGCGCACCTCGAGGCATGCGGCATCCACGACCCGCATCTGTGGCGGCTGCAGGAGCTGGTGGCGGCGCGGATCATGGCCGTGCCGCCGGCCTGACCGCTCTCCTCCGGCATCGGCCACCAGGGAACCGAACCGAGCAGTCTTTCGCCGAGCGGCGTCAGCTTTGCGGTCGTCGCGTTCCTCTTCTCCCAGTCGCGCGGATCGCCGGGAAAGGCGTCGCGCTGCGGCGGCTCGAGGTGGCGCCAGGAGTGGATCCGGCTCTGGCGTTCCTCCTCGTTGTCCGGCTCGGCCGGATGCATCGAGATGTACTGGGCCATGCGGACCCGATCCTTGGAGTGATTGGGGCGCACGCCGTGAGTGAGCAGCGTGTTGAAGATCAGGAGATCGCCCGCCTCCATCTCGACATTGACGATCGTCAGGCCGGTGTCGGATGCATCGGGTCGCGATCGGCGGGCTGCGTTCCCACCCAGTCCGCGAAGCCCCGAAACAGCTCCGGGACGCACTGGAAGCCGCCGACTGCCCCGTCCTGCTTCTGGAGGCTCAGCACGCCCTGGACGCCGATGGGCAGCGGGTCGAGCGAGGTGTCCGCATCCCAGTGGATGAAGCCGTTGGGATTGGCGTGCACCTTCTTGGGCGGATTGAGGTTGGCGCGGTCGATCGTCACCCAGAGATCCTCGCGGTCCCAGACGTCGACGAAGGCGTCGTAGACCCGCTGCT
>JBGAKU010000410.1:0-2700 GCA_044224255.1 Geminicoccaceae bacterium
GCTGCGCGGCGGCGGCGTAGTCGGCGACGATGCGCTCGATGTCCCAGTCCTCGATCGTCTTCGGGAAGCCGCGGTGCGCCGGCTCGCGGATCGGAGACGGGGCCAGGATCGGCAGCCAGTCGGCCTTGTTCCAGGCGGTGCGCCGACCGAGATGGGTGAGCTGGATCATCACCGCCGCGCCGTGCCCGTGGCACTCGTCGGCGAGCTTTCCCAGCCAGGGGACGATCTCGTCCTTGTAGGCCAACAAATTGCCGAACACCGGCGGCGAGTCCGGCGAGACCACCGCCGAGCCGGCGGTCATGGTGAGCGCGACACCGCCTTTCGCCCGCTCGGCATGGTAGAGCCGGTAGCGGTCCTTGGGCATGCCGTCCTCGGAATAGGCCGGCTCGTGGCTGGTGGTCATGACGCGGTTGCGCAGCGTCAGATGCTTGAGCTGGAACGGCTGCAGCAGGGGATCGCTGGTCGAGGCCACCGGGCGTCTCCCGCGCTTCAGTAGCCGTGCGCCTGCAGCCGCCCGAGATACCAGGTGGCGAACAGGTCGAGGTAGCGCTCGCTGAAGGCCGAGTATGGGCCGGGCAGGTAGGCCGGGTCGCGGACGCCGCGCTGGGCGCGCCCGACCAGGGCGCCGTCCTGCTCGTTGGTGGCCTGCCAGACCTCGGTCAGCGTGGTCAGGTCGTAGTCGACGCCCTCGACGGCGTCCTTGTGCACCAGCCATTTCGAGGTGACGAGCGTGCGGTCCGGCGCCAGCGGCAGCAGGTAGGTGCAGACCACGTGGTCGCTCATGACGTGGTGCCAGGAGGTGTGCGTCCACATGTGCAGGTCGCCCAGCTCCTTCCGGTCGACCCTGCCCAGGAGCTTGCGGCACGCGATCTCGGTGCTCAGCGTCGCCGACTCGCCGGCACCCGCGATCAGCAGGCGCTCGGTGCGGAAGTTGAGGTCGCCGCCGCTCAGATGCTCGATCGGGCGGGAGGCGAAGCCCTGCGCCTCCCACTCGGCGAACTTGGCCTGGCGCCGGGCCAGATGCGCCGTGACCTCCGCCGCCTCCTCCGCCTCGAGCTCGTCGGGATTGAAGCCGAAATCGGCGGCGATGAACGAGCTGGTCAGCTCGGGGTGCGAGCCGGCGCAGTGGTAGCACTCGCGATTGTTCTCGATCGTCAGCTTCCAGTTGCCCTGCTCGACGAGCGAGCTCTCGAACGCGACCTTGGTGTTGGCGAGCTCGTAGGGTGCCAGCCGCGGCTCCATCACGCGAGCGAGCTCGTCGATGTCGGCCGGCGCCGCGTCGGCGAGACAGATGAAGACGAACCCGCCGACGGTGCGCAGGTGCACGGGCCGCAGGCCGTGGCAGCTCCTGTCGAAGTCCTGGCCCATGTGCTTGGCGTGGATCAGCTCGCCGGTGAGCTCGTAGGCCCACTGGTGGTAGGGGCAGACCAGCTTGCCGACCGTGGTGCGCCCGGGCTCGAGCAGCCGCGCGCCGCGATGCCGGCAGACGTTGCGGAACGCCCGGATGACCCCGTCGTCGCCGCGCAGGACGATCACCGAGGCGTCGCCGAGATCGACCGTCAGCGCGTCGCCGGGCTCGGGCACGTCGGCCGTGACGCCGACGAACAGCCACTGGCGCCGGAACAGGATCTCGAGGTCGGTCGCGAACACGTCCGGCCGCAGGTAGAAGCCCGCGGGCAGCATGTGGCCCGGCCGGCGGGCCCGGATGAGCTGGCCGATCGACGGCTGCTGCTTCGCCGGGGTCGGATGATCGGGGACGGTCGCCATGGTGAGCCGGGACCCGCGCAGGAGTGATGGGCAAGAGGCTTGGACGGCACGATCAATCGCCGGCGCGACGCCTTCGTCAACGACACTTCGCCACCGTTCTGGCATAACCCCAGCTCATGCAAGGCTTCCGCCGCCACCTGCCGTCGCTCACCTCCCTCGTCGCATTCGAGGCCGCCGCCCGCCGGCTGAGCTTCACCAGGGCGGCAGCGGAGCTCAACGTGACGCAGGCCGCGGTCAGCCGGCAGATCCACGGCCTCGAGCGGGAGCTGGGCTTCGCGCTGTTCCACCGGCTGCATCGCCGGGTCGAGCTGACCGAGCGCGGGCAGGCTCTGGCCGACGTCCTGACCCAGTCGCTCAATCTCGTCGACCACACCGTCGCCAAGGTTCGCGCCCAGAGCGAGGAGGACGAGCTGGTCATCGGCGCCTCCATCGCCTTCACCCAGCTCTGGCTGCTGCCCCGGATCTCGGGCTTCCGCAGGCTCCATCCGCAAACCAAGATCGGCCTGATCAGCCAGGACAACCAGGCCGATCTCGCGAACGGCACGGTCGACCTCGCGATCCGCTACGGCGACGGCGCCTGGTCCGACGGGCGCAGCGTGCTGCTGTGCGACGACGACGTCTTTCCGGTCTGCAGCCCGGCCTACGCCGCCGGTTGCCGCCTGCCCGAGACGGCGGGCGAGTTCCTGGAGCACACCCTCCAGGACTACGATTCCGCCAATCCCGGCTGGATCGGCTGGCAGGAATGGCTCAGCGCCTTCGCGGTGACCCGGACCGGCCGCCCCATGCTCCGCCTGAGCTACTATACCGACGTGATCCACGCCGCGCTCGCCGGCCATGGGATCGCCCTGGGCTGGAGTCGCCTGATGGAAGACCTGCTGCAGCAGAACCGCCTGCGCCGGGTTCTCCCGTTCCACCTGCGCACCCGCAGCGCCT
>JBGAKU010000411.1:0-2680 GCA_044224255.1 Geminicoccaceae bacterium
ATCTTAAAGCGAGCGGCGCTCATCTTCGGCCAGGCGACGGACCGAAGGTGAGCTACATGTTCATCCACGACCACGTCGCCGACTTTCCCGTCCAGGTCATGTGCGCGGTGCTGGGCGTGAGCCGGGGCGGCTACTACGCCCGGGCGAGACGGGCCGAGAGCACGCGGGCCGCGGACGACCGCGTGCTTGCCGCCGAGATCCAGGCTGCGCACGCGGCCAGTCGCGGCCGCCACGGCCGCCCACGCGTGCACGCCGAACTCCGTGCTCGGGGCCGCCGGGTCGGCCGCAAGCGGGTGGCACGGCTGATGCGCGGCATGGGCCTGGCAGCGCGCCGGAGGCGTCGGTTCCGGCGGACGACGAACAGCAATCACGCCTTTCCGATCGCGCCCAACCTGCTCGAGCGCGACTTCACGGCGGAGGCGCCGGACCGGGTCTGGCTGGCCGACCTGACCTGCATCTGGACAGCGCAAGGCTGGCTCTGTCTCGCCCTCGGCAGCCTCTGGCTGCCGCCCTTCGGGACGGATCATCGGCGCTGCCGATGATGGTGCTCGATCTCTACGCCCGCCGCGTGGTGGGCTGGGCCCCTCGCGGCCTGCAGGCCGCGTCCGCTATGCGGACCGGATCATCGCCTCTGGCGATGATGGCCGACCATCTCAGGCATGAGCTCACTCTTGCCGCGCTCGACATGGCGATCGTGCGGCAGCGGCCGGCGCCCGGCTTGGTGCACCACGCCGATCGCGGCGTGCAATATGCGGCACATGGCTACCGGACCCGCTTGCGGTACCACGGCATGCTTTGCTCGATGAGCCGCAAGGGCGACTGCTGGGACGACGCGCCATCGGCCTTTGGGCCGATCCCACGGAGTGATGTCAGCGCAGCTGACAGGCGAAAGCTTCTTCGCGACGCTGAAAGGCGAGCTCGTCGAGGTAGCCGACTACCAAACACGCGACGAGGCCAGGGCCGGCCTGTTCCAATACATCGAGACGCTATGGTCCGGTTGGACGATCGGGTGGGATAGGGTGCATTGCCGAGTCCCACCCCCGCAGCACCCGAGCAAGTCGATGTCGAACCCGTCGCAGCTGTTCATGCCCACCGCCGTCTTCGTGGCCCTGGACCTGAGTCGGACGAGCTGGGTCGTCGCCCTGCGGACGTCCGGTGACGATCGCGTCAGTACCCACAAGCTGCCGCCTGGCGACGTCGGCCGACTGCTGGACCTGATCGAGCGCACCCGGGTGCGGGAAGAGCAGAGGTCCAGCGGCCCGGTCGAGGTGCTATCCTGCTACGAGGCCGGCTACGACGGATTCTGGCTCCATCGCCGCCTTCAGACGGCCGGCGTACGCAACGTGGTCGTCGAACCTACCAGCCTCTTGGTCGATCGTCGTGCTCGGCGGGTCAAGACCGATCGGATCGACGCTGGCACCCTGTTACAGGCGCTCGTGGCAGATGCGCGTGGCGACCGAGGGATGTGGCGCCTCGTGCCAGCCCCGACTCCCGAGCAGGAGGAGGCCAAGCGGCTACACCGGGAGCGGCGCCGCCTTGTCCAGGAGCGGGTCGCGCACACCAACCGCATCCGCGGCCTGTTGGCTTCGCAGGGCATCTTCGACCTCCACCCGTTGCGCGCCGGTAGCCGCGAGCGCCTGGAAACGCTGGTGACCGGGGATGGCCGGCCGCTTGGCGCGGCGTTGCGACGGGAGATCCTGCGCGAGATCGAGCGACTCGAGCTGATCCTGTCACAGCTGGCCGTGGTCGAAGCCGAGCGTGACGCGGTCGCTGCCGAGGACCCAGCTATCAGCAGGCTGATGATGCTGCGTGGGATCGGTCCAGAGACCGCCACCGTGCTGACGCGGGAGGTGTTCTACCGCAAGTTCGCCAACCGCCGGCAGGTCGCCGGCTACGCGGGGCTGACGCCGAGCCCGTTCGCCAGCGGCGACCGCTCGCGCGACCAAGGCATCAGCAAGGCCGGCAACGCGCTGGTCCGGACAACCATGGTCGAGCTCGCTTGGCTTTGGGTGCGCTACCAGCCGGACAGCCGCCTTGCCCGCTGGTTCGCCGCACGCGCCCAAGGCGCGGCCGGGCGCATCCGGCGGATCGCGATCGTCGCCCTGGCAAGGAAGCTTCTGCTGTCCTTATGGCGGTACCACGCACAGGGGCTGGTGCCGGACGGAGCGAACTTGAAGGCGGCGTAGAGCGTAGTCTCGACACGATGCATCGGTCTCGACGAGTTCGGAAAGGCGGCGATCGTTAAAAGCCATGGCTGGGAAACGCCGGCATTCGAGAAGGATCCCACCTTTCCGGAGCCCCGCCCTCGCATGGGGCATGGTGGTCGGGCACCTCTGCGTACCCGACCGGATATGAGGTTGAAGCGGGCCTACCCCACTCTGATCGAATGGGCTCCAGGACGCTACGGTCAATCCGAGACGTGATCATCACCGAGCACAGGAGAAACAGCGCAGGAACAAGAACCCTTGTGCATCATCGGCTCATATGAGGGCTTCTATAACCGGCGCCGCTTGCACTCCGGGCTCGGCTACCTCACACCCGAGCAGAAGGCAGCAGCGTTCCACTCAGCGGCTTCCGCCGCGTAACAGTGTCCGCGAAAACGGGGCAAGCCCAGTCTCGATCGTGGTCCGGTGGCACGACCCGAACGCCGACATGCCGTTCAAATGGCGGCGGCAGTTTG
>JBGAKU010000072.1:0-22099 GCA_044224255.1 Geminicoccaceae bacterium
CCGGGCGTAGCGGTGGATGGAGGCGAGAAAGTCGCCCGCTGCCACCTCCCGGCCCCGCCAGGTGAACACGGCCTTGCCGCCGTCGGCCGCCAGCCGCCGCGTCAGGAGATGGATGTAGGTGTCGGCCGGCGCTTGGCTCACTTCGCCGGTGCTGCCAGCGCCACCGAGGCCTCGGCGGTCAGCAGGCGGAAGGTGAAGGTCTCCTGGAAGTACAGCTCGACGGTGGTGGCGGTATGGCTGAGGTAGCCGATCGAGATGTCCTGGCCGACGGCCAGCTCGAAGTCGCCGCCGCGGGTGGTGAGCACGACGCCGCCCTCGATCCCGGGCGCCCAGATGATGCCGCCGTCGACGATCCGCTCGAGATGGTGGATCTCGGGATAGCCCTCGTCGCTGCCGCCGCTGGCGAGCGTGTAGGCGTCCGAGCCCAGGAGCAGGGCGTAGGGGCCCTCCACACCGGCGAGACGGAGCTGGCTGACCGCCTGGGCGACGGCACCGGAGTAGGCCGCGACGTTGGTGGGCAGGGTCAGGGCCTTGTTGCTGCTGCCCGGCCGGATGCCGCCGATCCCGGCTGCCGCATAGCCGTCGAACACGGCGCGGTCCTCGGCGAAGGCCAGGACGCGGGCGGCGGCCTTGAGCGGGTCCCAGTCCGAGTCCAGCGCACCGCGCTCGACATCGTCGATCGCCTGGCGGGAGAGCTCGAACGGCACGCGCAGCTCGACCAGAGGCTGCACCTCGCGCTGTGCTGCCGCAATGCCCTCGCCTGGGGGCGCCACCGTGACGAGATGGCCGGTGCCGATCGCCGCGAAGTCCACGCCCTTGGGGCCGACCACGTCGACCACGCGACGGGCCGCCAGATGGCGCTTGAGGGTGCGGGACGCCTCCTCCTCGATCTGCGCCCAGGCGGCGTCGGAGATCGGGGCCAGCTCCCGATGCAGATTGTTCATCTCACGTCCCATCCTTCAAGGAGCCGATACCCAGTGAGCCGTCGCTCGGCGGAGATCGCGGCCTGGCCGGCGCGGGCTCCGGTGCCGCCGCGTCGGCCACCGGCGGCACCGCGGCCTTGGCCGAGACGCTCTCCAGAAACGCCGGCGACGGCACGAAGAACAAGGAGCCGGTCACCGCCCGGCTGAAGTCGAGGATGCGGTCGTAGTTGCCGGGCGGCAGGCCGATGAACATGTTGTCCAGCATCCGCTCGATCCGCCCCGGCTCGCAGGCATAGCCGATGAAGTAGGTGCCGAACTCGCCCTTGCCGACCGTGCCGAACGGCATGTTGTCGCGCAGGATCTCGAGCTCACGGCCGTCCTCGTCGGTGATCGAGGTCAGGGCGTTGTGGGCGAAGGAGGGCTTGACGGTGTCGTCCAGCTCGATGTCGGCGAGCTTGGTCCGGCCGATGATCTTCTCCTGCATCTCCACGGGCAGCGCGTTCCAGGCCGTGAGGTCGTGCAGGTACTTCTGGACGATCACGTAGCTGCCGCCCGCGAACGCGGCGTCCTCCGCACCGATGATGGTGGCGTCGACCGCGGCCTGGCCCGTCGGGTTCTCGGTCCCGTCGACGAAGCCCATCAGGTCGCGCTGGTCGAAGTAGCGGAAGCCGTAGACCTCGTCCGCCACCGCGACGGCCTCACCCAGGCGCCCCATGATCTGGCTGGCCAGCTCGAAGCACAGGTCCATTCGTACGGCACGGATGTGGAAGAGGAGATCGCCCGGTGTCGCTACGGCGTGGTGCCGGCCGCGGATCTCGCGGAAGGGGTGCAGGCTCTTGGGCTTGGGCGTGCCGAACAGCCGATCCCAGGCGTCCGATCCGATGCCGGTGATGCAGGACAGCCGGCCGTCCAGGTCGCGGAAGCCTACCGCCCGCACCAGTGCGCCGAGATCGGCGAGCAGGCCGCGCGCCGTCGCCTCGCCCTCGGCCCCGGGGTTCACCGTGACGACCAGGAAGATGGCGAACCGCGTCAGGCCGGCGACGACCGGCGGCGAATCCCCGGAAGGAAGGCTTGGCTCCATGCTCGACCCGCTCGATGTCCCAAGTTCCGGGCACGACCCGGTCGGCAGAAGCCACCGGGCGGGCCGCGTCGCCGTTTCCCCCAGTCGTGCGATGTCCGCACGCGCGCGACATCTCAAAACAGCTCCGCTTTCAAGGCAACCCTTGAGGCGACCGATCTCCACTGTCCACAAGGGGAATGGCGCGGCTTCTTCGAGGACGTTTTTGTCCTTGCCCCATGCACGACGCCACTGCATGGTAGCTGCGATGACGCCCGACGAGTTCCTGCGCCGCCTGCGTCGTTTGGCCAGGCGCCGCGGTGTGGCGTTGGTCGAGGAGCCGGGCGAGGGGTCTCATCGCAAAGTCAGGCTGGGCGAACGTCGGACGATCGTCCCAATGCACAAGCGGGACATTCCGATCGGAACTTGGCGGGCCATCTTGAAGCAGCTCGGGCTGATGCCCGAGGATCTCGTCTGAAGCGGAACGACCATGCGCCTTGCGGCCTATCCCGTCGATCTGCACGCCGAGCCCGAGGGCGGCTTCACGGTCTGCTTTCCCGACGTGCCCGAGGCGATTAGCCACGGCCGCGACCGCGACGACGCGCTCCGCGAGGCTGTAGCGGCGCTGGCGTCGGGGCTGTCGTTCTATGCGGATGCTGGGCAGCCATTTCCGGCTCCCAGCGGGGCGGCGGGTCGGCCGTTGGTGCAGGTGAGCCTGCTCGCCGCGGCCAAGCTTGCCCTGCGCGCGGCGCTGGCCGAGGCGGGTATCTCCCAGGGTGAGCTGGCGCGCCGGCTCGGCTGCGACCCGAAGGCGGTGCGTCGCCTGGTCGACCTCGGCCACCGCAGTCATGTCGACGAGGTCGAGCGCGCACTCATGGCACTGCAGCGCCGACTGGTTGTCGCCGGCTGGTCCGATGCGGCATGATCCGGGCGATTGCACGCGATCGACCCAGGCTTTCAGCGCCGCTCGGTCCGCTGCAGCCCCAGGACGTTCATGTCGCAGCGCTTGGCGAATCCCAGCCGCTCGTAGAGCCGGATCGCCTGGTGGTTGTCGGCGAAGGCGTGGATGAAGGGCTTCTCGTTGTGCGCGAGGATGCGGCGGGCCACCAGTGAGGACAGCTGCGCCGCCAGCCCTCGGCCGCGAAAGTCCGGATGCGTGCACACGGCGCTCACCTCGGTGTGGTCGCCGGGTTTCAGCCTTTCTCCCGCCATGGCGGCGAGCCTGCCGTCGATGCGGATGCCGACGAACCGGCCGAGCCGATGCGTGCCGGGCAGGAACGGACCCGGCTTGGTCAGGCTCGCCAGTGCCATCATCTCGCCGGCATCGGCTTCGCCGAGATCGATGGCGGGATGCTCGAGCGCGCTGGGCCTGAGCTCGCTCAGCAGCATCTGGACGCCTCGGGCGACGAGGGCCGCTTCGCAACCATCGGGCACGGGCGCCTCGTCCGCCTGCAGCAGGACCAGCATGCCCGTCTCGGGCACCAGCTCGGCGAGTGCTTCGAGCGACTTCGGAGCGTTGTCACGGCAGGCGGCGAAGGGAGAGATCGCGGGATCGTAGCGCAGCGCCGTGCCCGACCCCTGGGCGAACCGGCGTTGCCGCGTCGTCAGGGCGTGCCAGATCGGCCGGTCGAGCTCATGCATCACCGTCGCTCCGCCTCCTCGCGGCCCGCACGTGCAAGGGCTTCTCGTCGAGGGCGCGCTCGATGCCGGCCAGGATCTCGAGGAGCGATCCGTCGAGGCCCTCGCAGATCTCAGCGACGCCCTTCTCGACCCTGGGCCAGAGGTCGTTCTTCGTGGCGCGGAGCTGCGTCCTGCATCGGTCCGTAAGCGTGACCGCCCTGACCCGCCGATCCGCGCTCGTTCTGACGGATCGGACCAGGCCCAGCCGCACCAGCTTCTCGACGTTGCGCGTCGCACCGGGCTGCGAGATGCCGAGCGCCTCGGCCAGCTCGCCGATCGTGAGGCTGCCCGCCAGGTCCAGCGCCCCGATGGTCGGGAACAGCCCCGCGGGCACGTCGATGCCCTCGCCGCGCGCGAGTTCCTGGACCTCGCTCTGCAGCCGCTCTCCCAGCCGCCTGAGCCTGCTTCCCAAGGTCAGGTAGCCGCGATCCTTCACGAAGTCGCCGACCATGCCCGCTCCCGCTCAGCATAAGCAGTTATATAATTGCTTATCTTTCTGCTGACAACGGCAGGGGCGCGAAGGCGCTCGGCAGCTTGACCTCGAGGCTGCGCCAGTCCGCGCGCCGCTCAGCCCTCGAACACCTCCTCGAGTGCCCGGCGCATCACGCCTTCGTCGGGGTCGATGCCGGTCCAGTACTCGATGCCGACGCGGCCCTGGCCGACCAGCATGGCCAAGCCGTCGAGCACCTGGCAGCCGCGGGCCTCGGCCTCGCGGATCAGGCGGGTGCGGGGCGGGTTGGGGATGACGTCGACCACGATCATGCCGGGTCGCAGCCCGGCGGGGTCGAGGGCGAGGCGGGCGTCGACGTCGGGGAACAGGCCGACCTGGGTGGCGTTCACGACGATGTCGGTGCCCTCGGGCACCACGAAGTCGCCCTGCCAGGGGGCGTGGGCGGCGCTCACCTCGCCGGCCACCGCCTGCACCTTGCCGTTGAGCAGATCGGCCAGTGCCCGGCCCTGGGCGGTATCACGGCTGACCACGGTGATCCGACCGCAACCGGCCAGCGCCATCTCGACCGCGATCGCCCGCGCCGCCCCGCCGGCGCCGAGGAGCACCATCGCCTTGCCCGCCGGGTCGAGCAGGCGGCGGATGCCGGCGACGAAGCCCTTGCCGTCGGTGTTCTCGCCGATCAGCTTGCCGTCGCGGACCACGACGCAGTTGACTGCCCCCATCAGCGCTGCGGAATCGCCGAGCCCGTCGAGGTGCGGGATCACGGCGAGCTTGTGCGGGATGGTGCAGTTGAAGCCGCGAAAGCCCATGGCCCGCGCCCCGGCCACCGCGGTGGCGAGGTTCTCCGGCGCGACCTCGATCGTCAGGTAGCGCCAGTCCAGCCCATGGTGACGGAAGGCGGCCTCGACCATAGCCTGGGTCGGGTTCTCCGACACCGGCTGCCCGAAGCAGCCGACCAGCTCCTGCTGGAAGTTGAGCACCTTGGGCATGACGGCTCCTCCGCGCCTCACGGCGCTCTTGGATCGATGGTCGGACACAAGGGCGCAAGATCGCGCTGGTTCGAGGTGGCGACGGTCAGGCCGTGCAGCAGGGCGATCGCGGCGATCTTGGCGTCGTCGAGAGTGGGGCGTTGGCCGGTCGCCTCGCCTTCGCCCATCAGGCGGCCCCAGATCTCGGCCGCCGGCTCGTCGAACGCGAGCACCCGGCCGCGCAGCGGTGCCAGGGCCACCTCGGCGATCTCGGCCACCGCCCGGAGCAGGCGCTGCGGGTCGCGGGCATGACGAAAATAGGCGCCACGATAGAGCTCGCCCACCGTGATCGTCGAGGTGAACAGCAGCCTCGCGTCCTGCGCCGTCCACCACCGGGTGACGGCGGGGTGGTGGCGCGCCACGTCGATCAGCACGCTCGTGTCGAGCAGGAAGCTCATTCCGGCCAGTCGAAGCTGCGCGGCGGGTCGTCGTCACGGAGCTGCGCGGCATCGAGCTCGGCGAGCACCGTGCCCTGCAGTCGCCGCGCCCACTCCTCGGTCGAGATCACGCCGCCGGCGACCGCGTCCTCCAGGATCGCGCGGTGCTCGGCCTCGACCGAGCGGCCGTGCGCCTTGGCACGTTCGCGCAGAAGCCGCACGGTCTCCTCGCTCACGCCTCGGACCAAGAGCTGCGCCATGGCTCCTCCAGACCGGATGCTATCATGATAGCATCCGGCGTCCCGGCGTCGAGCCGATCGTTACGGCGTGACCTCGCCGCGCTGGATCGCGCGGGGGGCGGTCAGCTCGCGCCAGGTGGAAAGCGCGGTGTGCACGGCGGGGAAGGGATCGCGGGCGACATACTCGCCGTCGCCGGCCTGGGCGCGCAGGTCGCCGTCGAGCCAGGCGACCTTGCCGCGCGAGAGGGTCACGCGCGGCAGGCCGACGCATTCGGTGCCCTCGAACACGTTGTAGTCGATCCGGCTGATCTGCTTCGCCGCGGCGATCGTCTTGGTCGCGGCCGGGTCCCAGACGACGAGGTCGGCGTCCGAGCCCGGGGCGACCGCACCCTTCTTCGGGTAGACGTTCAGGATGCGGGCGATGTTGGTCGAGGTGACGGCGACGAACTCCTCCTTGGTCAGTCGCCCGGTGTTCACACCCTTGGTCCACAGCACCGGCATCCGGTCCTCGAGCCCGCCCGTGCCGTTGGGGATCTTGGTGAAGTCGCCCCGGCCCATCCGCTTCTGCTCGGTCGTGAACGAGCAATGGTCGGTCGCGACGACCTGGAGCGAGCCCGACTGCAGGCCGGTCCACAGGCTGTCCTGGTGCTCCCTCGCCCGGAAGGGCGGCGACATCACCCGGCGCGCGGCGTAGTCCCAGTCGCGGTTGAAGTAGTCGGTCTCGTTCAGGGTCAGATGCTGGATCAAGGGCTCGCCATAGACCCGCTTGCCGGCGGCGCGGGCGCGCGCGATCGCCTCGTGCGCCTCGCGGCAGGAGGTGTGGACCACGTAGAGCGGGCAGCCGGCCATGTCGGCGATCATGATCGCCCGGTTGGCGGCCTCGCCCTCGACCGCGGGCGGGCGGGAGTAGGCGTGGCCCTCGGGGCCGGTGACGCCGCTCTGCAGATAATGCTCCTGCAGGCGGAAGACGACGTCGCCGTTCTCGGCATGGACCAGCGGCATCGCCCCCAGCCCGGCACAGCGGCTGAAGGAGTGGTAGAGCTGGTCATCGTCGACCATCAAGGCCCCTTTGTAGGCCATGAAGTGCTTGAAGGTGTTGATCCCGTAGGTCTTGACGACGGTCTCCATCTCCTCCCAGACCTGCTCCGACCACCAGGTCACCGCCATGTGGAAGCCGTAGTCGGAGGCGGCCTTCTCGGCCTTGCGGCGCCAGTCCTGATAGGCGGCGAGCATGGACTGGCCCGGGGCCGGGATGCAGAAGTCGACGATCATGGTGGTGCCGCCGGAGAGTGCTGCCTTGGTGCCCCACTCGAAATCGTCCGCCGACACGGTGCCCATGAACAGGAGCTCCATGTGGGTGTGCGGGTCGATCCCGCCCGGCAGGACATAGCAGCCGCCGGCGTCGATGACCTCCGCCCCCGCCGGTGCCTCCAGCTTCGGCCCGACGGCGACGATGGTGGTGCCGTCGACCAGCACGTCGGCGCGCCGGCTCCAGTCGTGGTTCACCACCGTGCCGCCGCGAATCAGGGTCGCCATTGCCGGTGTCTCCCTACTCGATGGTCATTCGGGCTCGTTCAGCCCGGCCTCCTCGGCTGGCTCGTGGGTCCAGGCACCCTCGGGCTCGCGCGTGATCGCCCGCTTGCCCGGTGCCGCGAGCAGCAGATCGACCGTCGCCTGGAAGGCGGCCGGGTCGAGCATGCCGCCGCTACCCTCGGTGAGGCGGTTGATCTCGTGCATGCGCCGCACCTGCGGCTTCTCCTTAAGCGTCTTGTCGCGATCGTACTCCTGCACGATGCGAACCGCCTCGACCGGGTTTTCGCGTGCCCAGCTCCAACCCCGGCGTGCGGCGTAGAGGAAGCCACCGAGCGCGCGGACAGTGTGCGGGCTTTCGAGCAGCTCCGCCGGCGCCCACACGCCCTCCTCGAGCGGCGCTGGCCCGTGATCGGCCGAGGTCAGCACGACGAGATCCTCCGGCGGCACGCCGGCATCGACCAGCTGCGCATGCTCGTCCCAGCTCCGGGCCGAGATGCAGTCCGCCTGCTTCTCCAGGAGGAGGCTCGGGTCGTGCCCCTGGTCGACGAACTCGACGCCCTCGGCTGCGGCCTGGCCGGTGAGCCAGGCCAGCATCCCGGCCCGGTCGCCGTTGCTCCACAACCCGACCCGTCGCCCGCGCAGGTCGGCGAGTGCCGTCACGCCGCTGTCCTTGCGGCAGACCAGCTCGAGAGCCGACCGGGCGAAGAACTGGCCGATATTGACCAGCGCCTCGCCCTGCTCGCGCGCCTCGAGGGCGGCTGGCATCCGCTCGATCACGAGGGTGGCGATGCCCGTGGGCCCGATTCGGTCGAGGTCGATCTCGACCCCGCTGGGTGCCAGCGTGACGGCGACCTCCGCCTCCTCGTAGAAGCCCTGATAGTCCGCGACGTAGTAGCCAGCGAACTGCGCGCCCAGGGGGCCGTTGAGCCGGATGATCAGCGCCGGCTGGTCGGATGCCTGGGCCGGCAGTGCCGCGGCGAGAGCCGCGATCAGCCCGCAGCCCAGCAGCCGGCGCGTCAACCTCACAGCTGCGCCGCGTCGCTCACCGCATGCGTCCAAGCGCCCTCCGGCTTTTTGCTGATCACCGGGTCGGAGCCGCCCGAGAGCAGGATCTGCACGGTGCGCTCATAGTCGGCGGCGTCGAGGATGCCGCTCGAGCCCTCGGTCAGCTTGTTGATCTCGCCCATCATGCGGGTCTGGTGCTGCTCGGTCTGGGCGCCAGTGGTGTCGTTGTCGAGCACGATCGCCGCCGCCTCGTCGGGATAGGTGCGCGCCCAGGCCCACCCCTTCATCGAGGCCGCGAGGAACCGGGCGAGCTTGTCCGTCATCGCCGGGTCGTTGAGGCTCTTCTCGAGCACGTAGAGCCCGTCCTCGAGCGTCGCGACGCCCTGATCCTCATACTTGAAGACGATCAGGTCCTCCGGCTTGATGCCGGCATCGATGACCTGCCAGTATTCGTTGTAGGTCATGGTCGAGATGCAGTCCGCCTGCTTCTGCAGGAGCGGGTCGACGTTGAAGCCCTGCTTGATGACCTTCACGCCCTGGGCCGAGCCGTCGGTCGGGATGCCGAGCTTGGCCATCCAGGCCAGGAACGGGTACTCGTTGCCAAAGAACCAGACGCCCAGGGTCTTGCCGCGGAAGTCCTCGGGCTTGGTGATCCCGGTATCCTTGCGGCAGGTCAGCATCATGCCCGACTTCTTGAAGGGCTGGGCGATGTTGACCAGCGGCACGCCCTTCTCGCGGCTGGCGAGCGCTGCCGGCATCCACTCGACGATCACGTCCGCACCACCGCCCGCGATCACCTGCGGCGGTGCTATGTCCGGGCCGCCCGGGTTGATCGTCACGTCGAGCCCGGCATCCTCGTAGAAGCCCTTGTCCTTGGCGACGTAGTAGCCGGCGAACTGCGCCTGGGTGACCCACTTGAGCTGCAGGGTCAGCGGATCGGCTGCCTCGGCCGAGCTGATCCCGAAGGCGAGGAAGGCCACAGCGATGGTCGTCTTGTTCATGTCGGAGCTTCCTTGCTCATGACCGCCGGAAGGATGGATGCCAGAAGGTGACGGCACGTTCCAGCAGTGCGAGCACGCCGTAGAACGCCGAGCCGGCGATCGCCGCGACCAGGATCTCGGCCCAGACCATGTCGAGGCTCATTCGGCCGACCTCGGTCGAGATGCGAAAGCCCATGCCGACGATCGGTGTGCCGAAGAACTCGGCGACGATGGCCCCGATCAGGGCGAGGGTCGAGTTGATCTTGAGCGCGTTGAACACGAAGGGCATCGCCGCGGGCAGGCGCAGCTTCAAGAGCGTCTGCAGCCAGGAGGCGCCGTAGGAGCGCATCAGGTCGAGCTCGAGCCTGCCCGCCGTCGCGAGGCCCGCCACCGTGTTCACCAGCATCGGGAAGAAGGTCATCACCACCACCACGGCGACCTTGGAGTGCCAGTCGAACCCGAACCACATCACCATGATGGGTGCTATGCCGACCACCGGCAGGGCCGCCATGAAGTTGCCGAGCGGCAAGAGCCCGCGACCGAGGAAAGGCCAGCGGTCGGCGGCGAGCGCCACCAGGAACCCGGAAGCACAGCCGAGCGCCCAGCCGACCAGCACGGCACGGACGAAGGTCTGGACGAAGTCGGCCCAGAGGATGCCGGTCGAGGCGGCGAACCTGGCGCCGATGGCGGACGGGCTCGGCAGCAGCACCGGCGGTACGCCGAACCCGACGGTCGCGACCTCCCACAGGAACAGCAGGCAGGCGCCGAACGCGACCGCCACGCCGAGATCGAGCATGCGCTGGCGGTGACGATCGAGCAGGTCGATCGCGGCCAGGCCGTCGACCACGAGCCAGGCGGCGAGCCACAGGCTCAGCACCTTCAGCCAGAAGCCCGGACCGGCCACGCCCGCGATCCCGGGGCGATGGACCTCGCCGAGCAGCACCACGCCGCCCAGCACGATCAGGGCGGTCAGGAGCAGGAGCCGCCGCAGGTCGAGCCGGCCGACCGCGCCCGCGGCGAGGAAGCCGGCGGCGAGCAGGATCGGCGGCAGCGGAAAGTCGGGGGCTTCGGGCTGCGCCGTGGGCGGGAGCAGCAGGCTCGCCGCCATGGCAGCACCGGCGAAAATCCACAGCGCGGCGCGGATCCGGCCGAGCCCCGTCCCCTCCGTCGCGAGTGCGTTGCTCACCGGCGCAGACCCATCGCCCCGAGGGTCAGGCGCTCGGCGACGCCGGTGAGCGCCACCATGCCCGCGGCCAGGAAGGAGGCCACGAACAGTGCTGACCAGATCTGCACGGTCTGCCCGTAGTAGGAGCCGGACAGCAGCCGCGCGCCGAGCCCGGCCTGGGCGCCGGTGGGCAGCTCGCCGACGATGGCGCCGACCAGGCTGATCGCGATCGCGACCTTGAGGCTCGTGAACAGGAACGGCACGGCGGCCGGCCAGCGCAGCTTCCAGAAGGTCTGCCAGCGCCCCGCGCTGTAGGTGCGCATCAGGTCGAGCTGCATCGGCTCGGGCGAGGTCAGCCCCTTCACCATGCCGATGGTGACCGGGAAGAAGCACAGATAGGTCGAGATCAGCGCCTTCGGCACCAGGCCCTTCAGGCCGAGCGAGCCCAGGACGACGATGACGATGGGTGCGACGGCCAGGATCGGGATCGTCTGCGAGGCGATGATCCAGGGCAGGAGGCTCTTCTGCAGCGCCCGGCCATGCACGATCAGCACGGCCAGCACGATGCCGAGCATGGCACCCATGGCGAAGCCGAGCAGGGTCGAGGCGAGCGTCACCCAGGCATGATAGAGCAGGCTGCGGCGCGAGCTGGGTGGCAGGGTCGCGACGCTGCGCCACAGCTCCACCGCCACCTGATGCGGTGCCGGCAGGACCGGCCGATCCAGGCTCATGGTCGCGGCGACCAGCGCGGTGCCCTGGAGCGCCGAAGGATCGGGCGCGATCTGCCGCGCGAACGGCGCGTTCAGCCAGACGGTGGCGACATACCAGAGCGCCAGCAGGGCCAGGAGGACGACCAGGACGGGGCCGACCCTGCCGGCCATCAGGCGTTGCAGGGGGCCGGTTCGCGTGCTGCCTGGCGGCGGCAGCGTCAGCGCCTCAGTCGTCATAGGAGTGCCCGGCGTGCAGGTCCTCGCGGACGCGGTGGGCGACGCCGAGGAAGGCCGGGCTGTCACGCAGCTCGAGCGGGCGCTCCTCGGGCAGGTCGACCTCGATCACGTCGAGGATCCGGCCGGGCCGCGGCGACATCACGACGATGCGCGTGGAGAGAAAGACCGCCTCGGGGATCGAGTGGGTGACGAACACCACGGTCTTGCGGGTCTCCGCCCATAGGCGGCGCAGCTGCAGGTTCAGCTTGTCACGGACGATCTCGTCGAGGGCACCGAATGGCTCGTCCATCAAGAGCAGCTCGGGCTCGAAGGAGAGGGCGCGGGCGATCGAGGCGCGCTGCTGCATGCCCCCCGAGAGCTGCCGGGGATAGTGGCCGTGAAAGTCGCGCAGGCCGACCATGGCGAGCATCTTGTCGACGCGGCCCTGCCACTCGCTCTTGGGCCGGCCCATCACCTCGAGCGGCAGCTCGGCGTCACGTTGCGCTCGACCGTCCGCCAGGGAAACAGCGCCGGCGCCTGGAAGACATAGCCGTACTCGCGCCGGGGCGCGCCGCCTCGGCCGACTTGCCGTTGACGCGCAGCGGCCCTCCGGTCGGTCGCTCCAGATCCGCGATTGCGCGCAGCAGGGTGGTCTTGCCGCAGCCCGACGGCCCGATCAGCGAGACGAAGTCGCCCTTGGCGATGGCGAGATCGATGTCCGCCAGCGCATTCACCGGCCCGTCGCGGGTCTCGTAGGTCAGAGAGACGCCGACGGCTTCGACCACGGCCGCTGCCCGCGCGGCCGGAGCGCTGTCGGCCGCAGCGGCAAGCTCCCTCATGCTCTGACGATGGCGCAGGCCGGCAAGGTGGGTCAAGCGGTGGACGACGAGCTGGCGCGACAAGGCAAGCAGAACCGTATAGATCGCGCCTATGCTTGCATCGTTCGCCTGGTACGGCTTGGCGGCCCTTGCCGAGATCGCGGGGTGCTTCGCGTTCTGGTCCTGGCTGCGGCTCGGCCGGAGCGTCTTGTGGCTCGTGCCCGGCCTGCTCGCCCTGATGCTCTTCGCCTGGGCATTGACCAGGGTCGACGCCGACTTCGCCGGTCGGGCCTACGCCGCCTATGGAGGCGTCTACATCGCCGCTTCTCTGGTCTGGCTGTGGATGGTCGAGGGAACCCGACCCGACCGGTTCGATCTGGGTGGCGCCGCTCTTTGCCTGATGGGCGCCGGCATGATTCTCCTCGGCCGCAGGATCGTCGCATGAGTGCAGGTCATCATCACCATCACGGCCATGATCACGGCGTACCGTCGCACGATCGCGCCTTCGCGATCGGGATCGCGCTGAACCTGGTCTACGTCGTGGTCGAGGCGGCCTTCGGCCTGATCTCCGGATCGCTGGCTCTCCTGGCCGATGCCGGCCACAACCTCTCCGACGTGCTCGGTCTCGCCCTGGCCTGGGGTGCCGCCTGGCTGTCGCGCCGCCAGCCCACCGCGCGGCGCACCTACGGCTTTCGCCGCAGCTCGATCCTCGCCGCCCTGGCCAACGCCATGCTGCTGCTGGTGGCGGTGGGCGCGATCGCCTGGGAGGCGCTGCGACGGCTGCACGCGCCCGAGCCGGTCGACACTGGCATCGTGCTGTGGGTCGCGGCCCTCGGGGTGGTCGTCAACGTGGGCACGGCACTCCTGTTCATGCGCGGCCGCGATCGCGACCTGAACGTGCGCGGCGCCTTCCTGCACATGGTGGCCGATGCCGCGGTCACCGTCGGTGTCATCGCGGCGGCGCTGCTGATCGCGGCGACCGGGTGGCTGTGGCTCGATCCGGCGGTCAGCCTGGTCATCGGCGCCGTAATCCTTGCCGGCACCTGGGGCCTGCTGCGCGATTCGGTCGATCTGGCGCTCGACGCGGTGCCGCGGGGCATCGACCCGGCAGCGGTGGAGACGTTCCTCAGGGAGCAGCCCGGCGTGGCCGAGGTCCACGACTTGCACATCTGGGCGATGAGCACGACCGAGACCGCGCTGACCGCGCATCTCGTCCGTCCCGACGCGGTGCCGGACGACGGCTTTCTCGCCAGCCTGCGCGACGCGCTCCACCATCGGTTCGAGATCGGGCACGCCACGATCCAGGTCGAGGCGGGCGCACCCTGCCCGCAAGCGCCGGCCCACGTCGTCTAGAATCGGGAGCAGGCCGACCGTAGGCGTGACGCCCACGGCCGGCCAGGCCGCCTACCGAACGAGATGGTGGCCCTTATGGTCGCTACGGGTTGTCACGGCCGCGGCACGCGCCTCGGCTGCGACTGCGGCCACGGGCGCCTGCCGCTGGGCAAAGGTCAAGATCGCGTGGGCGGCCGCATCCGCCAGCTGGTCGAGGCCGCGCCGGCTGACGTTTGTGACGGTGTCGCACTCCTGATGGTAGCAGGGGTCGTAGGCTTCGCCGGCGATGCCGCCGAACACCCGCGCCTCCTTCGCCGTCTTGAGACCCTCCGCGCCCGAGAACAGGCCACCGGCCGGGATGTCGACGGCGATGAACGGGCCATAGTCCGAACGACCGTCGAACGCCATGGGCCGGGTCGCGAGCCCGATGAACCCGAAATACTGGAGGAACACCTGCTCGATCAGCGCCGAGCCCGGCGGTCCGGCGTCTGGCGTGTCCGAGCCGTCGCCGTCATAGACGAAGCGCACGAAGTTGGGCGAGCCCAGCATGTCGAAGTTGAGATTGAGATCGATGCGGTTCAGCTCCGCCCGGGAGAGCTGCGAGACGTAGTATTCGGGCCCGAGCAGGCCGCTCTCCTCAGCACCCCACCAGGCAAAGCGCACCCGGTTGCGGACCTGCAGGTTCGCCATCTGCCGCGCGATCTCCAGGATCGCCGCGCTGCCGCTGCCGTTGTCGTTGATCCCCGGACCCTCGGTCACGCTGTCGAGATGGGCGCCCACTACGACCACCCTTCCCGGCCGGCCGACCCGGGTCTCGGCGAGTACGTTCTCGGTGCGCAAGTTCTCCGATATGGTCTCGGTCCGCACGAACAGCGTGACCGGCTGGCTGATCCCGGCCAGCTCGTTGCCCAGGTCGAAGGTGGCCCCGAACACGGGAATGGTCACCACCGGCCCGCCGAGCGTGCCGGCGAGCAGCTCGGTGGGGCCGGGTTGGCCCTCGTTGAAGATGATTGCGGCGGCTGCACCCGCGGCCTGGGCATTTGCCGCCTTGACGGCGAAGTCGCACGTGCCGCGCTGGATCAGCGCGATGCCTCCGGCGGGGAAGCCGGCGAAGTCCGACGCCTCGCAACCGGAAGTCGACGAGCTTGGATCCGGCCCGGGCGGGAGGACGAGATGCACCTCGACCGTCCGACCGCTCACGCTGGCCGGCGCCGACCCCGAATACTGCATGTAGGTGAAGTCTTCGTCGAACGTGTACGGGGCGCTACCTGGTGCGGTCTGCTCGAGCTCCGCGTCCGACAAGGCTTCGTAGAACGGGAACTGGAAGATCTGCCTTGTGATGCCGTACGCGCCGGTCGGGATCTGACTCACGATGTACCGCGCCGACGCGCCGTAGCCGGGTGTACCCGACGCACGCGTGCCGCCGTTCCTGTCGGCGATGCGTTGCAGCGCACGCTGATGCCCGCGAATGGCCTCAATGGTCACCGCGTTGCGCAGATTGGTACTGTCGATCAAGGGCTGTGCCTCTGCCGAGCCCCCGCCGCACCGACCGCGCAAGCGATGGTTGCCATGGGTAGATACCTCTTGACCCGGATTACCCAGGGCGCCCCGCGGCAGAGCTGGCCCGGGCGTCGCCCGCGCCCGGGCCAGAGCCGTACTCGTCGGGCTCAGCGCTGCAGATAGCCGCCCTTGTAGAGCAGCCCGGAGCGTTTGGCCTGTGCCGCTCCGCTGGCCACCGCAGCCTCGGCCGCGAGCCTGGCCGGCGCCGTCAGGCCCGTGGCCTGGACCCGCTGCGCCAAGCGCACCACCGCGTGCGCCGCACCGTCGCCGAGCTGGTCGAGCGCGAGCCGCGAGAGGTTGCGGATGGTGTCGCAGGACTGATGGTAGCAAGCGTCAAATGCGACGCCCGCAACACCGCCGAACTTGACCGCCTGCTCGGGCGTCTTGATCCCCTCGGCACCCGAGAATAGCCCGCCCGCAGGGATGCCGACCGCGATGAACGGCCCGTAGTCCGAGCGCCCGTCGAATGGGGTGGGCTCGGTCGCCAAGCCGCGGCTGGCGAAATAGCGCAGGAAGATCTGCTCGATCGTGTCCGAGCCCTCCGGACCCGCGTCGGTGTCGTCCTCCGGCGTGAGCGACCCGTCGCCGTCGTAGACGAAGCGGGCGAAGTTGGGCGAGCCGAGCATGTCGTAGTTGAGGTTGGAGTCGATGTTGCGCCGCGCCTGCGTGGAGAGGTTCGCCACGTAGTACTCCGAGCCGAGCAGCCCGAGCTCCTCCGCACCCCACCAAGCGAAGCGCACCTTGTTCAGCGGCCGTATGTTGAGCCGCTTCATCTGCAGCGCGATCTCCAGGATGGTCGAGCTGCCGCTGCCGTTGTCGTTGATGCCGGGGCCCTCAATGACGCTGTCGAGGTGCGCTCCCACCACCACGATGCGGTCGATCCGCCCGCGGGCTGTGTCCGCGATGATGTTGCGGGTCGTCCGGACCTCCGAGATCGTGTCGACGTCGAGGTGCGCGGTCACCGCGCCCGCCTGAGCCTGCTGGTAGAGTTCCTGGCCCACGGCGAACGAGGCGAAGATCGCCGGGATTCCCTGCGGCGCACCAAGCGTGCCGCCCGAGGCGTCCGTCCGGCCGACCTGACCTTCGTTGAAGATCACCACGCCTGCGTAGCCCGCGGCTGCGGCGTTCTCCGCCTTGAGCTGAAAGGTGCACGTGCCGCGTTGGATCAGCGCGATGGAGTTTGCAGCGGGCGGCGCAGGGAAGTCCGCGGGCTCGCAGCCGCTGGTCGAGCTGGGGTCGGGCGTCGGCGGGATGACGATGTCGTTCGTCGGCACGAGCCGGCCGGTGATGTCACCGCTGCCGGAGTAGGTCATCGTGACGAAGTCGGTATCCACCGTGAAAGTGCGCGGGCTAGGCGACACGCGCGCGAAGGTCGGCGTCCCGAGCTCCTGGAAGAACGGGAACTGGAACGGCTGCAGCTGCACCTGGTAGCCAGCCCGCCGCAGCTTGCCCGCCACGTAGGCGACGGACTGCCCGTAGCCTGGGGTTCCCGACGCGCGGGTGCCGCCATTGCGGTCGGCGATGGCCTGCAGAGCCCGCTGGTGGGCGAGGATGCCGTCAACTGTGACCGCCTGCCTCAGCCGGGCACTGTCATCCTGGGCGGCCGCAGGGCCTGGGTCGGCGGTCGCGGCCGCGAAGCCGGACGCCAGCACCACCGCCGCGGCAGCGGATCTCCGAACGCGTTCGACTACCATTCCGTGTCCTCCCTTGATGCCCATCTATCCTGGCGCGTTCGCTAGGCGACGACCGGGCATCATTTTGGTTAACATGCGGCTTCGAGGGCGACAACCCGGCCTGAGCCGAGATTCCCCAGATGGCTCTCGTCCCTGGCATCAACGATGCTCCTACGACAGAGGTCGGTCAGCATGACTGGCGCCGAGACGCAATCTTGAGTGTCGGCACCCAGGTCAATCGCATGAACCCTGAGGGGATCTGCAGAAAGGGCATTCCACAGCGTCGTTTTGTGTGATTCATGGGATGCCTCGATGACTGCCCGAGGCGAACATGGCCGTAGGTGGAACCGCGATCTCGTTGCTGGCGCAATTCGCGGCGCTGCAGGATCCGCGCCAGACGGCCAAGGTGCTCTATCCCCCGCCGGAGATCCTGCTCCTGGTGCTGGCCGCAACCCTGGCCGGTGCCGACGACTTCGTCGAGATTCAGACCTGGGGCGAGGAGCGTCTCGACTTCCTGCGCCGGTTCCTGCCGTTCACCAACGGCATCCCCTCGCACGACACGCTCAACGCGCTCGACCCCGAGCTATTCAAGCGCTGCTTCGTCGCCCCGCCGACGCCTCTGGCGTCGGTCCCTGCGGGAATGGAGCCGCAAGCGCGGCTGGGTTGATGGATTGCGCGCCGACCAGCCAGAATTGGTCGCCATCGACGGCAAGACCTCGCGCCGCTGCCATGCCCGCAGCAAAGGCCGCGAACCCTGCAGCCAGCTTCGCCCGCGCCGTCCGCTCCCATTGGGGCATCGAGAACCGGCTGCACTGGGTCCTCGACGTGGTCTTCCGCGACGATCTCGCCCGCCTGAGGACCGGCCACGGCCCCGAGAACATGGCCACCGTCCGGCACGTGGCCGTGAACCTGGTGCGCGAGGCACACAGCACCCACAGCCTCAAGGTCCGCCGCAAGAAAGCCGCCTGGAACAACGACTACCTCGAAACGCTCATGCGCAGGACCGCTTAGGCCCACTCATGCGATTGCCCTGAACACAGGAGCTCCACCTTGGTCGCGTGCGAAGAGGCCCGATCCGAGCAGCCGAGGGCAACGCGCCGCTCGACGCACAGTCGAGCGAGCGGGGTTGCTACGCTCCGGAGGCGAAGTCGAACAGCAGCTTCATGTTGAGCGCGATGATCACCGTCGCCACGACCCAGGCCAGCACGGCGATCCATCGTGGCGCCACGAGCGCACCCATCAGGTTCCGGTCGGAGGTGAAGCGGACCAGCGGCACCACGGCGAAGGGCAGTTGCAGGCTCAGCACGACCTGGCTCAGGATCAGCATCTGCGCGGTGCCGCTCTCGCCGTAGAGCCAGGCCACGATCACCACGGGCACGATGGCGATCAGCCGGGTGATGATCCGGCGCAGCCAGGGGGCCAGCCGCAGGCGCAGGAAGCCTTCCATCACGATCTGGCCGGCCAGCGTCGCGGTGATCGTCGAGTTCTGGCCCGAGGCCAGCAGCGCCAGCGCGAACAGGGTGCTGGCGGCGGCGACGCCCAGGGTGGGCGCGAGCAGGTGGTAGGCGTCCTGGATCTCCGCGACCTCGGTCTGGCCGGTCTCGTGGAAGGCGGCCGCCGCCAGGATCAGGATCGCGGCATTGACGAAGAGCGCGAAGCTCAGGGCGATCGTGCTGTCGATGGTCGCGAAGCGCAGCGCCTCGCGCCGCCCCGCCAGGGTCGGCTCCCAGCGCCGGGTCTGCACGATCGAGGAGTGCAGGTAGAGATTGTGCGGCATCACCGTGGCGCCGAGGATGCCGATCGCGATGTAGAGCATGGCCGGATTGCTGATGATCTCGGCGCTCGGCACAAAGCCGCGCGCCACGCCGCCCCAATCCGGCTGCGCCAGGGCGATCTCGATCGCGAAGCAGACCGCGATGACGCTGATCAGGCTGATGATGAGCGCCTCCAGCCAGCGGAAGCCTCGCTGCTGCAGCAGCAGGATCAGCATGACGTCGAGTGCTGTGACCGCCGCCCCGAGCGCCAGCGGAATGCCGAACAGCAGCTGCAGCGCGATCGCGGTGCCGATCACCTCGGCGAGGTCGCAGGCGATGATCGCGAGCTCGCACAAGGCCCAGAGGGCGAGATTGACCGCCGGCGGGTAGTGGGCCCGACAGGCCTGGGCGAGGTCGCGTCCCGTGGCGATGCCCAGCCGCGCCGACAGCGACTGGAGCAGGATCGCCATGAGGTTGGAGATCAGGATGACCGAGAGCAGCGTGTAGCCGAAGGCGGACCCGCCGGCGAGGTCCGTGGCCCAGTTGCCCGGGTCCATGTAGCCGACCGCGACCAGATAGCCCGGGCCGATGAAGGAGAGCAGCCGCCTGAGGGGATTGCGCGCCGTCGAGACGGCCAGCGAGGCATGCACCTCGGGCAGGCTCGGCAGATCGCCGAGTCGCGTCGGGACGGCATCGGTGGCCATGGGCTCGCGGCTTCCTAACTGAGCGGCAATGGTCTCAGTCAAAAAAGTTAGCCTCAGCTAAGATGCTGTCAAGGTCCAGGACCGACCGGCATGCCGGTGGCCGCCGCGCCCAGGCCCGGCGGCCACAGTGTCAGCAGCGGGCCATCCCAGCGGCCCGCTGCGTCGGGCGCGCGAGGATGCTCATGGCTGGACGCCCCGCTTGGCCAGCCAAGCCTTCAGGAACGCGATCTCCTTCTCCTGGGCGGCGATGATCTCCTCGGCCAGCTCGCGCAGCTCCGGATCCTTGCCGTCGGCGAGCTCGGCCTTGGCCATGTCGATCGCACCTTGATGATGGGGGATCATCGCGCGAGCGAAATCGACGTCGATGTCGCCGGTGGTGGGCATGTCCATGCCGTGCTGCATCTGCCGCATCGCGTCCTGCATGGCATCCGTCGTGCCTGCATGCTGGTGCATGGCCTCCTGCGCCGCCACCGGCGCGGCGAGCAGGCCAAGGGCCAGGACAAGGTTGAGAATGCGCATGATCAAACCTCCACCGCGCGCAGGCGGGTCGCGTTGGTGATGACGGAGACCGAGCTCAGCGCCATCGCGGCGGCGGCGAGCATCGGGTTCAGCAGGATGCCGAAGGCGGGATAGAGGATGCCGGCGGCCACGGGCACGCCGAGCCCGTTGTAGACGAAGGCGAAGAACAGGTTCTGGCGGATGTTCCGCATCGTCGCGGCGCTCAGCGCGCGGGCGCGGGCGATGGCGGCGAGGTCGCCCCGGACGAGCGTGACGCCGGCGCTCTCCATCGCCACCTCGGTGCCGGTGCCCATGGCGATGCCGACATCGGCGGCCGCCAGGGCCGGGGCATCGTTCACCCCGTCGCCGGCCATGGCGACGACCCGCCCCTCGCGGCGCAGCCGCTCGACGACGTCCCGCTTCTGCTCGGGCAGGACCTCGGCCTCTACTTCGTCGATGCCGAGCTTGGCCGCGACCGCTTCGGCCGTGGCACGATTGTCGCCGGTGAGCATCACGATGCGGACCCCGGCCTCGCGCAGGGCCGCCAGTGCTGCCGGCGTGGAGGCCTTCACTGGGTCGGCCACCGCGATCAGGCCGGCGAGCCCGCCATCCACGGCGAGCAGCATGACGGTTCCGCCCTGGCGCCGCAGCTCCTCCGCTCTTGGCAGGGAGGCCGAGATCCCCAGCTCCCGCATCAGGGCGTCGTTGCCCAGCGCCACCGCACGGCCGTCCACGCGGCCGCGCACGCCCTTGCCGGTGGCGGACTCGAACTCCGCTGCCGGCGCGATCTGGAGGCTGCGTTGCTCGGCGGCACGGAGGATCGCCTCGGCGAGCGGGTGCTCGCTGCCGCGCTCGAGCGCCGCGGCAAGCGCCAGCACCTCCGTCTCGCTGTGCCCGCCCAGAGGCTCGACCGCCGTGACGGAGGGCTTGCCTTCGGTGAGCGTGCCGGTCTTGTCGACCACGAGCGTGTCGACCTTCTCCAGGCGCTCCAAAGCCTCGGCGTCGCGGATCAGCACGCCGAGACCGGCGCCGCGGCCGACGCCGACCATGATCGACATCGGCGTGGCGAGGCCGAGCGCACAGGGGCAGGCGATGATGAGGACCGATACCGCCGCGACCAGGGCATGGCCGAGTCGCGGGTCCGGCCCCCATACGCTCCATGCGACAAAGGCCGCAACAGCCACCAGGATGACCGCCGGAACGAACCAGCCGGAGACCCGGTCGGCCAGTCGCTGAATGGGAGCGCGGCTGCGTTGGGCTTGGGCGACCATCTGGACGATCTGAGCGAGCAGGGTATCCGCGCCGACCTTCTCGGCCTGCATGATGAAAGAGCCCGTCTTGTTGACTGCGCCGGCCACGACCTTGGCGCCGGGCTCGCGGGTCACGGGCATGGATTCCCCCGTGAGCATCGACTCATCGAGCGTGGCGCGGCCTTCGAGGATGACGCCGTCTACCGGCGTCTTCTCGCCGGGGCGGACCCGCAGGCGGTCTCCGACGCCGATCAGATCCAGCGAGACCTCCTCGTCCGTTCCCGAACTGGTCACGCGGCGGGCAGTCTTCGGCGCCAGGTCAAGCAGCGCCTTGAGCGCGCCCGACGTCTGCTCGCGCGCCCTCAACTCCAGCACCTGGCCGAGCAGGACCAGGGTGGTGATGATCGCTGCGGCCTCGAAATAGACCGGCACGCTGCCGTCGGCATTCTGGAAGGCCGGCGGAAAGACCTGCGGCGCCAGCACGGCCGCGACGCTGTAGCTCCACGCCACGCCGATACCCATGGCGATCAGGGTGAACATGTTGAGATTGCGAGTCTTCAGCGATTGCCAACCGCGCTCGAAGAACGGCCAGCCCGCCCAAAGGACCACCGGCGTGGCCACGGCGGATTGAATCCAGTTGGTCGCCTGGCCCGGCATGAGCCAATGCAGGTCGAGAAGGTGTCCGCCCATCTCGATGGCGAAGACCGGCAGGGTGAGCACGAGGGCGACGATGAACCGGCGCGTCATGTCCGTCAGTTCAGGGTTGGGGCCGGAGTCGGCGGTGACCGTCTCAGGCTCCAGCGCCATGCCGCAAATGGGGCATGAACCGGGCCCGACCTGTCGTATCTGAGGGTGCATGGGGCAGGTGTAGATCGTGCCCTCAGGCGCGGCGGGCTCGGTGGTCGCCTCCGGCTTCAGATATCTCTCCGGGTCGGCGAGGAACTTCGCCCGGCATCCTGAGGAGCAGAAATGGAAGGCCTGCCCGTCGTGTGTCGTGTGATGGGGCGTAGTCGCGGGATCAACCGTCATGCCGCAGACGGGATCGATCACGCCGGCTCCCTTGCCGTGCCCACCCGAGCAGCAGGACCCTTTAGAATTGCTGTGTTCGTGCTCGAGCGGCTTCATGGGTGGCCTCGTTAATATACC
>JBGAKU010000412.1:0-2665 GCA_044224255.1 Geminicoccaceae bacterium
GGCGCTCACTGGCTATGGTGCCGGCCAGGCCGCTCCGCCGCTCGGGCTCATGCTCTCCCCATGGCGGGGAGAGCGAGCCAGTAGGAGCAGGCGTCATGCAGCTCAGGAGCGTCGATCCCCGGAGCCTGGCCTTCAACCCGGACAACCCGCGGCGCAGCTCGGCCAACGAGGCTGCCGATCGGCAGCTGGCCGACTCGATCCGCATCGTCGGCATCCTGCAGCCGCCGATCGTCAAGGCGACCCAGGACGGCCTCGAGATCTTCTATGGCGAGCGGCGCACGCGCGGGGCCATCGCCGCCGGGCTCGAGGCCCAGACCAGGGGCAGCAAGAGCGCCGCGATCACGCCGGAGCCGACCCGCAGCGCGCGGCCACCGATCACCAGGAAGGGCATCGAGCTGATCGGCGCGATGCGCACCGCCGCCCTGCACGAAGCACTGCACGAGGCGCCGCTCGACGACCATGCGCTCTTGACACTCTTGGTGCTCGTCCTTGCCGCTAACAATGTCAGCGTGATGCAACCGGATCATGTCGAGCGGTTCCGCAACGAGTGCGACCGCAAAGGGATCGCACGCAATCTCACGGCCGGCGGGGCGTCACGACGGATCCCACGACCCTGCGCGCGAGCGCACGCCGGATGCTCGCCAGCGTCCTGTCGTGCCAGGTCGATGCCAGCAGCAGCGGGCTCGCCGCCCGCTTTGCCGGTGTCGTCGCCGGTGCGGGCCAGCATCTGCCGACGATGGCGATGGAGGCGTTTCTGAGCTGCCTCTCCAAGCCCGCGATCACCGCCGCGGCCAGGGAGAGCGGGCTCGCCCCCGGCGACCGCGCCAAGGACAGCCGGGCACGCATGATCCGCACCTTCGACCAGCGCACCTACGTCCATCCGGCCGCACGGTTCGGGCTCACCGACGAGGAGCTCGCCGCCGAAGCCGAGCGCGTCCGGCTAACAGCCCGTTGCCGAATGCTTCTGTCAGCGGCTGGGGTTGAGCTGGAAGGCGATGGCGAGCATCGCGGTCTTGTTGTCACCGACGACCACGAGAATGACGACTTTGGCGCCGTCGGCGGTCATGAGCAGCAGCAAGCACGCCCATATCTGGGTCACGAACTCCCTTGGCGTACCGGCACCGAACAGAAGACGCATGATCAGGCCGAGATTGTAGCCGGCGACGTGGACGAGATAGCGCTTGTGCAGATTCTCGCTGCCACGCAGCCAAGCACGACGCATGCCGCCACGATCAAGAGTAAGGGCAAAGCTGCGCTCGACCAGCTCGGCCCTGAGCTTGAAGGCCTCCCTGGCCACCCCTGAGCGCAGCCGGGCGCGGTTGTTGTAGACCGCCCGGCGGGCCGCCTCGTCGCCCTGCCACCGGCTCACACCAGCCACCTTCTTCTCGGCGATGCGGCTCTTCCAGGCCCCGTCCTCCAGTTCCTTCAGCCCGTCGCGGGAGTGATAACCCTTGTCCGCCACCAGCTCGGCCGGATCCGCCGGCGTCGGGGCAGCGTCGACTGCCGTCAAGTTGGCCTCAGTGGTCTCGAGCGTCGCCGGCAGGGTCGTGGTGTCGCCTTGGTCGGCGGGATGGATTTCGGCCGCGACAATGGCACCAGTGTCCAGGTCGACCGCGTGCTCCGGCTTGTAGGCCAGGCGCGTGCGGCCGTCCTTCAGCTTGGCGATCCTCGCCTCTGGATCGGTCGGCGACGTCCACTCCCGGTTCGACAACCGCTTGCCCTTCCGCTTGCGGTCGAGCCGGACCAGGTCCTCGGCCGTCGGCGTCGCGATACCGCTCTCCTTCGCCAGTCGCTTCAGCATCTCCCGGTAGCCCTCGCCGCTGTCGCGCCGCACGATCATCCGCAGGGCAGCGTTGGCCTCCATGGTCGAGGCGTCGATCCCGATCCGCTCGCCCTTGATGAGGCCGTGTTCGGCCAGGCGCTCGAGCACCCAGACGAAGACCGCCTCGTGGACCTCGAGTGGCAGCCGGGAGCGGGTCTTGCTCAGCCACGAATGGTCCGGCACCGGCTCGGGGGTGCCTAGGCGCAGGAACTCGCGCAAAGACAGACTGTCGGCGCAGCGCCACTCCAGCCCGCGCTCGCTGTCGATCCCCTCGAAGTACCCGACCAGGTGCATGCGAAAGTAGCGGCCCGGTGGCAGCGACGGCCGCCCACGCCGACCCGCGTAGTAGGGCGCACACGCGTTCTCAGCAAAACGATCGAACTCGGCCCCGACCAGGATCGTCTGCAGGCGATCGTAAAACACGTGCCCCGGCGAGCGGGGCAGCTCGGCCCAGCCCACCATCAGCTCCGCTTGTCGCCCGCCCTGGCGGCCCAGTGCCATGCTCGTCCCCGCATCATCATCGCTGCAGCGAATCAGCCGAACCCGACTTCGTCAACGCTCTGTTAATCTTACTGTGTCAGAAACACGCCCTACATGAAGAGGCATGAGCGATCGGATCAATACGGCCAGCGAACACCGCTTGCAGGAGTACCTCTCGCGTTTGACGGCCGTGCTTGGTCACGCTGACCGTAAGCAGCGGCTTGTCGGCTATTGCACGGGGTTGCTGCTGCGTGGTGAGCGCAAGAGCATCGAGCCGATGGCAGCGCGCCTCGATCCGGCCCAGGTGCCCAGCCTGCACCAAGCGCTGCAGCCGTGGTGCACGGATCGGTCTGCTGGTTAGTG
>JBGAKU010000073.1:0-22368 GCA_044224255.1 Geminicoccaceae bacterium
GGCCACCCGATCCTAGGCGACCGCCTCTACGGACGGGGCCGCGAGGGCGCCGCACCGCCGGCGATCCGTGGACTGGACCGGATCTTGTTGCATGCGCGGGGGCTGGGCTTCGTCCACCCGGTCACCGGGGCGCAGCTCCGCTTCGACGTTCCGCCACCGGACCTGTACGAAGGGATTCTTGAACTCCTACGCGCCTAGCCTAATCTGGCCCCGCCCCTGCACCGCCCCGGCGGCCCGTGCCGCGAGCAGGACCGTCGCGACCGTCAGCGCACCGAGGCATCTCCATCATGGCCAGTCTGCCGATTGTTCCCACCGAGGGTACCGGGCTTGCGCGCTATCTCGATGAGATCCGCCGCTTCCCGATGCTGGAGCAGGGCCAGGAGTACATGCTGGCCAAGCGCTGGCGCGAGCACGACGACACGCAGGCCGCTCACAAGCTGGTCACCAGCCATCTCCGCCTCGTCGCCAAGATCGCCATGGGCTATCGCGGCTATGGCCTGCCGATGAACGAGATCATCTCGGAGGGCAATGTCGGGCTGATGCAGGCGGTCAAGCGGTTCGACCCCGACCGCGGCTTCCGCCTCGCCACCTACGCCATGTGGTGGATCCGCGCTGCGATCCAGGAATACATCCTGCATTCCTGGTCGCTGGTGAAGCTCGGCACCACGGCGGCGCAGAAGAAGCTGTTCTTCAACCTGCGCCGGCTGAAGAGCCAGATGCAGGCGATCGAGGAGGGCGACCTCAGCCCCGAGGCGGTGAAGAAGATCGCGACCACGCTCGAGGTGACCGAGCAGGACGTGATCGACATGAACCGCCGGCTGGAGGGCCCGGACCATTCGCTCAACGCGCTCTTGCGCGCGGAAGGCGACACCGAGTGGCAGGACTGGCTGGTCGACGAGACCGCCTCGCAGGAGACCATGCTCGCCGAGGAGGACGAGCTGGATCACCGGCGCAGCCTGCTCGGCGAGGCCATGCACGTGCTCAACGACCGCGAGAAGCACATCCTGACCGAGCGCCGCCTGAAGGAGGAGCCGACCACGCTCGAGGACCTGTCGGTCCAGTACGGGATCAGCCGCGAGCGGGTGCGCCAGATCGAGGTCCGCGCCTTCGAGAAGCTGCAGAAGGCGATCAAGGGCCTCGAGGCCGAGCAGGCCCAGAAGGCGGCCCAGGCCGTGCTGCCGCCGGGGTGAGCACGGCTCGACGAGGAACGTCCCGCACCAAATCGAGCGTCACGATCGGCGCCCCTGTGGACTGAACCCCCTACGGCGCCGGCGATTATCGCGCTACGGGCCGGCACATTGCGCGTATGGAGTGCGGGTGCCCTTGTCGCGGCCGGCAGCTGCAACGCCACAGAGGACGATTTCCCATGAAGATCCGCGTCGGCTTCGACATCGTCTACGAATGCCCGCAGCCTACTCCGATGATCTTGAACCTCAGCGTCCACTATTCCCGAATCTCGGATCTGGAGCGCCCCGACCATCTGGTGACCGATCCGCCCTTGCCGCTCACGGCCTATCGCGACGGTTTCGGCAATTGGTGCACGCGGGTGGTTGCACCGGCCGGCGCGACCCGGTTCTCCACCGACGCCGTCGTCAGGGATCCCGGGACACCCGACCGGGTCGAGCCCTCGGCCCAGCAGCACGAGGTGCAGACTCTACCGGACGAGGCCTTGGTCTATCTCTTGGGCAGTCGGTACTGCGACACGGATCATCTGCTCGAGTCGGCATGGAAGCTGTTCGGTACGGCACCCCTTGGCTGGGGCCGCGTCCAGGCGATCTGCGACTTCGTGCACAACCACGTCACCTTCGGCTACGAGCATGCGCGGGCGACGCGCACCGCCTGGGAGACCTTCCAGGAACGAAAGGGGGTCTGCCGCGACTTCGCCCACCTGGCGGTGGCGCTCTGCCGCTGCATGAACATCCCTGCCCGCTACTGCACCGGCTACCTTGGCGACATCGGCGTGCCGCCCGACCCGGCGCCGATGGATTTCAGCGGCTGGTTCGAGGCCTATCTCGGCGGCCACTGGCATACGTTCGACGCCCGCCACAATGCACCCCGCATCGGCCGTGTCCTGATCGCCCGGGGACGCGACGCCGCCGACGTGGCCATCAGCATGACCTTTGGCTCGAACACCCTGAAGCACTTCAAGGTCTGGGCCGACGAGGTGCATGGGCAAGCATAATTCGTCCTGACACCGCCGCGTGAGCGCAAAGACCGTGCTCGCCGAGGAGGATGAGCTCGACCATCGCCGCGGCCTGCTCGGCGAGGCGATGCACGTGCTCAACGACCGCGAGAAGCACATCCTGAACGAGCGGCGGTTCAAGGAGGAGCCGACCACGCTCGAGGACCTCTCGGTCCAGCACGGGATCAGCCGTGAGCGCGGGCGACTGCGGCGGCGATGGTCGCTCCCACGATTCGTGCCCATAGCTTGACGCGCCCGCGACCGCCGTCGAGGCTGCCGGGCGGGCTCGCGACCGTCGGCCCGGATGCGGGAATGGTGCGTGATCGAGCTCACGCTCTTGCTGGTCGGAGGCGACTATCTGCAGCGCCGCTGGGTGCTGCTGATCGTGACAGGGCCTGTCTGGCTGGCTGCCGGGACCTTCCTCTGCGTCGACGCGCTCGACGGCAGACTGATCTTCCCGCTCGAATCCTTCGCCCTGCTCGTGCTGCTCGAATGCCTGATGGCGCTCAGCCTCGCCGGCAGCGGGCTCTCGCTGGCGCCCAGGCTGCGCTTCATCCAGGCCACCGCGCTCGCGGTGGTCGCGATCCTGATCCTGTCGCCGTGGGATCTCGGCGACGTGCTGATCGCGATCTCGCTTGCGGTCGCGTTCGCGGTGGACGGGCTGACCCGCATGGTGACCGCCTGGTATGTCCGCTTCCCCGGCTGGCAGCTCACCCTGGCGGGCGGCGCGCTGCTCTTGGTGCTGGCGGTCACCTTCGTCGTGCCCTGGCAGCCCGGCTATGTCGACACGATCCCCTACTGCATCGGCATCGGCCTCGCCGGCTCGGGGCTAACGCTGGCACGGGCGGGGCTGGCGCTGCGCCTCTGGCCGAGGGGCAGCGCCATCGCTCCGCACCTCGTCCATGCACGCTCCGGCGGTGCGGTCCTGCAGCTCCCGCCGGTGCCGCCAACGCCGCCCGGCGGCCGGCCGCTGCTGGTTCATGTCTGGACCGCGGTCGGGACCGCCGACCACCCGCTCCGGCGGCCGCTGCTCGATCGCTACATCGCTGCGGTCGACGCCAAGGGCGTGATCTCGACCGGCCATTCCGCCCTGGAGCTGCCGCCGGACCTGTACATCAGCCACTATCCGGCGGTGGAGATCGACCACTCGCCGACCGAGTTCCACCATTTGTTCCGCGCCACGCCGGACAATGACGTGCCGGGGCGGTTCCAGCCCAGCTATGCCGTGGAATCGGCCGAATGGTGCCCGGCCAACCGGCATGTCGCGTTCCGCCGCTTCAACCCCGCGCGTCTGCGCGCATTCTGGGATGCCTACCGCCAGGACGCGACCTACAACCTGACCTACCGCAACTGCTCCAGCACCGTGGCGCTGGCGCTCGACTGCGCGATCGAGGGCACGCTGGCGCGCCACGGCCTCAATCCCTACTTGCTCTTGCGCGTCATGCTCAGCCCGGAGCTGTGGATCGCCGCCCAGCTGCGGCGCCGGGCGCGGACCATGGCCTGGACCCCAGGCATCCTGCTCGACTACGCGATGGCAATGCGCGCGCTGCAGGACCCACCGGCCTCGGGTCTCCGGGCCCTGGTGCGCCTGCCCTTCCGCTCCTGGCACCGCCGCTGATCGCGTTTACCCTGGCTGCCGTGATCGCCGCGGCCGCGGTGTTCGGGGTCACCTACGGCCTGTCCGCGCCCCTGATCGCACTCGATCTCGCCGAGCGCGGCTTCGGCGAGGTGACGATCGGCCTGAACGCGGCGATGCACGCCATGGGCGTGCTGCTCGTCGCACCCGTCCTGCCGCGTCTCGCCGCGCGCTTCGGCCAGCGGGCGCTTACCATCGCCGCACTGCTGGCGAGCGCGTGCCTCTTGACCCTGTTCCCGCTGGTGGCGCTGACCCTGCTCTGGTTCCCGCTGCGCGCAGCACTCGGGGCCGCGTCCGAGCTGCTGTTCACCCTGACCGAGAGCTGGAGCAACGAGCTCAGCCCCGAATCGGCGCGGGGCCGCGTCATGGCCACCTACACCGCCGCCCTCTCGCTGGGCTTCGCCGCCGGCCCGGCGCTGCTCGCCTACCTCGGCTCGGGCGACCATGCCTATCTCGCCGGTGCCGCTCTGGCGCTGGTGGCAGTCCTGCCGCTTTTGTGGCCGCGCCTGCGCGTGCCGGAGCGCGAGAAGGCGCCGCCTTTGGCACTGTTACGCTCGCTGCGGCTGGCGCCGCTGGCACTCGCCGCCACCCTGCTCAACGCCGCGGTCGAGACCTCCGGCCTGTCCTTCATCACGCTCTACGCCACCAGGATGGGCTGGAGCGAGACGGCGGGCATGCATCTGATCACCACGCTCCTTGTAGGTGCGATCGTCCTGCAGCTGCCGATCGGCTGGCTCGCCGACCGGCTGCCGGCGCGCGGCCTCGTGCTCGTGCTGGCGGTGCTCGCGGCCGTCGGCGCCTGGGCGGCGCCCGCGATGTTCGCGCTGCCCTGGCTCGCGTTCGGGGCCGTGTTCGTCTGGGGCGGGGTGTTCGTCGGCATCTACACGGTCATGCTGGTCGCCATCGGCAACCGATTCAAAGGCTCCGAGCTGATCGCGATCTACGCCACGATGGGCTTCGCCTGGGGTGCGGGCGCCATGCTCGGCCCGAGCCTCGCCGGTCTCGCCATGGCCTGGAGCCCCACCGAGGGTCTCCCCACCATGATCGCCCTCGCCTGCGCCGGCTTCGCGCTGCTGGCGCTCGGCGCACGCAGCACCGTCTGAGGCGCGGCCTTGGTTGACGGCCAACGGGACCTACACCCCTGTTCAATGGCCGCGAGAAGCACATTACTAGCGATCGGCGAAGGAGCGAGCGACCCCACTCGATCATCGGACAGTCAAATACGGCATCAGCCGCGAGCGCGTGCGCCAGATCGAGGTCCGCGCCTTCGAGAAGCTGCAGAAGGCGATCAAGGGCCTGGAGGCCGAGCAGGCACAGAAGGCTGCGCAGGCGGTGCTGCCGCCGAGGTGAACCGCCCCGCCGCGTGATAAGGACGACGCAGTATGCGCGCAGCGGGCTACCTGTACCATAGTTGATCAACCAGATTCGAGTGGACGTTGCACCATCCATTGCTGTAATCTTCGCTGACGTTTGGAGGTAAGGCCTGGATGGGCGCTTACCGCATCGATCATCAAGTGATTCCGTCTCAGCAAAGACTGAGTCAACCAAGTAAGGCTCGTCACTCGTGAGCCAATGGTTAGCTGTTTTGCTAAATTCATTCCAAGGCGGCAGTCATAGGATGTCTAGAGATTCTGAACCATCGGTTGTTTTTTGCCGCATCCGGAGAATTTTATTGCCATTTAGCTTGGCAGCTATTTTGGCTGGATGCAACGAGGCTCCTGGCTATCTGGATAAGCCCGAGCAGGACTTGGGCATTTTCAAGTCTCCACTTGGGACTGATCATCGGGTGTTCCATTCGGCGCTGCTTTATCCCTACGGCCTCGGGTTGCGCAGCACCGGCTACATCGTTGGCGTCGAGAAAGGCAATCAGATGATGGTAGGCGGGCCGGCAGTGCATCCGGAAGTTCTCGCCAAGCCGCCCGCACACACCACCGAGGAATTCACTCGGATCCGTTCGCGGCTCGAGGGCGACCAGAAGGCGCAGCTGATCACCCACGTCGTCCGGTACGAGGCGATCGTCGACAATGGCCATGCCGTCCGGTCCTCCGGCCACGCGCCGGGAGACACCAGAGCCCGCATAAGCCAGTGCGTGCTTTATTCGGCGCTGCAGCCGCCGCCGGAGTACACAGCCGAGCAGGACGCGGGGCGGGAGCTGTTCCACAACTGCAGCAACGGTGTCGAACAGCAGGTCCAGGCCGGCGATCCGGATTCCACCGCGGGGGCCTACGCCGCCAGCTGGCAGGCGATCGACAAGCTGCGCGTAGCACTGACCGACGATCTTCGAACCGGGCGCTATACCGATATCATCGTGGTGGTTATGGGCTGGAATACCGCCGAGTCGGAAGCGCTTCAGAATGTCAACAGTTTCGTCGGACATCTCCTGGATGAAGCGCAGGAGCGAGCGGCGAGCGGATCCCAGAAGTTCAGCCCGCTCTTGGTCGGCGTGACGTGGCCCTCGCTTTGGGAGTTGAATGACTGGGCCATCATACCCGCAGGTGTGGTTCGCGGAGTGAGCTTTCCATTCAAGGCGAATGACGCGAACGAATTCGCTTCAACTTGGCTGCGCGAGGTTATCACGCGTGCGATCGTTCCGGCTCGCGGCGCGGCCGTGCAGGAGATGGCCGTCGCCGCCGGCAACAGTGACCAGCCCCGCGTGGTCGTCGTCGGGCACAGCTTCGGCGCTCGCGCGGTTCTAACCGCGCTCGTACAGGCCCCGCAGTTGGAACCGCCGCAGACGAGTGTCGAGCGTCTCCTGGGGCCGGAAGACCGTGTGATCCTGCTCCAGGGCGCCATGCAGATCGAGCGTCTTTTCAACGAGGATGGCAGCCTGCCGCGGCCGTTCTCCGCCGGCGACCCACGGATCTCCATGACGGCGTCCGCGTTCGATACCGCGGTGTCTACGGCGTTCTGGGACCAGTATCTGGGGGACATTGACACCTTTGATGGGGCCTGCCATGAGGCCGACGCGCGTGGTCGCTGGCGTGGGCTAGACGTCAGCGCAATCGGCTGCGGAGTGGCGAGCCAAACTGAGAATCCGGCATACGGCTTTTCGCTGTGTCAGAAGACCGACCGGACCGACGATATCGAAACGCTGTCTGGAAAAAGAGTTCGCTACTTTGATGCAACCATGATGATAAATTGTAACGCACCGTTTACAGGGGGTGGGTCGCATAGTGACATCTACCGCCGTGAGACGGCGAGATTCCTACTCAACGAAATGCGGTAACGATTGCATGAATTATGACAACAAAACTGCCTGATACATCAAGATTTGCTATAGTAGCGGCCACAGTTGCTTTGCTGATTGCGATCTTGATTGTAAGCAAGCATCCTCAGGCCGATGTGATGTTAGCGATAGCTGCAATCATCATCAGCGGCTTCTTGGCAGATGCCTTTACCGGCTTGGCCCACTTCAGTTTCGACTATGTAATACCCTATAGCATGCCGGTGCTGGGTCCGATCGCAGCGGAATTCAATGAACATCATGAGGCACCCGACCTCGACCCAGCTGCCTACTTGGCAAATCTGACCAAGGGCGCCTATGCGAGCCTGCCGGTCACGATGGTCGCCTTGATGGTGCGGCTGACCGCACCAGACACCGGCGGCTTCTTCCTAATTGAGGCCACGCTTCTTGGAATGGCCGTATGGGCCCTCTTCTTCCACCAGATACACTCCTATGCCCACATGGGATCGAGCCTGCCTCCGGAAGTGCTCAACGCAGAACTTGCGAGCATCGCGCGGCTGCCTTCGACGGCTGAGCGAAGATGCCGACTGCGGCGCCTTTTTGAGCACGTGCCCATCCCATGGCCGGTGAGGCTGATGCAGCGCCTCGGCTTCCTTCTGTCTCCTGAACGCCATAATCTGCATCACTTGAACTTCGAACGAGACTTTTCGAGTGTGAACGGCTGGTCGGACCCTCTTCTCAATCTAGTGCTCGCGCCAATGGCGCGACGATACAAGGAGCGGGGCAAAATCGAACGCCACCGGCGTGACCTTCCCTGCTGATCCCAGATAACGTGAGCCGGACGTGAGATTATCCGCCAGAACCCGGCGAGGCGGTCCGGTCCTGCCGACGCAGGACATGCCATGACATCGTCATGCGTGCGGCGTCGGATGAAGATCCATCGCTCCTGACGATAACGTCTACTTCGACCGCGACCCGCCCATCTCGCTCGAGCTGGTCTCGCAGATCTGAGGGCGTGCCCACGACGCTCGCCGCTGCCGTCAGGCTTGAGCGCCCAAGCCGTTCAAAGCGGATCTGACCGCCCGAGGCAACTGAGCGGATGCTTGTGGCCTGAGCGGCAAACAGGCCGGCAACGGCGCAGCCCGATGCAGCCTCCGCAACGCCGAAGATGGCCGTGGCGTGTACGCCGCCGACGTGGTTCGTGACTTCCCTGCGGAAAGGCAGGCGGACCTCCGCCGTGCCATCGCCGATGGAGGTAATCACCAGTCCCAAGAGCGCGTTGAGCGGAATTGCGCCGCCCAGTCGCTCCCGGATTGTCTCATGATCCATCGAGATGCTCCGAATGGTGGATTGGCCGTCAGGATACGCCGTCGCGATCATCTGCGGTGTTGGATTGCCATCGGCCGCTTACCGCGCCGCCTCGATCAGCCAGTCGCGGAACTTCGCTGCCGCCTCGATCAGCCGGATGCCGCTGGGGTAGAGGATGTAGAACGCACGGTCGGAGCCGAGCGTGGCCTCGATCGGCCGGGTCAGGTCGCCGCGGGCGATGAAGTCCTCGGCGAGCCGCCCGCCACACAAGGCGACGCCCTCGCCCCGGACCGCCGCCTGCAGCAGGACGAGGTAGTTGTCGAACTCGAGCCCGCGCTTGCGGGGTGCGGCCGTCACGCCTTGTGCCGCGAGCCAGGCCGACCAAGTCACCCAGTTGCGGTCGAACTGGCCGAGATGCAGCAGCGTCTCGTCGAGCAGCTCCTGGACGCGGGTCAGCCGCGGCCGGCCGGCGAGATAGGACGGCGCGCAAACCGGCCAGATCTCGTTGTCGAACAGGCGGATCGCCTCCAGCCCCTCCCACCTGCCGCTGCCGTAGCGGATCGCGATGTCCACCCCGGCCGCGACCAGATCGTGCAGCCTGGTCGAGGCGACCAGGCGCAGCTCGATCTCGGGATTTTGCGAGCGGAACTGGGCCAGCCGGGCCATCAGCCAGTAGTTGGCGAAGGTCACGCTGGTGGCAACCGTCAGCTCGCCCGTGCCGCGGTGGCGGCGAATGTCGACGGCAGTGTCGGCGATGTGGCCCAGCCCCATCGTCACCGCGCGGTGCAGCCGCGCCCCGTCGCGGGTGAGTTGCAGGTTGCGGCCGTGGCGCTGGAACATGGCGGCACCGAGATGCTGCTCGAGCAGCTGGATCTGGCGGCTGACCGCCGACTGGGTCAGCCCCAGCTCCTCGCCGGCGCGGGTGAAGTTGAGCAGCCGCCCGGCCGCCTCCAGCACCACGAGGCTGTTGACCGGCGGCAGCCGGCGCCTCAGCTGAGCCATGCGCTCACCTCATCATATGATGAGAATTATCCCGGTTTGGCTGCGTGACGTCGAAAGGCATCATGCGTGGACGTCATGGCCTGGGCAAGCCCACGAGAGTAGGGGCGGCCCCACCCGAACGGCCGGGGCGATGGGCTACCCGAGAGTAGGAAGAGGCCGATGCGCTACCATCCCGCCTTGTTCATCCCCGGACCGACCAACATCCCCGATGCGGTACGCCGCGCGATGGACCTGCCCATGGAGGACATGCGGGCACCCGACTTCCCGCAGTTCACCCTGCCGCTGCTCGCGGACCTGAAGAAGATCTTCCGGACCGAGGCCGGGCAGGTGTTCCTGTTCCCGGGCTCGGGCACTGGCGGCTGGGAGGCCGGCCTCACCAACACGCTCTCGCCGGGCGACAAGGTGCTCGCCGCGCGGATCGGCCAGTTCTCCCACCTGTGGATCGAGATGTGCCGGCGCCTGGGCCTCGACGTGGTCGAGGTCGACTGTGACTGGGGCGAGGGCGTGCCGGTCGAGCGGTTCGCAGCACTCCTGGCCGAGGACCGGGCGCATGCGATCAAGGCGGTGCTGGTGACCCAGAACGAGACCGCCACCGGCGTCACCAGCGACGTCGCCGGCGTGCGCCGGGCGCTGGATGGGTGCGGGCACCCGGCTATGCTCTACGTCGACGGCGTGAGCTCGATCGCCAGCATCGATTTCCGAATGGACGAGTGGGGCGTGGACGTCGCCGTCAGCGGCTCGCAGAAGGGCTTCATGCTGCCGACCGGGCTGGCGATCGTCTGCGTCAGCCAGAAGGCGCTCGCCGCCCACAAGACCGCGAGGCTGCAGCGCTGCTACTTCGACTTCGCCGCCATGAGCGCGGCGAACCGTGACGGCTATTTCCCCTATACGCCGGCCACCACACTCCTGCGCGGCCTGCGCTGCTCGGTCGACCTCTTGCTCGCAGAAGGTCTGGAGAACGTGTTCGCGCGCCATCACCGGCTCGCCGAGGCGGTGCGCCGGGGCGTGGCGGCGTGGGGCCTGAAGCTGTGCGCCAAGCAGCCCCGCTGGTACTCGGACACGGTGAGCGCGATCTGCGTGCCGCCGCACATCGACAGCACCAAGCTCGCCCACCACGCGTACCACACCTACGGCATCTCCTTCGGCATCGGGCTCAGCAAGGTGGCGGGGCGCGTGTTCCGCATCGGCCATCTGGGTGCGCTCAACGAGCTGATGGTCCTGACCGCGCTGGCGGGCGCCGAGATGGCGCTGCACGATTTCGGCGCCGAGATCGAGCTGGGCTCGGGCGTTGCCGCCGCCCAGCGCTGCCTTGCCACGGACCCGGCCGAGGCACGCCTGGCCGCCTGAGCCTCCCCGGGCGGCAAGCGGCACAGTGGAGCGGCGAGGCGGCTTGCCTCGCCGCCTCTTTTGGCCGCGACCTCACAGGAAGCGTGCTGCGACGTCGAGCGAGGAGCGGGTGCCGATGGCGTCCTTGTGCCGGGCGAGGAAGGTCCGCGTGCGCTGGCGCCCGAGCCTGCGCAGGCGCTCCAGCATGGCCTTGTCGGCACCGAGCTTGCTCGCGGCACCCAGGCGCGCCATCGCCGCCTCGGCCTCGATCACATGCAGGCGTACCTGCTCGTGTCCGGCGACCTCGTGCATCTCGCGCAGGTAGCCGGCGTTGAAGGCCAGGACCTGGACGCGCTCCCGGATAGCGCGTGCCGTGGTCGGCACCGCCTTGATCCGCAAAGGGTCGACCTGGACGATGACGATGTCCGCGCAGTCGGTGTGCTCGACCAGCGGCAGCACCGGCGGGTTGGCGGCGTAGCCGCCGTCCCAATAATGCTCGCCGTCGATCTCCACCGCATGGAACAGCTGCGGCAGGCAGGCCGAGGCCAACACCGCCTCGAGGCTGATCTCGTCCGGGCCGAAGATCCTGACCTTGCCGCTGCGCACATTGGTGGCGCTGACGAAGAGCCGCACCGGCGGGTCCCGACGTAGCCGCTCGAAATCGACGCTCTCAGCCAGCAGATCGGCCAGGGGATTGCGGCCGGTGGGATCGAGGTCGTAGGGCGAGGCGACGCGGGACACGCCCTCGAGCAAGACCTGGCGTGCCGCGAGCCCTGCGCCGGCGAGCCCGAGCGCCCGTTCGAGCGAGGTCGGCGCCATCGGGCTCCGCTGTACCTCGGCCGCGACCCGGCGCCAGAAGGTGTCGAGCGCCGCGCGCGCGCCCTCGCGCCCGCCATGGGCGAGGCCGGAGGCCGCGACCACCGCGTTCACGGCGCCCGCGCTGGCGCCGGAGATGCCGACCAGATCGAGGTCGGGCTCCTCCAGCAGCCGGTCGAGCACGCCCCAGGTGAACGCGCCGTGCGCGCCGCCGCCCTGCAGCGCCAGGTTGACCCGCGCCCGGCTCCGGGCTTGGCCTGCGCGCGACATGGAGCGGGTCCAGCGAACTACGCCGCGCCCGGCCGAGCGAAGGAACTCCGCCATGCCCTCGGGCTGGGCCGGGCCGGCCCGATCGGGAAGGTCCGCCGATCGGCCGGCAATCGCGCTGGCATGGGCGATGGCGCTCATCGGAAGTCTCGGCAAGGAACGTTGCTCTGCATACCCATGGTTCGATCTCCGGCGAAACCAGCCCGGGCGGATCGGCGATCCACCCGAGCCGGGAGGTCCTGGCGACCGCGCATGCGGTCCACCCCGACCCAAGCCAAGATGTGAATACGTAGCTGAAGCATCACCATAAGATATTGCAATGCAGCATTTCGTCAAGGCGACAAACTCGGCGAATGGCGAAAACTTAACGAATACTTAGGCATAGTCGCGTCCACGTCGTTGCTGCGACGCAACAAGCGCTCTGCTTGTCATGGTCTCTGGGAATGGGCGGCGGACGAGGACGTCAGCAGCCGCACGCGGCGGTCCGCTGTCCGCGCCGGACGCCGCGGCCGGGACGGATCGTGCCGCCGAGCTGGAGGCTCAGGCGTGCCCGGCGGTGGTCGACAGCAGGGACGGGTCGACGCCGATCGCGCGCATCGCGCGCAGCCATTTGCTGTCGTTGTCCCCATCGAACACGATCTCGGGATCGGCCGGGGCGACGAGCCAGCCATTGCTCTGGATCTCTGCATCGAGCTGGCCGGCGTCCCAGCCGGCATAACCCAGCGCCAGCACCGCTCGCTCCGGCCCCTGCCCCGCCGCCATCGCCCGCAGCACGTCGACCGTGGCGGTGAGCGAGAACCGCTCGTCGATCACCATGGTCCCGTCCTGGGCATAGTCGGAGGAATGCAGGACGAACCCGCGGCTCGGCTGGACGGGGCCACCGACATGGACCGCGCGGCCGAGGCAGCTCTGGCTCGCCTCGATGCCGAGCTGCCCGATCACCGCCGGAAAGCTGATCTCGCCGGCGATCTGGTTGACCACGAGGCCCATCGCCCCTTCGGCGGAATGGGCGCAGAGATAGATCACGCTCCTGACGAAGCGCGGGTCCGACATGCCCGGCATCGCGACCAGGAGCATGCCGGCGAGATGCCGCTGATGATCAGACTGGGCCATGGCACGAAGATACGCCCCACTCCGGCGCCCAACAAGAGCGGCGCCGCGGTTGCGGGCACCGGGAGGCGATCCCATCTACTGCGCGCGCTCGCGGGTGTGACCCGAACCGAGAGCAGACCATAGGGAAGGAACCGACCCCATGACGATCGCCGTCGGCGACAAGCTGCCCGAGGCCACCTTCAAGGTGCGCACGCCGGACGGACTCAAGGACGTCACCACCAGCGAGCTCACCGCCGGGCGCAAGGTGGTGCTGTTCGCGGTGCCGGGCGCCTTCACCCCGACCTGCCACGCCCGTCACGTGCCGAGCTATCTTGAGCATCTCGACGCGCTCAAGGCCAAAGGGGTGGCCGAGGTCGCCTGCGTCGCGGTCAACGACGCCTTCGTGCTCGACGCCTGGGCCAAGGCCACGGGTGCCGACGGCAAGCTCACCCTCCTGTCGGACGGCAATGGCACCTTCACGAAGGCGATCGGGCTCGACTTCGACGGTTCGGGCTTCGGCCTCGGCATCCGCAGCAAGCGCTACGCGATGCTGGTCGAGAACGGCGTCGTCAAAACGCTGAACATCGAGGAGAGCCCGGGCGTGATGGAGGTTTCCGGCGCCGACCGCATCCTGGCCGCACTCTGAGCGTAGACGGTCCGAGAGGAGGAGCGACCTTGAGCGAGGCGGTGATCCGTAGCTACTACGACGCGTTCAATCGCGGCGACCGCGAGGCGATGCTGTCGCTCCTCACGGACGACGTGGCGCACGACATCAACCAGGGCGGCCGCGAGACGGGCAAGGACGCGTTCCGCAGGTTCCTCGCCCACATGGACCGCTGCTACGGCGAGCGGCTGGCCGACATCGTCGTGATGACCAGTGCGGACGGTACGCGGGCGGCAGCCGAGTTCGTGGTGCACGGCACCTATCTCGCTACCGACGCCGGCCTGCCGCCCGCCAGCGGCCAGACCTACGTCCTGCCGGCCGGCACCTTCTTCGAGCTGCAGGGCGGCAAGATCGCGCGGGTGACCACCTGCTACAACCTCGCCGACTGGAGCCGCCAGGTCGGGGCCGAGGTGTGAGCGAGGTCCGGATCGAGCGGCTCACCGGCGATCGGCTGCAGGCGCTTCTGCCCGACCTCGCGCGGCTGCGCATCACGGTCTTCCGCGCCTTCCCCTATCTCTACGACGGCTCGCTCGCCTACGAGGAGCGCTATCTCCGGACCTATGTCGAGGCGGCCGACAGCGTCATCGTCGGCGCCTTCGACGGCACGGCGGTGATCGGCGCCTCGACTGGCCTGCCGCTCGTGCACGAGCCGCCCGGCCTGACCGACACCTTCGCCGCGCACGGATTCGACGTGGCGAAGGTGTTCTACTTCGGCGAATCGGTGCTGCTGCCCGAGTATCGCGGCCACGGCGTCGGCGTCGCCTTCTTCCGCGAGCGCGAGGCGCACGCTCGCGCGCTGGGCCGGTTCGACTGGGCCGCCTTCTGCGGCGTGGTCCGACCTCCGGAGCATCCACGCCGCCCCGCCGACTACGTCCCGCTGGACGCCTTCTGGCGCAAGCGCGGCTTCGCCTCGGTGCCGGGCATGGTCGGCTCGATCACTTGGCGCGACCTCGACGACGCCGAGGAGAGCGCCAAGCCGATGCAGTTCTGGGTCAAGCGCCTGACATGACGCGCCGGCTCAAGGTTGCGGCAGCCCAGTACCCGATCGACCGGCTCGACGGCTGGCAGGCCTACGAGGCCAAGCTGGCCGGCTGGGTGGAGGGTGCGGTCGCCGAGGGGGCGCAGCTCCTGGTCTTCCCCGAATATGGCGCCATGGAGCTGGCGAGCCTGTTCCCGGAGCCAGTCCCAGGCGAGCTGCTCGCCCAGCTCCCCGCGGTCGCCTCCCTGGAGGGGCGCGTGGTCGAGCTGCATCGCACGCTGGCGCGCCGGCACGGTGTCCACATCCTCGGCGCCAGCCTGCCGGTGGAGGCGGGTGCGGAGCGCTTCCACAACCGGGCCTGGCTCTACGGCCCGGACGGCGGCACCGCTTATCAGGACAAGATCGTCATGACCCGCTTCGAGCGGGAGGACTGGGGCGTGTCGGGCGGCGCGACCCTGCGCCTGTTCGACACCGCGCTCGGGCGGCTCGGCGTGTGCATCTGCTACGACGTGCAGTTCCCGCTGCTGGCGCGCGCCCTGGTCGAGGCCGGTGCGGAGCTGATCCTCGCCCCCTCGGTCACCGAGACCCTGCACGGCTACTGGCGGGTGCGCACCGGCGCCCAGGCGCGCGCACTCGAGAACCAGTGCTACGTCGTCCACGCGCCCGTCGTCGGCGAGGCGCCCTGGTCGCCCGCGGTCGACGTCAACCGCGGCGCCGCCGCCGTCTATGGCCCGCCGGACAAGGGCTTCCCGCCCGATGGCGTCGTCGCCATCGGCGAGCTGGACCGGCCCCGCTGGGTCCATGCCGAGCTCGACCTCGACTTCCTCGCCGCGGTCCGCACCGACGGCATGGTCCTGAACCATCACCACTGGCCCGAGCAGGTGAACGCGACAATCGCTGCAGTTGAGTTCGCTGCTGTATGATCGGGTGTCGGTAGAGGCATTCCGCTCGACCGGCAAGCGGGTCCGGGCTATGTTCCAGGTATGTCTGAGATCGAGAGCCATACCCTCGCCTGGATGCGAAAGATCGACGCCAAGCTCGACATGCTGGGCGAGCGGCTGGGTCGGGTCGAAACGCACCTCGCGCAGCTGCGCGACGAACAGCTGGTGACTGGTTCCATCTGCCTGCGGCTGGAGGCGCGCGAGGTGGAATCCAAGGGTCTCTTTGCGCTCTATCAGCGGCCCAAGGCAGGCCAGGAGCGCCTGGAAGGCCACGTCGCCGCTCTGGAAAGCCGCGAGCCTGTCTGACCGTAGCGCGCTGAGGGGCCGATGCACATCGCGGCCCTTGTCCTGCCGGTCCTCGCCGTCATCGTCACCGGTTGGATCGTCGGCCGCCTCGCCATCCCGCCCCGCGCACTGGTGCAGCTCGCCTACTACGTCGCGATGCCGGCGCTTCTATTCGGCGCCGTCGCCAGGTTGCCCTTGTCCGGCCTACTGCTCGACGGTGTTGGTCGGCCGGAGAAGGCGCTGGCCGATGCCGCTCGCGGGTGTGAGCTCCACGGTGTAGAAGCCGCGGAAGGCGGAGGCCGAGCCGTCGCGGATGACCTGGATGACCGTCTCGCCGTTCAGCGTGGCGTTCACGCGCAGCGGCAGGCGGCCCTTCTCTTGCGCCAGCACGATGCTGCTTGTTCGGTCGAGGACGCGGAGGGTGGCGTCGCCGTTGATAGCGCCCGCAGCGCCGTCGATGTCGAGGACGACCTTGACGTTTTCCCCGGATTGCCCACTGAAGGAGTAGTCATCGGTATCCCGAGCCGTCTCATCCTCGCCTTCCTGGCCCAAGACGCTCGCTGCCAGCGCGGATGAACAGCTAGCGTCGGCGTTAACGCTCAGCTTCGTACCGTCGAAGACAAGATTGACTTGCGTCGGGCGATCTTTCTTGAGGCAAAACCTTACGATGTCGAGCCTTTTCACTCCACACCCCTCACGGTGCACGTCGCAACCCCACGCCCCGTAAGGACTAAAAAGGTTGTCCTCAGCGGTATAGAACTGCTTCTTGTCGGTGCCCTCAGGGCCAATCTGGCCACAGACGCTTTCCCGAAACCAGGGTCCTGCGCAGGACACTCCTCCATTGGGCAACCCAGTTGAGGTGATGGTGAATGGAACATCACCGGCCCAAGCGGCTGCAGATGCCTGCACCGTCACGCCAATCGCGACAGCGGCCAACACGCTCAGTCTGGCCATGATTCCCCCAGTTGGCGCACTCAATGAGCTATCCAGTCCCCGTGCTGGTCGCTCACTCCCCCAGGGCGCCTCTCATACGCTGAACGCTAAGTCATTAGTTAGACATACGCAACCCTGGATCGATCGATTAGTACGAGCGCGCGAGTTAGCCGGCGTAGGGAACGCGCGGCCCGTTCGGTTCCAGAGCCGCTCCAGCATGCTGGGCGGGAGAGTCGGATGGGGATGGGCTCGAGAGTCGGAATCATGCGCCTTGCAACGACAATCGCGCAGGTTGCCAGGGCCGCGTCGAGGCCGTCTTCAAACTCGCCGAAGGCTTCGCACGGCTTGTCTATTCCGCGGCGCTGAGCAACGCGGCCTCGTGCCCAGAACCGCCGGTCACGTGACGAGCGGTGCCGGAGCCGGGTCAGTGCTCCACGGACCCGGTCGGCCTGATCGGGCGGTCGCCCGCCTCTCCATCCGTCGGTTTCAGTCGAAGGCTGTAGTAGCCGCGGAATCCCCCGTCGGCCCGTACTTGCGCCACCTCCACCAAAAGGCCGGGCGAGGCGAGGCTGGCCTTCACTTCCAGCGGCAGCTCGCCGGTGCGCTGCGCGAGCGTCGCACCCGAGCGGTCGAGAAGGCGCAACGTCGCGATCTGGCCCATGCTGCCCGCGGCGCCGTCACGGTCGAGTTTCGCTTCGATCGTTTCCCCGGTCTCGCCGGCAAAATCGAAACGATCGAAGTCCGGGGCGCGCCCGGCATCCTCTCCGTTCTGGCCGAGAACCGACCGGGCAAAAGCGGCGCGGGCGTTCGGTGGGGCGGCGCCCTCCACCTTGAGCTCAAACTGGGCCGCCACCAGCCGCACAGCCGTCGTATTGTTGTCGATACGGAAGAACACCTCAGTAGGCTGCGTGTGCTTGAAGCAGCTCTGGTCCGGTCCGCTGGTTGTCACCCAGCAATTCCATTGACCCATGATCGGGAAGAGAAAATTGTCTTCAGCCGTGTAGAAATTCCAGTTATCGACGAAACCAGACTCCGGTTCGCTCACAATCTTAACACAGCCGCTTGTCCGAAACCACGGCCCAATGCACTGAACGTAAAATCCATTTGGACTCCCAGTCAATGTGAACGGGACATCCTTGGCGACGGCCGTCGCAGCAGCACAGAGCTGCGCAAAGACCAAGGCGGCCGCGAGCGACTTCCCCATTGCATCTTTCCCCACAGCTCTCTTCCGATACACCCAACCTTGCCCGCCGTGGCGAACACCAGTTGGCTGTTTCGCCCCTCCCTGGCAACGACTCGTGCTGCGCCACGGTCGTCTCCAGATGGCCGGCTTCTGACGGTCGATCATGCGTCGTTGCTCTGCATGCGGCAAGCCTCCCAGGTCTCGACACGGTCCGGGACGCCGTGGAACTCGGCATTTTCGGGCTTGCTCCGACGGTCATGCTCCGCGAGCTTCGTCTGACGGTACGAAGGGCCGGCCCGGCTCGACCCTCGGACCGCCCCCGCCTGCTTCGACCGTGCTTTCCAGCCGCGCGGGTCAAGATCCGATTGGCATTGCACGTTGGACAGAACTGTCAGATATGAGCCGAGCGCTGAGACCTGGGCTAAAATGGGCATGCTCGCCGCTGTCATCACCAGGTTGCAGCGCTACGCCACGGGAGGCCGCCGCCGGGCGTTCGCAGACGCGCTGGTCCTGGCGTCGGCCTTGAAGGTGGGCCCGACTGTACTCATCGCCGACTTCGATCTGCTCCAGCAGCCGTTGCCCGATGTGGGGGTGGCCTTCTACCGCCGCGTGTGACCCGGGCCGGGAGTGTTTCGATGACGACATCCGTGCCCCCGAACGCCCTCAAGGCCAAGCTCGCCGCCGGCGGGTGCGCCACCTGCATCATGGTGACCATGCCCAGCGTGGCGATGGCGCAGGTGCTGGCCGGGAGCGGGGTGGATGCGCTGATCGTCGACATGGAGCACGGGCCGATCGACCTCGCGACCGCGCACGCGATGATCGCGGCGACCCGGGGCACGCCCGCCGTGCCGCTGGTTCGGGTGCCCTGGAGCGAGCCCTGGCTCGCCAAGCCGGTGCTGGATGCCGGCGCCTTCGGCATCAACTTCCCGATGGTCTCGACCGCGGCGCTGGCCCGCGAGACGGTGCGCGCGGTGCGCTACCCGCCCACCGGAGCGCGCGGCTACGCGCCCTCCTACGCGCCCCTGCGCTGGGGGCTGCCGACCGAGGACTATCTGCGGCTCGCCGACCGCGAGGTGCTCAACCTCGTCACCATCGAGGAGCCGGCCGCGATCGAGGCGCTGGACGAGATCCTGGCCGTGCCGGGCCTCGATGTGGTGGTGATCGCCTCGTTCGACCTGTCGATGGCGATGGGCCGGCCGGGCCGGTTCGACGACCCCGAGCTGCGCCACCTCGTGGCCGGCGCCGAGGCCAAGATCCGGGCCGCCGGCCTGCCGATGGGCGGGGTCGCGCTCACGCCCGAGGCCGCCCGCACCAAGCGCGCGGCCGGCTATCGGCTCCTGCTGGTGGGCTTCGACGTGCTCATGGTCGAGCAGGCGGCGCGCGCGGCGGTGCAGGCGGCGGCCGGCTGAGCCGTCACGCAGCGAGATCCTGCCGCAGCCGGTCGAGCAGCCTGAGCCGTTCGGTGTCGTCCGGCAGAGCCGCGAGCCGCCGGTGCAGGTCGAGCACCAGCCGGCTGTGCGCGTTGTGCCAGTCGGCCGGAAGAGCCGCAGCCTCGGGTGGCAGACGAGAGGTGCTTGAGCAGCGCCACCAGCGCAGCGCATCCTGCGTCAGCGCATAGACGGCATCCAGCGCCGGCATCGTGATCAAGCTCGGGATCAACGCCACCCGCCGCGCGAGATGGCCGCGGAACGCGATCATCGCCCCGGGCTCGCCGTGGGTCAGGAACATCGCCCGGTGCACCGGCAGGCGCCGCTCGACCCAGCGCACCAGCTCCTGCTGGTCGGCGTGGGCGGAGAAGGAATCGATCGAGCGGATCCGCGCCTTGACCGCGATCTCCTCGCCCTCGATCCGCACCAGCGGCTCCCCCGACTGGATGAGCTGTCCCAACGTGCCCGGCGCCTGGTAGCCGACGAACAGCACGGTCGACTGCGCCCGCCACAGATGCTGCTTGAGATGATGGCGGATGCGACCCGCCTCGCACATGCCGCTGGCGGCGAGGATGATGGCACCCGACGGGATGCGGTTGATCGCCTTGCTGTCCTCCACGGACTCGCAGAAGGACAGGCGCGGATCGGCGAACAGCTCCGCAAGGTCGCCGGGCTCGGCGAGCGTGTCGCGATGGCGCGTGAACACCTCCGTCGCGCGCACGGCCAGGGGCGAGTCCAGGAACAGCTTGGTGCCCGGCACCTCGCCCCGCCGCATCAGGTCGAGGATGCCGGCCAGCAGCTCCTGGCTGCGCTCGACGGCGAAGGCGGGGATCAGCAGGTTGCCCCCGGCGGCCAGCGCGTCGCGGATCTCCTGCCCGAGCCGGGCGCGCCGCTGCTCGACCGTGACGTCCTCGCGGTCACGGTCGCCGTAGGTGCTCTCGACCAGCAGGATGTCGACGTCGGCCGGTGCGCGCGGCCCCTCGTGGAAGGTGGTCTCGTCCGGGCCGATATCGCCGGAGAACAGCAGCCGCAGCGGCCGCCCGCCGTCTTGCACCTCCACCTCCAAGGACGCCGAGCCCAGGATGTGCGCCGCGTCCCACCAGCGTGCCCGCACCCCCGGCCCCGGCTCGAGCCAGGTGTCGTACTCGACCGGGCGCGCCTGCTCGAGGCAGCGCTCGGCGTCGCGGCGGGTGTAGATCGGCTCGACCAGCGGCCGGCCGCGCTGCCGGTTGCGCCGGTTCAGCCGCTCGACCTCGAACTCCTGAATGTGCCCGCTGTCGGGCAGCATGAAGCGCAGGAGGTCGATCGTCGGCTCGGTGGCGTGGATCGGCCCGCGGAATCCCGCCTTGCGCAACTTGGGCAACAGCCCGGCATGGTCGGTGTGGGCGTGGGTCAGCAGCACATAATCGATGCCCTGCGCCGCGAACGGGAACGGGCCGTAGTTCAGCTCGCGGATGGTCTTGGTGCCCTGGAACAGGCCACAATCGACCAGGAACCGGCCGCGGTCGTGCTCGACCAGGTAGCAACTGCCGGTGACGGTGGAGGCGGCACCGTGGAACGCCAGACGGACAGGCATGCGGCCTCCCTGCGCCGGTGGACCGGTGCAGAGCACCCTGCCGTTCGCAGTACATTCGGTCAACCCACGCAACAATTGCGGCCAGCCGCGTTCGGTTGATTTCGCTACGATTTACGGTTATTGTATCCGATCCTTGTGATTGCCGGGGAGGCATGTAATGCGTAGCTTCCTTTTGCCTGCGCTCGCTAGCTTGGCGATCGTCACGACCCAGGCTGCGGCGGCCGATTTCGTTCCGCCGAAGACCGACGCGGAGATGATCCAGAACGCGTTGTCGGCCGCCCCCGCGGCCGTGGCGGAGACGGCGGCCGTGATCGCCTTCGACGCGAAGGGGAACATCAGGACCCTGCGGCAGGGGACCGGGCAGTTCACCTGCATCCCAGACGACCCGAGCAATCCGTCGAACGACCCCAACTGCGTCGACGCCAACGGGCTCGAGTGGGTCAAGGCCCTGGTGGCGCGCACCGAGCCGCCCAAGGGCAAGGTCGGGTTCGGCTACATGCTGCAGGGCGGCACCACGCCGAGCAATCTCGACCCGTTCGCGACCAAGCCGCCGGACGGCATGGAGTGGATGCCGGAGCCGCCGCATGTGATGGTGTTCAACTATGGCGAGGCCATGGTGGGCTATCCCGAGCCGGGCGAGCATCCCGACATGACCCAGCCCTGGGTGATGTGGGCCGGCACCCCCTACGAGCACCTGATGCTGCCGGTGAAGTAGCCCGCGGCTCCGTCCGACCGGGCGGCGATGGAGCGGACTCGTGACGCTCGCGTCGCGGGACAAAGTGTGGGATGCGGTGCGACCACCGCGTCACCGATTGGACCGTATGCCCTTCCCGCCCGCCCATCCCAGCCTGCTCGAGGCCCTCGCCGCACGCGGCTATGCCGAGCCGACGCCCGTGCAGGCGGCCGTGCTCCGCCCCGACGCGGCCGAGCGCGATCTGCTCGTCTCGGCCCAGACCGGCTCCGGCAAGACCGTCGCCTTCGGCCTCGCCATGGCGCCCGATCTGCTCGGCGAGGCTGCGCGGTTCGAGACCGCCGAGGCGCCCACCGCACTCGTGGTCGCCCCCACCCGCGAGCTGGCGCTGCAGGTCGAGCGCGAGCTCGCTTGGCTCTACGCGCCCACCGGTGCCCGCGTTGTCGCTTGCGTCGGCGGGATGGACATCAGGCGCGAGGCGCGAGCGCTCGCCCACGGCACGCACATCGTCGTCGGCACCCCCGGCCGCCTGCGCGACCATCTCGAGCGCGGCAATCTCGACATCGCGGCCCTGCGCGCCGTGGTCCTCGACGAGGCCGACGAGATGCTCGACCTCGGCTTTCGCGAGGATCTCGAGTTCATCCTGGAGGCCACACCCGCCGAGCGGCGCACGCTCCTGTTCTCGGCCACCATGCCGAAGCCGATCGCGGCCATGGCCAAGCGCTACCAGCGCGACGCCCTGCGCATCGCCACCACGAGCGAGCGCGAGCAGCATGGCGACATCGACTACCGGGTGCTCAGGATCGCGCCCAACGAGCGCGAGCACGCCATCGTCAACGTGCTGCGCTTCTTCGAGGCGCGCGGTGCGATGCTGTT
>JBGAKU010000074.1:0-21826 GCA_044224255.1 Geminicoccaceae bacterium
CCGGAACCGACACCGCCTGACGGCCATGCGGCAGCCAAAGAGTCGCCTAGCTCCGGTCGACCACGCCGGCGACGAAGTCGTACTCGGCCTCCAGCGTGTAGAGCGACCCCTCGGGCCGAAGACGGCTCGCATAGAGGCCGAAGCTGGAGACCGGGAAGGGCTCGGTGCGGAACAGGTTGCGCCCGAACAGATAGGAGCCCAGCCGCTCTTCCGGTGGTGGTGCTCTGAACCGGCCAAGGGTGACGTGCGGCGCGAACTTGCGGCGCTCGGCCGGAACCCCCGCCTCGGCGACCGCACGCTCGACGCGGCGGCGCAGCGCGGCAAGCGCGCCGGCCGGGTCCTCGACACCGACCCAGAGCGTGTGCGGCGCGCCGCGCGGCGGAAACTGGCCGATACCCTTGAGCGCCAGCTCGAAGGGCGGGTGCGTCACTCCCGCCAGCGCCTCGCCAACCTCGTAAAAGGTCCCCTGGTCCACCTCGCCGATGAAGCGCAGGGTGAGATGAAACTGCTCGGAATCGGTCCAGCGGATACCCGGGAGGCCCTCGCACAGCCGGTCCAGGGCCGCGCCGACTTCCTCCGGCGGCGAGAGCGCGACGAACAGGCGGGGCATGCGCATCTCCCGGATGGGGCGCCGCAGGCGGGCGCGGCCTTGCCAAAAAACGGCCGACCCCATACCTAGTCGCGCTCGGCTCCGCCGGAGAGGTGTCGCGCCGTGGCTAAAACCGGGCCGTTGCGGATCGACCGTTAAGGGATCGGGCGTGAAATCGGAAGAGTTCATCCGCGAGATCGACGAGGATCTGCGGCGCGAGAAGATGGCGCAGCTGTGGCGGCGCTATGGCGGCGTCATCCTCGGCGCGGCCCTGCTCGTCGTGGTCGGCACCGCGGGCAAGGTGTTCTGGGATCATCGCCAGGCGCAGACGCGCGCGGAGGAGGCGCAGCGCTTCGCCGCCGCCGCACGCCTGCTCGTCGCGGGCAAGCAGGCCGAGGCGGCCGACGCGTTCGCGGCAATCGCCGCCGACGGCAGCACGGGCTTTGCCGAGCTCGCCCGCCTCAAGGAGGCGGAGGCGCGGGCGGCCGCGAACGACCAGGCCGGGGCGCACACTGCCCTTATCGGCCTGCAAGGTCAGGGTGGCGATCCGATCCTGCGCGACCTCGCGGCGCTGATGCTGGCCGAGCGCCAGCTCGCCGACGGCGATCCGGCCGAGCTCAAACGGACGCTCGAGCCGCTCGCCGCACCCGAGGCGCCCTGGCGCAACCAAGCGCGCGAGCTCCTGGCCCTGGTCGCGGTCCGTGCCGGCAATCTCGACGAGGCGCGCACTCTCCTGAACGGGTTGAGCCAGGAGGCCGGCGTGATCCCCTCTCAGCAGCGGCGGGCGAGCGAGCTTCTCGAGGCGATCGGGGGCGCTGCGCCGCAGGCCAGCTCATGAGCGGGGCCACCCGTCGGCTGCTGCTGGCAGGCGCCGGCGCGACGCTGCTCGCAGGCTGCGGCGAAGGCACTTGGCTCGGCGAGAACACGCCGCCGCCCCTGCCGGGCGAGCGCAAGGCGGTGCTGCTGATCGACGACCAGATCTCCGCCGATCCACGGCTCGCGAACCTAAACGTGACCCTGCCGCCGCCCGTCCGCAACACCGACTGGCCACAGCTCGGCGGCGGCCCGACCCATGCGCCGCAGCATCTCGAGGCTGCCGGCGCGCTCAGCGTGGCGTGGCGGACCTCGGTCGGCTCCGGCGCGGGCGGGGGCGGCGTGCTGCTCGGCGCTCCGGTCGTGGCCCGGGGCTCCGTGTTTGCGGTCGACGCCGAGGGCACGGTCCACGCCGTCGATGCAGCCGGCGGTGATCACCAGTGGCAGTTCTATCCGGAGGAGGTGGAGGAGGTCGACCGGCTGGCCGGCGGGGCGGTCGCCTACGCCGATGGCCGGCTGTTCCTCGCCGGCGGGAACGGCACCGTGTTCGCCCTGGACGCAAGCACCGGCGCCGAAATCTGGCGCCGGCCGGTCCGAGCCCCGATCCGCTCCGCACCAACCGTCGCCGAGGGCAAGGTGCTCGTGCCGACCGCCGATGCGCAGCTCTTCGCGCTCGACGCGGGCTCGGGCGAGGTGCTGTGGCAGCATGCCGGCCTGTTCGAGCAGGCGGGCATCCTCGGTGGCGCCTCGCCGGCGGTCGAGAACGGCGGCCGCGCCGCACGCTGGCGATCGGCGCCATCGCCGATATCGTGGGCGACCCGGTGATCGCCGGCGGCCGGGTGTTCGTGGCGGGCGCCAGCGGCGAGATGGCCGCGTTCGACCTCGAGCGCGGAGTCCGCGATTGGACCGCCGACGTCACCTCGACCCAAACGCCTTGGCTCGCCGGCAACTTTCTGTTCGTGCTCACGGAGCGTGGCGAGCTGGTCTGCCTGGTCGACCAGGGCGGGCGGATCCGCTGGGTCAACGGCCTGCCCTCGCGGGTCGATCCGGACGAGCCGGATTCGCGGCCGATCGGCTGGACCGGGCCGGTGCTGGCGAGCGGCCGTCTCCTGGTCGCCAGCACCGAGGGCGAGCTGGCCGCCCTTGCGCCGGAGACCGGAGAGAAGTTGAGCTCGCTCGACATAGGCGGCGGCGGGATCTCGGTGGCGCCGGCCGTCGCGGGCGGCACGGTGTTCCTGCTCACCAACAACGCCACGTTGGTCGCGGTCCGATGACGCTGCCCACGGTCGCCATCCTCGGCCGCCCGAACGTTGGTAAGTCGACCCTGTTCAACCGGCTGGTCGGGCGGCGGCAGGCGATCGTCGACGACACGCCCGGCGTGACGCGCGACCGGATCGAGGGCGTGTGCCGCCTCGCCGCGCGCGAGTTCCGGGTGATCGATACGGCCGGTCTGGAAACGGGCACGCCCGAGAGCCTGGCCGGTCGCCTGCGCGAGCAGGCGATGCAGGGCCTCGCCGAGGCGGCCGTCGGCCTGTTCGTGATCGACGCGCGCACCGGCGTGTCGCCCGCCGACGAGGAGCTCGCCGACGAGCTGCGGCGGCAGGACAAGCCAGTCCTGCTGGTCGCCAACAAGTGCGAGGGCCGGGTCGCGGAGGCGCAGCTCGCCGAGGCCTGGTCTCTCGGGCTGGGCGAGCCCTTGGCGGTGTCCGCCGAGCATGGCGACGGCGTGCCCGATCTGCTGGCGGCGATCCTCGCCCACCTCGATCCGGTCGAGCCGCCGGCCGAGGCCGAAGATGCCGAGCGGCCCTTGCGGCTCGCGGTGGTCGGTCGGCCGAACGCCGGCAAGTCGACCCTGATCAACCGGCTGATCGACCAGGATCGCCTGCTCACCGGCCCCGAGCCCGGGCTGACCCGCGACAGCATCACCCTGCGCCTCGACTACAAGGGCCGCACCATCGAGCTGGTCGACACCGCGGGCCTGCGCCGGAAGGCCAAGGTCGCGGCCAAGCTCGAGAAGATGGCGACCTCGGCCACGCTGCAGACGTTGAAGTTCGCCGAGGTGGTGGCGCTGATCGTCGACGCCACCGCCCCGCTCGAACGGCAGGATCTGACCATCGCCGGGCTGGTCGCGCGCGAGGGCCGCGCTTTGGTGATCGTGCTCAACAAGTGGGATCTCGTCGCCGACCCGAACGAGACCATGGCCGAGATCCGGCACATGCTGGCGACCCAGCTCGCCGACGTGAAGGGCGTGCCCTGCGTGCCCCTGTCCGGCCTCACCGGCCGCAACGTCGACAAGCTCCTTCCCGCCGTGCTCGCGGCTCACGCCCGCTGGGACAAGCGGGTGTCGACCGCCGCCCTCAATCGCTGGCTGGGCGCCGCGCTGGAGCAGCATCCGCCGCCGCTGGCGCAGGGTCGCCGGGTCAAGATCCGCTACGCGACCCAGAGCACGGCGCGGCCGCCGACCTTCATCCTGTTCGCCAACAAGCCAGCCGAGGCGCTGCCGGACAGCTATCTGCGCTACCTCGCCTCGGGCCTGCGCGAGACCTTCGATCTGGGCGGCGTGCCGATCCGCTTCCACGTCCGGCACGGCGAGAACCCCTACGCCGGCTGACTCGGTGCCTCGTCGTGATCACTCTTCCGATGAACAACATGCAATGATCTAGATACAGTCACAAATATTTGTGATCGACCTGCTTATCGCTATAGTGGTGAGTCTCGGCCCTTGGAAGTATCCCACCGTTTCCAGGGAGCATCCGCATGTCAGAGCAGGCAAAGGCCAAGCGCGCCGTTCCGGGGAGCATGCGCTCTCCGCTGCCGCAGGCCCGGCTGGTCGGCCCCGTCGACCCGAACGAGCGGATCAGCGTGACCCTCGTTCTGCGCCGCAGGCCGGCCACCGGCGAGACGCCGGCCCGGCTCGCCGCAGGCACACGCGTGCAACCGCTCTTGCGCGAGCAGTTCGCCGAGGCGTGCGGCGCCTCGGCCGAGGATGTCGCCGCGGTCGAGGCGTTCGCCCATGATCACGGGCTGAACGTCGACCTCGCCGACCCGGCGCAGCGACGGGTCGTGCTGTCCGGCACCATTGCCGCGATGAGCCAGACCTTCGGCGTCTTCCTCGGCTCGTGGGAGTATCCGGGCGGCAAATATCGCGGCCGAACGGGCGAGGTCCACCTGCCCGAGGATATCGCACCCGTCGTGGAGGCCGTGCTCGGCCTCGACAATCGCCGCCAGGCACGGGCCCAGTTCCGTCGCGCCAGGGGTGGAGTGCGGCCGCACGCTGCTCCAGCGGCCAGCTTCACGCCCGTCGAGCTGGCGCAGATCTATGGCTTTCCCGCCGACGCGACCGGCAAGGGGCAGACGGTCGCGATCATCGAGCTCGGCGGCGGGTACCATGCCAGCGATCTGAAGACCTACTTCCGCCATGTCGGCCGCACGCCGCCGACGGTCGTGGCGGTGAGTGTGGACGGTGGCGGCAACCATCCGGGCGACGACGCGGACGGCGAGGTCGACCTCGACATCGAGGTGGTGGGGGCGATCGCCCCGGCCGCGCGGATCGCCGTCTACTTCGCCCCGAACACGGACCAGGGCTTCTACGATGCGATCGCCACCGCGATCCACGACACGCGCCGTCGGCCCTCGGTGGTCTCGATCAGCTGGGGCGGCCCGGAGATCGCCTGGACCGGTCAGGCGATGCGAGCCATGGACGCCCTGTTCCAGGACGCGGCGGCGCTCGGCGTCACGGTGTGCGCGGCGGCCGGCGACGACGGCTCGTCCGACATTCGCGACCCGTCGCAGGACGACGGCAAGCTGCATGTCGACTTCCCCTCCTCGAGCCCATTCGCCCTGGCCTGCGGTGGGACCCGGCTCGAGGCCGCCGGCGGTAGGATCACCAAGGAGACCGTCTGGAACGAGGGTCGACAGGACGGGGCCACGGGCGGTGGCGTCAGCGACACCTTCGCCCTGCCCGTCTGGCAGAAGAAGGCCAATGTGCCCAAGAGCACGCGCGGCCACGTCGGGCGGGGTGTCCCCGACGTGGCCGGCAATGCCGACCCACTGACCGGCTACGTGGTGCGGGTCGACGGCCAGGACGGCGTGATCGGCGGCACCAGCGCCGTAGCGCCGTTGTGGGCGGGGCTCGTGGCCATGCTCAACGAGAAGCTCGCGCAACCCGTCGGGTACCTCAACCCTGTCCTGTACGGGCTGCCGGAGACCACCTTCCGGGACATCAAGCAGGGCGACAACGACATCACCGGCAAGGGCAAGCTGTACAAGGCCGGGCCCGGCTGGGACCCCTGCACGGGGCTCGGCAGCCCGAACGGCACGGCACTCTTGGATGCGCTCCGGGCGCAGGCGGCGGTGGCCTGATCCGGGGCGGCGCTCGTCTGCGCGGCCCCGCCGGCGCGGGCGAGCGCTACCGCTCGGAGACCCGCAGGATCGTGCCGTTGCTGGTGCAGTCGGGGGTGAGGAGCGCGATCACCTGCGGCGCGATCGCCGCCGGGTCGGGCACCGCGCCCGGGCGCTCGCCCGGATAGGCCTGGGCGCGCAGCCGCGTCGCCATCGGGCCGGGGTCGAACAGGTTGACCCGCACCCGCGTTGGCGCGCTCGGCGGCATAGGCCAGAGCCAGAGCCTCCAGGCCGGCCTTCGTCGCCGCCTGCTGCCCCAGTAGGGCCGGCTGGGGCCGGCGCCGCCGTCGGTGACGAACACCGCCCGGCCGTTGGGCGCCGCGCGCAGCAGCGGGTCGACGCTGCGGATCAGGCGCTGGTTGGCGATGAGGTTGAGGGCGAGGATCCGGTCGAAGGTCTTGGGCTCGAGATGGCTCGCGGGCGTCACCACGCCAAGCTCGGCAGCACAGGCAACGAGCCCGTCCAGGTGGCCGAAGCGCTGATGGAGGGAGCCACCGAGGGCGTCGACCAGCTCGCCCTTGGTCAGATCCAGGACCGCGATCGTGGCCTCGGCGCCGCCGGCCCGGCGGCAGGCGTCGTCCACCTCTTCGAGCGCACCGCGTGTTCGGCCGACCAACACCAGCTTGGCACCTTCGCCGGCGCAGGCAGCGGCGACGGCGGCGCCCAGCCCACGCGAGGCGCCGGTGACCAGGACGATCCGACCCTCGAGCCGGCCGCCGGCGGGGTTCACGCCTCCTCCAGCAGCAGGCTCAGCTGCCGGCCGGCGCGCTCGCCGACGAAGTCGGTCAGTTGCGTCGGATAGTCGCCCGAGAAGCAGGCATCGCAATACTGCGGATGCCCGTCGTCGCGGCTCGCCTCGCCGACCGCCCGGTACAGGCCGTCCATCGACAGGAAGGCCAGGCTGTCGACGCCGATCAGCTGCGCCATCTCCTCGACGGAGTGGTTGGCGGCGAGCAGCTTGCTGCGCTCGGGCGTGTCGACGCCGTAGAAGCAGCTGTGGGTCGTGGGCGGGCTCGCGATTCGCATGTGGACCTCGCGCGCCCCGGCGGCGCGGATCATGCCGACGATCTTGGTCGAGGTGGTGCCGCGGACGATGCTGTCGTCCACCAGCACGACCCGCTTGCCGGCGAGGGTGACGCGGTTGGCATTGTGCTTGAGCTTCACGCCCAGATTGCGGATGTGGTCGGTCGGCTCGATGAAGGTCCGGCCGACATAGTGGTTGCGGATGATCCCGAGCTCGAAGTCGAGGCCGGATTCCTGGGCGTAGCCGATCGCTGCCGGCACGCCGCTGTCCGGCACCGGCACCACCACGTCCGCAGGGACGGCGCTCTCGCGGGCGAGCTCGGCGCCGATGCGCTTGCGGACGTCATAGACGCCCAGCCCCTCGACCACGCTGTCCGGACGGGCGAAGTAGACATACTCGAAGATGCAGAAGCGGCGCGGCTCGACCACGAACGGATGGATGCTGTGCACGCCCTCGCCGTCGATGATCACGATCTCGCCGGGCTCGACGTCGCGCACGAACTCCGCACCCAGTATGTCGAGGGCGCAGGTCTCCGAGGCGAGGATCCAGGCGTCGTCGAGGCGGCCGAGAACCAGCGGCCGGACGCCGAGCGGGTCCCGCCCGCCCAGGATGCAGTCGTCGAACAGGGCCACCAGCGACCAGGCGCCCTCGACCGCCCGCAGCGCATCCACCACGCGCTCGACGATGCTCTGGCGCTGGCTGCGGGCGATCAGGTGGATGATGACCTCGGTGTCGCTGGTCGACTGGAACAGCGAGCCCTCCTCGACCAGACGGCGGCGCAGGACCATGGCGTTGGTGAGGTTGCCGTTGTGCGCGACCGCAAGCCCGCCGAAGGCGAAGTCGGCGAACAAAGGCTGCACGTTGCGCAGCGCACTGGCGCCGGTGGTCGAGTAGCGCGTGTGGCCGATCGCGGCATGCCCCGGCAGGCCCTCGATCACCGAGCGCCGGCTGAAGGTGTCGCCGATCAGGCCGACCGCGCGCTGGCTGTGGAACATGCTGCCGTCGAAACTGACCACGCCCGCCGCCTCCTGCCCGCGATGCTGCAGGGCGTGCAGGCCGAGGGCGGTGTGCGCCGAGGCGTCGCCGTGCCCGAACACGGCAAAGATGCCGCACTCCTCCTTGGGCTTGTCGTCGTCGCGCGGGTCGAACAAGGGCTACAACCTCAAGGTTGGGGCGACACCAGCTTCTCGATCGCCTGCCTTTCCGCGTCGGTGTAGCCCTTGCCGTCGGTGGCGGCGGGCGTGGTCTCCGGGCGGCGCGGCCGATAGGCCTCGGGCAGCAGCGCCTCGATCCGGTCCGCACCCTGACGGACTGGTCCGATGAAGTAGGCGTCGCGTACCCAGGTGGGGTGCAGTTCGGGTTTTACGAGATAGGCTGCGGCGAGATAGCCCGCGCAGACGATGAAGGCGCCACGCACCGCGCCGAACGCGAGCCCGAACGCCTTGTCGAGCGGGCCGAGCGCGCTGCCGTCGATCGCGTTGGCGACCATGCCGCTCAGGATCTTCAGGGCAACCAGCGCCACCAGGAACACGCCGACCACGGCCACCCCGGTGGCGAGCGCCTCGCCGGCGATCACCGGCTGGACCAGCGGGGTCGCATAAGGCAGCGCCAGGAAGGCCAGGATCGCGGCACCCAGCCAGCTCGCCAGCCCCAGGATCTCGCGCACGAAGCCCCGCAGCAGTGCTGCCAGCGCGGAGAGCAACACGATCACGATCGCGACGATGTCGAACAGCGTGAGCTGCACGCCGCTCACGTTCCCGCCTCGGCACACAGGAGCGGCGGCAGCTCGGCGAGCCGGGTCAGCCCGTCCAACCGCAGCCCCGCCGGCCCGTCCTTGCCCGTGCCCGGCATGATCGCCCGCGTGAACCCCAATTTCGCCGCTTCCTTCAGCCGGGCCTCGGCATGGCCCACGGCGCGCACCTCGCCGGCGAGGCCGACCTCGCCGAAGAACACCGTCGCCTGGGGTGCTGGCCGGCCAAGCTCCGAGGAGACGATCGCCGCCGCCACCGCCAGATCGGCCGCCGGCTCCTGCACCCGCAGGCCACCGGCGACGTTCAGATAAACGTCGCGCCCAGCCATCACAAGGCCGCAACGCGCCTCGAGCACCGCGAGCAGCATGGCGAGCCGGTTGCCGTCCCAGCCCACCACCGCACGGCGCGGCGTCGCGAGCGCGCTCGGCGCCACCAGCGCCTGGATCTCGACCAGGACCGGGCGGCTGCCCTCGATCCCGGCGAGCACCGCCGAGCCGGTCACGCCCTCCTCCCGGTCGGCCAGGAACAGGGCGGACGGGTTGGGCACCGGGACGAGCCCGGCCTCGGCCATCTCGAACACGCCGATCTCGTTGGCGGGGCCGAACCGATTCTTGACCGCGCGCAGGATGCGGAAGGGATGCCCGCGCTCGCCCTCGAAATAGAGCACGGCGTCGACCATGTGCTCGAGCACGCGCGGGCCGGCGAGCTGCCCGTCCTTGGTGACGTGGCCGATCAGCAGGACGGCGCTGCCGCGCTGCTTGGCGAAGCGGATCAGCGCCTGCGCCGCGGCGCGCAGCTGGGTCACCGTGCCGGGCGCCTGGTCGAGCCCGTCGACCCACATGGTCTGGATCGAATCGATCACGAGCAGATCGGGGGCGGTCGGGCGGTCGACCGTCGCCAGCACGTCGCCGACCGAGGTGGCGCTGGCGAGCCGCACCGGGGCGGCGGCGAGGCCGAGGCGACGCGCCCGCAGGCGGATCTGCTCGATCGACTCCTCGCCGCTGACATAGACCACCTCGCGCCCGGCAGCGCCCAGCGCTGCCGCGGCCTGGAGCATCAAGGTGCTCTTGCCGATCCCCGGATCGCCGCCGACCAGGATCGCCGCCCCCGTGACGATGCCGCCGCCGAGCACGCGGTCGAGCTCCTCGATCCCGCTCGGCAGCCGGGCCGGCGGCACACCGGAGCCGGCGAGGGAGACGAGATCCAGACTGCGGCCACGCGCCTTGCCGCCCGCCGCCGGGGCCGGGCTGGCCGCGGTCTCCTCGACCAGGCTGTTCCAGGCACCGCACTCGTCGCAGCGGCCCGCCCAGCGCGGATGTGCGGTACCGCAGCTCTGGCAGACGAAGGTGCGGCTCGCTTTCGCCATCAGGCGCCGATCGCGGCGGCCCCGATCCGGATCGGCCCCTCGGCGCGGCCGTGGATGAACTGGTCGACATAGGCGTTGCCGCTGTCGTCCAGCTCCGCCACGGGCCCCTCCCAGACGATCCGGCCATCGTAGAGCATGGCCACGCGGTCGGCGATCCTGCGCACGCTCGCCATGTCGTGGGTGATCGAGAGGGCCGAGGCGCCGAGCTGGCGCACGCAGCGCACGATCAGATCGTTGATCACGTCGGCCATGATCGGGTCGAGGCCGGTAGTCGGCTCGTCGAAGAACAGGATCTCGGGCGCGTGCGCGATGGCGCGGGCGAGCCCGACCCGCTTCTGCATCCCGCCCGACAGCTCGGCCGGCATCAGCCGCGCCACCTCGGGGCCGAGGCCGACCATGGCCAGGGTCTCGACCGCCTTGGCTTGGGCGGCGACGCGGTCGACCTGCCTGGCCGCGAGCAGGCCGAAGGCCACGTTCTCCCAGACCGGCAGGCTGTCGAACAGCGCCCCGCCCTGGAACAGCATGCCGAACTTGCGCCGCAGGCCGTCCATGGTGTCGCGCGAGGCGCCGACCACCTCGACCCCGTCGACGCGGATCGAGCCGGCGTCCGGGGCCAGCAGGCCCAGGATGCACTTCAGCATCACCGACTTGCCGGTGCCCGAGCCGCCGATCACCACGAGGGACTGGCCGGGCTCCAGGTCGAGGTCGACCCCGCGCAGCACCCGCTTGGGGCCGAAGCTCTTGGTCAGGCCGCGGATCGCGATCTTGGGCTGGGCGGCGCTCATCGGCTGAAGAACAGCTCGGTGACGGCGTAGTTGGCGGTGAGGATCAAGATCGAGGCCGAGACCACGGCCTTGGTGGTGGCCGCCCCCACACCCTGCGCGCCGCCCTGCGAGCGGTAGCCCTGATAGCAGCCCATCAGTGCCACGATGAAGCCGAACACGGCCGCCTTGACCAGCCCCGACACCACGTCCTGCGTCTCGAGATACTGGATCGTGCGGTTGATGTACTCGATCGGCCCGAAACCCAACTTGTAGACGCTGACCAGATAGCCCCCGAGCACGCCGATGATGTCGGCGACCAGAACCAGGAGCGGAAGCATCAGGAGCCCGGCGAGCAGGCGCGGGAAGACGAGGTAGCGCAAGGGATCGGTCGAGAGCGTGGTCAGGGCGTCGATCTGCTCGGTGACGCGCATGGTGCCGAGCTCGGCCGCCATGGCTGCCCCCACCCGGCCCGCCACCATCAGCCCGGCCAGCACCGGCCCGAGCTCGCGGGTCATCGACAGCACGACGATGGTCGGGATCGCGGAGGACGCCTCGAAGCGGGAGAAGCCGGTGTAGCTCTGCAGCGCCAACACCATGCCGGTGAAGATCGCCGTGAGGCCAACCACCGGCAGCGAGTAGTAGCCGATCTCGACCATCTGGCGCAGGAGCTGGCGGGGATAGATCGGCCCGCGCAGGCCGCCCAGGATCGCCCGGACCGCGAACAGCGCGACCTCGCCGACCCCCGAGCACAGGGCCAGGGTGAGCCGGCCGACGGTGGCGAGAGGATTCATGTCCCGGATCAGTTCCCCATCGAGGCTGCGGCCGCGGGCCTAGCGGAGCCGGCGGGCGGCGTCAATCGCGCCGGCTCAGGCGTAGAGATGCTCGGGATAGTGCCCGGGCTCGAGATCGTGGAACTGACCGAAGTTGGCGTCGAACTGCAGGTGCACATTGCCGATCGGGCCGTGGCGCTGCTTGGCGATGATCACCTCGGCCTTGTTGTGCACGCCCTGGCAGCGCTGGAACCATTCCTGGTAGCGCAGGTCGAATTTCTCCTTGGCCTCACCCTCGCGCTGGGTCGGGATCGCCCGCGACAGATAATATTCCTCGCGGTAGACGAACATCACGACGTCGGCGTCCTGCTCGATCGAGCCGGACTCGCGCAGGTCCGACAGCATCGGGCGCTTGTCCTCGCGCGATTCGACCGCGCGCGATAGCTGCGACAGCGCGAGCACGGGCACGTTGAGGTCCTTGGCCATCGCCTTGAGGCCCTGGGTGATCTCCGTGATCTCCTGCACGCGGTTGGTCTGGCTCTGCGCCCCGGTGCCGCGCAGGAGCTGGAGATAGTCGACGACGATCAGGTCCAGGCCCTGGGTGCGCTTGAGCCGGCGCGCGCGGGTGCGCAAGGCGGCGATCGACAAAGCCGGCGTGTCGTCGATGAACAGCGGCAGGGCACCCAGCTCCTGGCTGGCGCGGACCACCGCCGGCCAGTCCTCCTCACCGATGTCGCCACGCCGCAGCCGGTCGGACTCGATCCGACCCTTGCCCGACAGGAGGCGGGTGGCGAGCTGCTCGGCCGACATCTCGAGCGAGAACACGGCCACGACATAGTTGGCGTGTCGCGCCTTGCGCTCCTCGGCGTCGGAGTTCTCGCAGGAGGCCGAGTTGGCGGCGATGGTCACGGCGAGTGCTGTCTTGCCCATGCTCGGGCGGCCGGCGAGGATCACGAGGTCCGAGGGCTGCAGCCCGCCCAGCTTCTGGTCGAGCCCGGTCAGCCGGGTCGGCACGCCGGATACCTGGCCGACCTTGTGCCAAGCGCTCTCGATGTGGCGGATCGCGGCGCTGAGCACGACCGGGAACGGCCGGAACTCGCCCTTGCTCTCGCCTGCCTGGGCGAGCTCGAACAGCTCGCGCTCCGCCAGCTCGATCTGCTCGCGCCCGCTCTCCGGCCGCCCGGCGTCGAAGGCGCGGTTCACCGCCTCCTCACCGACATGGATCAGACCGCGCTTGAGCGCCAGATCGTGAATCAGGTGGCCGTAGTCGGCGGCGTTGATGATCGTGTCGGCGGCCTGGGCGAGGCGGACGAGGTAGCGCGCCCCGTCCAGCTCGCGCAGCGACTGGTCCTCCTCGAACAGGAGCTTGAGCGTGACCGGATCGGCGAGCTTGCCCTGCGCGATCCGCTCCGCGCAGCGCTCGAAGATCCGGGCATGGACCGGCTCGAAGAAATGCTCCGGCAGCAGGAACTCGCTGACACGGTGATAGGCGTCGTTGTTGACCAGGATGGCGCCGAGCAGAGCCTGCTCGGCCTCGATGTTGTGCGGCTGGACACGGAAGGTCGTAGGTTCGTCGGGCGCCAACGGGCCGGCTCCTCGGAGCTGCGCGAGGCGGGCTTGTAGCAGCGGTCCTCCCGGCTGTGGAGCGGGGCCGCGAGCGGGCCTGTGCATGAAACTGTGGACGAGCGGGTGGGAAAGCTGTGTCTCGATTGTGCGCAGCCGAAACCGCGCACCGGCCGCAGGTGGCGAGCTCCGCCGTCCCTGCCAACTTGCCGGTTCAGTTGCCCAGGAGCTGGCGTAGCTTGGGCTCGTCGTGGCGGAGCCGATCGTACTGGACCTGGAGGAAGCGGAGAGTGTCGGAGGCGTAGGCGCCGTTGCTGGCGCGCGGCCCCATCGCCTCCTCGGCGATGTCGAGCGCCATCCGCAGGGTGAGATAGTGCGGCGTGGCGAGGCTGGCGGCGAGGCACAGGGCGGCCAGGTGCCGCCGGTCGGCATGATAGAGCAGGCGGCGGACATGGTTCAGCTCGAGCCGCGAATGCAGGCTCAGCCCGATCTCCAGGCTGGCAATGTCGCCGTCGCGCAGAAAGCGCAGGAGCCGCTCGTGCGAGAGCTGGCCGGCGCTGAACTCGGCCAGCAGATGCTGCTGGATCTTGCCGTCGGCATGGGCGCGCGCGGTGAAGCTGATCGCCGCCCTCTCGCGGACCGCGTTCATGAGCGCCCGCGCCTCCTCGGCCGGCATCCGCCGCTCGCGGATCAGCTCCCATTCCAGGCGCTGCCCCATGATCCCGATCAGCTGCTCGACCAGCTCGTGCGGCAGCTCCGGCCGACGGATCACGCGGGCGTGGATCTGGTCGTTGCCGGCATAGTCCTGCACCACCCGCTGCATGGTGCTGTGCGAGATGCCGGCGCCGCCATTGTCGACCAGGCGCAGCACCACCTCGACCTCGCCGGTATCCACGAGCGCGTCGGAGACCGACTCCGACAGCCGCTCGCGCCCCGCGACCGCCAGGGCGTACTGCATGGCGTTGGTGCGGACGATGTGGACCAGATCCTCGTCGGTCAGGACCGGGCTGCGCTGCAGGATGGGTGCCGCGACCTCGATCGCGTCGCTGGCCAGCTGGCGCGCGACCTCGACCGGCAGCCGGCTGCTGCCGACCGTGCTGGATAAAGCCTGGCGTGGGGCTGGACAGCGAGGTCGCGGACATGGTGCCTGAGCACGGCGAGCGTGCTGCACGCCTGGTCGCCGGACCCTACAGCTCGAACTGGCGGCCGAACTGCCGCGACGGCCTCGGGCCTGGCGGGCGAGTAGCCTACGCCGCGGCGACTCCATCGCCGGCGGCGCCGAGACGCTGCCCGCGCTCCCGATCGGCCTGGCTGCGCAAGAGCGCCTCGCGCCTGCGCTCGCCCACCGCCGTCGTCGTCGCTACGCTCATCTCGTGTCGACCGCCCGACCGTTGACCTTCACCGGAACAAGTCGGCAACATAGGGGCGCAACGTTAAGGAAGCCCTACCGGCACCCCGATGACCTCACCCGCCGCCGCCGAGATCGTCCGCGGGACGATGCGCCTTCTGCTCGACCTCGAGCTCGCCTCCCTGCCCGAGTTCACGCTCGCCACCGGCAGGCGGCTGGACGTGATGGCGGTGGGCCGCGACGGCCGGCTGGTGGCGGTCGAGGTCAAGTCGTGCCGCGCCGACTACCTGACCGACCGGAAGTGGCGCGACTATCTCGACTATGCGGACGAGTTCTACTTCGCGGTGGCGCCCGACTTCCCGCTCGAGCTGCTGCCCGGGGACGAGGGGCTGATCGTCGCCGACCGGTTCGCGGCGACGCTGGTCCGCCCGGCGCGCCCGCGCAGCGTCGCCGCCTCACGCCGGCGCGCCGTTCTCCTGCGCTTCGCCCGCACCGCCGCCCTGCGGCTGCAGGGTGCGGCGGATCCGATGGCGATGCCGGAGCCGGGCTAGCTGCCTTCGGCGCGCCACTCCTCGATCAGGAAGCGGGCGATGCTGTCGCGGTTGGGCAGACGCACCGGGCAGCGCGCAGGGTCGGCCAGCTCGGCGCGCGTCAGCCAGAGCGCGTCCTCGATCTCGTCCCGGTCGACTACGAAGGCCGTGTCGCGCGCCGTCGCGCGGAAGCCCAGCATCAGCGACTGCGGGAACGGCCAGGGCTGCGAGGCGCGGTAGACCAGCTCGTCGAGCTCGACGCCGACCTCCTCGCGCACCTCGCGCCGCAGCGTCTGCTCCAGCGATTCGCCCGCCTCCACGAAGCCGGCGAGCGTGGAGTACATGCCGGGCGGAAAGCGCGGCGAGCGCGCCAGCAGGCAGCGCTCGCCATGGGTCACGAGCACGATCACCGCCGGATCGGTGCGCGGGAAGGTCTCGCTGCCGCACGCGGGGCACCGGCGGGCGTGACCGCCCTGGACCGGGTCGGTCGCGCCACCACAGCGGCCGCAGAACCGATGCCCGTGATGCCAGTGGGCCAGGGCGCGCGCGTAGGCCAGGAGGGCGGCGTCGTCCGCGGGCAGAAGGAGCGAAACCGCGCGCAGCTCGGACAGCCTGCCCTGCGCCGGCGGCTCGGCGCCGAGATCGAGCGCAAACCAGGAGACGCCGGCACGCTCGCCGAGGAAGATCGCCTCGGGCGGCAGCGCGGCGCCGAGCTCCCCAACGGTCGGGGCGTGCAGGAGCGGCGCCTCCTCGGGCCCGAGCAGAGCAAAACGCAGCTCGGACAGCAGCACGACGCGGGTGGTGGGATCGCTCCTGGCGGCGGCGAGCCAGGCGGCGTCACGGCGCCGGTGCGCGGCGCGGTCGAGCGCGTCGACGGCATAGAGCTGGGTGATGGTGACGACGGGTGCGAGCATGGCCGCTCCATAGCGCAGCCCGCGATCGGCTGCACCCTTGCGCTTCGCCCCCGGACCACCGATATTCGCGCCCGGAAGGCTGGTGATGGGCGGAGCCCTCGCCAACCCGGTCAGGTCCGGAAGGAAGCAGCCGTAACGAGTTTCGCTCCGGGTCGTCGTCCAGCCTTCCACCTCCTTCTCTCCGCCGGCCGATGGAGCCCCCGCTGAGCCCAGCCGCCTACCGGGTTCTCGCCCGCGCCTACCGGCCGACGAGGCTCTCGGCGCTGATCGGTCAGGACGCGCTGGTCCGCACGCTCAAGAACGCCTTCACCTCCGGCCGCATCGCCCATGCCTTCCTGCTGTCCGGCATCCGCGGCGTCGGCAAGACCACGACCGCCCGGATCATCGCGCGCGGGCTCAACTGCACCGGGCCAGATGGCCAGGGCGGGTCAACCCCGGAGCCGTGCGGCGTCTGCCCGAGCTGCGTCGCGATCGACGAGGACCGCGCGGTCGATGTGATCGAGATGGATGCGGCCTCCCAGACCGGGAAGGAGGACGTGCGCGAGCTGCTCGAAGGCCTGCAGTTCCTGCCGGCCTTCGCGCGCTACAAGGTCTACATCCTCGACGAGGTGCACATGCTCTCGGGCAGCGCCTGGAACGCGCTGCTCAAGACCGTCGAGGAGCCTCCGCCGCACGCCAAGTTCATCTTCGCCACCACCGAGATCCGCAAGGTTCCGGTGACGGTCCTCTCGCGCTGCCAGAAGTTCGAGCTGCGCCGGGTCGAGCCGGAGGAGCTGGCCGCGCATCTTGCGGGCGTGTGCACGAAGGAGGAGATCGAGGCGGCGCCCGAGGCCCTGGGCGTGATCGCCCGGGTCGCGGAAGGCTCGGTGCGCGATGCGCTCTCCTTGCTCGACCAGGCGATCGCCACGGCCGAGGGGCCGATCGACGCGGCCCTGGTGCAGGGGATGCTCGGCCTGTCCGACCGCGTCCAGCTGCTCGACCTGTTCGATGCGCTGGTCCAGGGCGACGCGCGCGGCGCGCTCGAACGCTTCGCCGACCTCTACGCCCGTGGCGCCGACCCGGTCGCCGTGGCCCAGGATCTGCTCGAGATCAGCCACTGGCTGTCCCGCCTCAAGGTGGCCCCCGAGGCGACCTCCAGCCTCGGCGTCGGGGCCTCGGCAGCCGAGCGCGCCGCCGGTATGGCCAAAACGCTCGGCCTGCCGGTCCTGGCCCGCGCCTGGCAGATGCTGCTGCGGGGCATCGACGAGATCCGCATCGCGCCGGATGCGCGTGCCGCCGCGGAGATGCTGCTCTTGCGCCTCGCCTCGGTCGCCGATCTGCCCTCGCCGGCGGAGCTGGCGCGCCTCGCGCGCGGTGATAGCGGCAGCACGGTGACCGTGCCGCTGCGGCGCATGACCCCGCAACCGGTCGCACCGCACGCCTCCGCCGGCCCGGCCCATCGCGCCGCCTCTCCGCTCGCCACGGCCCCGCTGCCGGCGCGGCCCGAGCCGGAGGCGCGCCCGCCGGCGGCACCGGCACAGGCCGAGCCCGTCGACTTTCCGGCCTTCGTCGCCTGCCTGCGCGAGCGTGGGGAGGCCCCGCTTGCTGCTTGGTTGCAGCAGAGCGCGCATCTGATCCGCTTCGAGTCGGGCCGGCTGGAGCTGCGCTTCGACGCGGGCGTGCCGGCCGACGTCGCCGGCCGCGTCGGCGAGGCGGCGGCGCGCGTGCTGGGCCGGCGTTGGGTCGTGGTTCTCGCCGCCGCCCAGGGCGAGGCGACGCTGGCCGAGCAGGCTGCCGCAGCCAAGAGCGCCCGCATGGCGGAGATCGCCAGGGACCCCGCACTGCGCGAGGTCATGACGGTGTTCCCAGGGGCTCAGCTGGTCGACATCCGCCCCCGCCCCGAGTAGGCGGGGCCTAATTCGCAACAGAAGGGCGTATCGATGAAGAACCTGGGCAACATGCTCAAGGAGGCGCAGAAGCTGCAGTCGCGGATGAGCGAGATGCAGCAGAAGCTGGCCGAGACCGAGGTCGGCGGTGCTGCCGGGGGCGGCATGGTCACCGTCACGCTCAACGGCAAGGGCGAGATGCGCAAGATCAAGATCGACCCCTCGCTCGCTGTGCCGGACGAGATCGAGATCCTGGAGGATCTGATCGTCGCCGCCTGCAACGACGCCAAGGCCAAGATCGACGCCTACATGGCCGAGGAGATGGGCAAGCTCACCGGCGGCCTGCCGCTGCCGCCCGGGTTCAAGCTGCCGTTCTGATGGCCTCGGTCGAGATCGACCGCCTCGTCCGGCTGCTCGCCCGGCTGCCTGGCCTCGGCCAGCGCTCGGCGCAGCGGGTGGCGCTGGCGCTGCTGAAGCGGCGCGACACGGTGATGCTGCCTCTGGCCGACGCGCTCACCGCCTGCGCCGAGCGGGTGCGACCCTGCGAGATCTGCGGCAATCTCGATACCACCGAGCCCTGTGGGATCTGCCGCGACCCCGAGCGCGAGGCCGGGCTTCTGTGCGTGGTGGCCGAGCTCGAGGATCTGTGGGCGCTCGAGCGTGCCATGGTGTTCAAGGGCCGCTATCATGTGCTGGGCGGTACCTTGAAGGCCATGGACGGGATCGGGCCGGAGGAGCTTGGGGTCGACCGGCTGCTGCGCCGGGTCGAGGAGCAGCAGATCGCCGAGGTGATCCTGGCGCTGGGTGCGACCGTCGACGGCCAGACCACCAGCCACTACCTCGCCGAGCGCCTGCTGCCGCTGGGGTGCACCGTGACCCGGCTCGGCCGCGGGGTGCCGGTCGGCGGCGAGCTGACCTATCTCGACGAGGGCACGCTCGATGCCGCCCTGCGCGCGCGCCAGCGCGTCGCTTGACCGCCCGCCGCCAACTCCCTACGTCACGGCGACTTTTCCACCGCGCGACGAGTTCAGCATGGCCCTGCTCGAGATCCTGCAGGCCCCACATCCCGTGCTCAAGGCGAAGGCCGCGCCCGTGGCGCAGGTCGACGACCGTCTGCGCCAGCTCGCCGCCGACATGTTCGAGACCATGTACAAGGCCCCGGGCATCGGCCTGGCCGCGCCGCAGATCGGCGTATTGCAACGGCTGGTGGTCATGGACGTCGCCGAGGGCGAGGAGCGCCGGCCGATGGTGCTGGTCAATCCCGAGATCGTGTGGAAATCCGGCGAGCGCGGCACCGCCGAGGAAGGCTGCCTCAGCCTGCCCGGCCAGTTCGCCGACGTGACCCGCCCACTTTCGGTGACGGTCCGCTTCCTGGACGAGCAGGGCGAGGCGCGCGAACTTGCCGCCGACGGCCTGCTGGCACGCTGCGTCCAGCACGAGCTCGACCATCTCGACGGTGTGTTGTTCGTCGACCACCTGTCGGCGCTCAAGCGCAACATGATCATGCGCAAGCTGATCAAGACCAGGCGCCCCCGTGCCTGAGCGGCTGCGGCTCGTGGTCATGGGCACCACGGGCTTCGTGCTGCCCTCCCTCGACGTTCTGCTCGCTGCCGGCCACGAGGTCGTCGCCGTCTACACCCAGCCGCCTCGCCCCGCCGGCCGCGGCCACCAGCTGCGCCGTACCCCTGTCCACGACCGCGCCGAACTGCTCGGCCTCCCGGTCCGGACGCCGCGCACACTCAAGGATGGGCAAGCCCAGACCGAGTTCACGGCATTGGCAGCCGATATGGCCATCGTCGGCGCCTACGGTCTGCTCCTGCCTCGTCCGGTGCTCGATGCGCCTCGCCTGGGCTGCATCAACCTCCACGCCTCCATCCTGCCGCGCTGGCGCGGCGCTGCGCCGATCGAGCGCGCGATCCTGGCGGGCGACCCCGAGACTGGCATCAGCATCTTCCTCATGGAAGAAGGGCTGGACACCGGCCCCGTCTACACGATGCGGCGGATGCCCATCGGGCCTGACACGACCGCGGCCGAGCTGCACGAGCGGCTCGCACACCTGGCGGCGGCAATGCTGCCGGAGGTTGTCCAGCACATCGTTGCAGGCACCTTGGCCGCCGTGCCCCAGTCCGAGGCGGGCGCGACCTACGCCCGCAAGCTCGCGCGCGAGGAGGGCCGGATCGACTTCGCCGAGCCCGCGGGCCTCGTCGAACGCCGGCTGCGCGCGCTCAACCCGGCGCCGGGCTGCTGGTGTGAAGCCGAGGGCGAGCGGCTGGCGCTGCTCGCCGGCGAGCCCGTCGCCGGGTCGGGCGACCCCGGCACGATCCTCGCCCTGCCGCTCACCGTCGCCTGCGGCGAGGGCGCGCTCGCGGTCACCCGCGTCCAGCGCGCCGGCAAGCGGCCGATGACAGCGGACGAGCTGCAGCGCGGCTTCCCGCTGCGCGTGGGCACGCGCCTCGGCTGACGCCGATGGCCCGCTGGCGCCTGCTGCTGGAATATGACGGCGCCCCGTTCCGGGGCTGGCAGCGCCAGGGCGACGCGCCGACCGTCCAAGGTGCCCTGGAGACCGCACTCGCCGCCTTCACCGGCGAGACCCCGACCGTGACCGGTGCCGGCCGCACCGACGCCGGCGTGCACGCGCTCGCCCAGGTCGCGCATCTCGACCTCGCGCGGGACTGGCTGCCTGAACGCCTGCTCGGCGCCCTGAATTTCCACCTGCGCCCGAACCCGATCGCCGTGCTAGAGGCGCGCGAGACGCCCGCCGATTTCCATGCCCGCTTCTCCTGCACCGGCCGGCGCTACCTCTACCGCATCCTCGCCCGCCGCAGCCCGCCCGCCCTGGAGCGCGGCCGCGTCTGGCACGTCCCGGTCCCGCTCGACCACGAGCCGATGCACGTCGCTGCCCAGGCTCTGGTCGGCCGCCACGACTTCACCAGCTTCCGCTCCAGCGAGTGCCAGTCGGCCTCGCCGGTGAAGACCCTCTCCGGCATCCACGTCGCGCGCGACGGCGAACTGATCCTGTGCCGGCTCTGGGCGCGGTCGTTCCTGCACCACCAGGTCCGCAACATCGTCGGCACGCTGAAGACCGTCGGCGAGGGCAAGGCGCCGATCGACCACGTCCGCGACGTGCTCGCCGCCCGCGACCGCTCGGCCGCCGGCCAGACGGCACCCGCGGACGGGTTGTTCCTGGAAAGTGTCGAGCATGGCTGACGCCAGGGGCGCGAGCCTGCTAGTGTGGCGACATGGCTGAGCCCGCCCGCGCCTTGCCGATGCTCGTCGCAGATTTCGTCCAATGGGACGACGGGACGGATACGCGCTACGAGCTGGCGTTCGGCGCGCCGGTGGCGATGGCGCCGCCTTCCGGGCGGCACGCTGACATTGTCGCCAACATCACCGCGCTTTTGAGCGCGCAGCTCACGTCTTGGTCAGCTGCGAGCCGACGCCTCGGGTCTACTTCCGCCAACCCCGTCTGCTCGTCGAGGTGCTCTCGCCTTCCACCGAGAAGGAGGACCGCACCGACAAGCTCGATTTCTACCGCTCGCTGGAAGTCGTGGAGGCGGTCGTGCTGGTCTGGCAGGACAAGCGGCGGGTGCAGGTGATCCGGCGCGAATCCGAGCGCTGGACGATTCAGGATCTCGTCGGTGGCGGCGAACTGTCGGTCACGGCGCTCGATCTTCATATCACGCTCGACGAGATCTACGCCGACATCGACTTCCCGAGCGAGGACGAATCGACCTCGCCTTGACTGCCTCGACGCTCGCCTCCTTCGGCAAGACGCCGTCGGGCATCCGTAGTAAGCGCAGCGGGCACGACGCCGAGGGAGGAAGCCGATGATTGCCCAGCCGCCTGCCGGGTCCCGGTTCAGCCGATTGCTCGCCGCCTGCCTCGTCCTGCTGGGCCTCGCCGGCTGCGGCGTCAACGAGATCCCGACCCGGGAGGAGCGCGCCAAGGCGGCCTGGGGCGAGGTCGAGAACCAGTATCAGCGCCGCGCCGATCTGATCCCCAATCTGGTGGAGACGGTGAAGGGCTATGCCGCGCACGAGAAGGACGTACTGGAAGGCGTCGTGCGGGCACGCGCGGCGGCGGTCGCCCAGCCGCCCGGCCCGGCCGTTCTCGGCGATCCGGCAAAGT
>JBGAKU010000075.1:0-21788 GCA_044224255.1 Geminicoccaceae bacterium
GCCGGGCAGCGGGATGTCGAGATGCACCACGCCGCCGGTGGGAAGCTGGATCCCCGCCCGCTCGCCGGTCTCGACCACCTTGCCGGGCAGGATGTTCATGGCGGGCGAGCCGATGAACCGCGCGACGAAGATGTTCGCCGGACGCTCGTAGAGCTCCAGCGGCGCGCCCACCTGCTCGATGTTTCCCGCCGACAGCACCACGATGCGGGAGGCGAGGGTCATCGCCTCCACCTGGTCGTGGGTGACGTAGATCATCGTGGAGTTGGGCATCCGCTCCTTGAGCTGGGCGATCTCGATCCGGGTCGCCACGCGCAGCGCCGCGTCGAGGTTCGAGAGCGGCTCGTCGAAGAGGAAGACCTTGGGGTCGCGCACGATCGCCCGCCCGATCGCCACGCGCTGGCGCTGGCCGCCCGAGAGCGCCTTGGGCAGGCGGTCGAGATAGGGGGTGAGCTGGAGCATCTTGGCCGCCTTCTCGACCGCGGCGTTCACCTCCGCCGCGGGCTTCTTGGCGATCTTCATGCCGAAGGCCATGTTGTCCCGGACGGTCATGTGCGGATAGAGCGCATAGGACTGGAACACCATGGCGATGCCCCGCTGCGCCGGGGGCACGTCGTTCATCCGCACCCCGTCGATCAGGAAGTCGCCCCCCGTGATCCGCTCCAGCCCCGCGATCATGCGCAGCAAGGTGGACTTGCCGCAGCCGGAGGGGCCGACGAAGACGCAGAACTCGCGGTCCTCGATGCCGAGATCGACGCCCTTGATGATCTCGATGTCACCGTAGCTCTTGCGGATGTCTTTTAGCTGCAGGGTCGCCATCGTTGGTCCTCCCGATTACTTGACGGCGCCGAAGGTCAGGCCGCGGACGAGCTGACGCTGGCTCATCCAGCCGAAGACGAGAATGGGGGCGATGGCGATCGTCGAAGCCGCCGACAGCTTGGCCCAGAACAGACCCTCGGGTGCCGAGAAGGAGGCGATGAACGCGGTGAGCGGGCCGGCGTTCGCGGCGGTCAGGTTGAGGCTCCAGAACGCCTCGTTCCAGCACAGGATGATCGACAGCAGGGCGGTCGACGCGATGCCGGGCAGCGAGAGCGGCAACAGCAGCAGCCACACCTCCTGCTTGGGCTTGGCACCGTCCATGCGGCCGGCCTCCAGGATGTCCTTCGGCACCTCCTTGAAGAAGGTGTAGAGCATCCAGACGACGATCGGCAGATTCATCAGCGTGTAGACCAGGATCAGGCCCCAGCGCGTATCGAGCGCGCCGTAATCCTTGGCGAGCAGATAGATCGGGATTAGCACGCCGACCGCGGGCATCATCTTGGTCGACAGCATCCAGAGCAGCAGATCCTTGGTCTTCTTTCCCGGGAAGAACGCCATCGCGTAGGCGGCGGGAACCGAGACGATGGTAGCGAGCAGCGTGGCACCGACACTGATGACGATGCTGTTGAGCGCCGCGAGGAAATAGTTGGCGCGGGCGTTGACGGTCGCATAGTTCTCGAGGGTCGGTGCGAAGAACAGGCTCGGCGGCGTCGCCACTGCCTCGATCTCGGTCTTGAAGCTGGTCAGGATCATCCAGAAAAGCGGGAAGAAGATCAGGAACGCGACCACCCAGCCGACAACCGTGATGATCAGCTTCTCGCGCGTCTTGGGGTGCATGGTCCGGCCCTCAGTCGGCGATGTTCTTGGCGATCGAGCGGACGAGGAAGACCGCCACAATGTTGGCGAGCACCACGGCAATCATGCCGCCCGCGGATGCGGCGCCGACGTCGAACTCGCGCAGTGCCTTGAGATAGATCAGGAAGGCGAGATTGGTCGAGGCGAGGCCGGGGCCGCCCGAGGTCGTGACGTAGATCTCGGCGAACACCGACAGGAGGAAGATGGTCTCGATCATGATCACCACGCTGATGGCGCGACCGAGATGCGGCAGGATGATGAAGAAGAACATCGAGAACGGGCCCGCCCCGTCCATCCGCGCCGCCTCCTTCTGCTCATTGTCGAGCGACTGGATGGCGGTGAGCAGGATCAAGAGCGCGAAGGGCAGCCACTGCCAGGCGACGATGATGATCACCGAGGTCAGCGGAAAGGAGCCGAAAAAGTCGATGGCGGGGAAGCCGAGGGAGCGGGCGAAGAACGCGAACAGCCCGTTGACCGGGTGCATCAGCATGTTCTTCCAGATCAGCGCACTCACCGTCGGCATGACGAAGAAGGGTGCGATCGCGAACAGCCGGGCGATGCCGCGGCCGTAGAATTCCTGATCGAACAGCACCGCGAGCAGGGTGCCGAGGCCGACCGTGATCACCAGCACCCAGAAGACGAGATAGAGGGTGTTGAGCATCGCCGTCCACAAGGACGGGTCGGTCAGCAGCCAGTAGTAGTTGTCGAAGCCGGCGAAGCCGCTTTGGGTCGGGTCCAGCAGGTTGTAGTACTGGAACGAGAACCACAGCGTCATCACCAGCGGCACGATCATCCACAAGAACAGCAGGACGACCGAAGGCGCCATCAAAGGCAGGGTGTTGACGCTACGCTGGCTGCGCCGGCCCATGCCGGCTACGGCGGGTGCTGTGGTGCTGGCCATCGGCCTCGCTCGCGGCTCGAGGTGGCGGCCGGCGGGCCGCACAGGACCCGCCGGTCGGACGGTCAGGACCGGTCTACTTGGGGTAGCCGGCCTTCCGCATGGTCTGCTCGGCGGACCGCTGCGCGGTCTCGAGCGCCTGGTCGACCGTGACCTGGCCGGCAAGTGCGGCCGCGACCTGCTGGCCGACCGTGGTGCCGATCCCCTGGAACTCGGGGATGGCCACGTACTGGATGCCGATATAGGGCACCGGGTCCTTGGTCGGCTTGGTGATGTCGGCGCTGGCGACCGCCTCGTAGACCACCTTCGCGAACGGGGCGGCTTCCTGATAATTGGGATTGTCGTAGGTCGACTTGCGGGTACCCGGAGGTGCGGCCACCCAGGCCACCTCCTCGCCGACCGTCTGGATATATTCCTTCGACGTCGCCCACTTCACAAACGACTTGGCGGCGTCGATCTTCGTCGAGGTCGACGGGATACCGAGCGCCCAGGCCCAGAACCAACCGGAGCCGTTGCTGGTCACCTCGATCGGCGCCGGCGCGAACCAGGTCTTGTCGGCGACCTGGCTCTCCTTCGGGTTGAAGATATAGCCCGCGGCCGAGGTCGCATCGACCCACATGGCGCAGTGGCCGGTGGCAAACAGCGCCCGGTTCTCATTGTGCCCGTTGGCGGTGGCACCCGGCGGGCCGGACTTGTTCATGTTCTCGACATAATAGGCGACCGCCTGCTTCCAGGGCTCGCTGGTCAGCTGCGGCTTCCACTCCATGTCGAACCACTGGCCGCCGAAGGCGTTCACCATCGGGCCGACGAAGGCCATGTTCTCGCCCCAGCCCGGCTTGCCGCGCTGGCAGAAACCGTACTGCTCCTTGGACTTGTCGGTGAGCTTGGCGGCGTATTCGGCAATCTGGTCGTAGGTCGGCTTGTCCGGCATCTTGATACCGGCCGCCTCAAATAGGTCCTTGCGGTAGAAGGTGAACGAGCTCTCGGCATAGAACGGCACGGCGTAGAGCTTGCCGTCATAGGACAGGCCGTTCATCACCGACGGGATCATGTCGGCATAGTCGTAGTCGTCGCCGAGATCGTTGACCGGCACGAGCCAGCCCGCCTTGCCCCAGATCGGGGTCTCGTAGGAGCCGATGGTGATGATGTCGAACTGGCCGCCCTTGGTGGCGATGTCGGTCGTCACCCGCTGGCGGAGCACGTTCTCCTCGAGCACCACCCAATTGATCTTGTTGCCGGTGGCCTGCTCCCACTTCGGCGCCAGCTTCTGCATGATGATCATGTCGGCGTTGTTGACCGTGGCGATGGTCAACTCCTCCGCATGCGCCAGCGCCGTGGCACCGAGCAGCGCACCGGTCAGGGCCGCCACGAATCCGTGCTTGAGCATGCCGAATAGCCTCCCCAGGCATTGTCTGAGCATGTGCTCATGGTGTGAGCAGGAGTCGCACTGCTATGCCGCGCTGTCAAGACCCGACTGCCGGCGCAGCAGCACGTGCGCGGTACGCTCGTCGGTGATGAGACCGCCGAGCAGTCCGCCTCGGAGGGCCGCGGCAATGGCGAGGACCCGATCGGAACCCGAGCTGACGCCGATCATGCGCGCCGTGCCGAGCTCGCCGAGCGGCAAGGCCGCGTTGCGGTCGTTGACCGAGCATTGGATGAGCCTCCCGGCATTGTTGTACGCCCAGCCGGCGATCTCGCCTACGGCCCCATGCTCGATCAGCTCCATCACCTCCTCGTCGGTCACGAAATGGTCGCGATGCATCGGCGACTGCCAGCCGATGCTGCCGATGCCCACGAAGGCGGCGACCGCCTGGCGCGCAAGGTCGCGCACCATCGTGAAGGAGCGCTGCGTCTGGAGCAGACGGCGCTCCTCGATGCTGGAGGCAACCACGGGCGTGGGGATCGGGAAGCACTCGGCACCGGTGCACTCGGCCAACCGGCGCACGACCTCGTAGGGGCTGGCGCGCCCGTCGCGGGAGATGGTGCCGACCAACGAGACGAACTTGTGCTGCGGGCAGTCCAAGGCCGGCATCTCGTCCGCCACCGCGCGCAAGGTCCGCCCGGTCGAGAAGGCGAGGACGAGCGGGTCGCGCTCGGCGAGGTAGGTGCCGAGATGCTCGGCGGCGGCGATCGCCACGCCCGGGCTGGGCCGGGTCTCGACATCGTCGGAGGGCTGGACCGAGCAGTAGGCGAGCCCGTAGCGCTCGCGCAGCCTCTCGCCCAGCTGCACGCACTCGGCGAGCGGATGGTCGAGGCGGAACTTGATCAGCTTCTCGCTGACCGCGAGCGAGACGAGGCGCTGCACCGCCTGCCGCGACACGTTGAGCTGCCCGGCGATCTCGTCCTGGCGCTTGCCGGCGACGTAGTAGAGCCACGCCGCACGTGCGGCGAGGTCCAGCTTGCGCTCGTTTCTGGGCAACCGCGACGCCTCCCGACTTGAGCGCAGGCTATGCCCGGGCTATTGCTCAGGCAACAGATAATTGCCAAGGATGCCGGCCAGGGAGGGCGAGCAGACATGGCGCAGGTGGTGGTGATCGGCGAGATCCTGGTCGAGATCATGGCGACCCGGATCGGCCAGACCTTTCTCGAGCCGGGCCTGTTCGCCGGGCCCTACCCGAGCGGCGCGCCGGCGATCTTCGCTGACCAGGCGGCGCGCGTCGGCGCCACGACGGCGATGATCGGCTGCGTCGGCGCCGACGATTTCGGCACGCTCAACCTCAACCGTCTGGCCGGCAGCGGAGTCGATACCGCCGCCATCCGGCGCGTGCCCGGCACGACCACCGGCAGCGCCTTCGTGAGCTATCGCCCCGACGGCGGCCGCGACTTCATCTTCAACATCGCCAACTCCGCCTCGGCCGCGCTCGACGCGGCACAGCTCGAGCCGGAGCTGTTCCGCGGCTGCCGCTACTTCCACGTCATGGGCTCCTCCCTGTTCAGCCCACAGATCGCGGCCGCCGTGCGGCGCGGGGTCGAGCTCGCCCGTGCGGCGGGGGCGCGAATCTCCTTCGACCCGAACGTCAGGAAGGAGCTGCTCTCCCTGCCCGAGGTCGAGGCGACCATCGCCGCCGTGCTCGACGTCACCGATCTCCTGCTACCGAGCGATGCCGACCTCGCGCATCTCTGCCCCGGCCAGGAGGAGGACGAGGCGCTCGCGAGCCTGCTCGGCGCCGGTCGCTCGATGATCCTGCTGAAGAAGGGTGCGGAAGGCAGCGTCTACCGGGACCGCGAGCGCCGAATCGCGATCCCCGCCTTCCCGGCCGAGGAGGTCGATCCCACCGGGGCCGGCGACTGCTTCGGCGGCACCTTTGTCGCCTGTCTCGCGCTGGGCGTCCCGCTGGAGCGCGCCGTGCGCCTCGCCAACGCCGCCGGGGCGCTGGCCGTAGGCAAGAAAGGGCCGATGGAGGGCAACTCGACCATGAGCGAGCTCGAGGCATTCCTGGAGCGGCAGCCATGAGCCTGCTGCAGGAGATCGTCGCCGCCAATCGGGCCGGCGAGCGCCGCGGCATCGGCTCGGTCTGCTCGGCCCATCCCTTGGTGCTCGAGGCGGCGGTCGAGGCCGCCCTGGCAGACGGCCGGCCGCTGCTGGTCGAGGCGACCTGCAACCAGGTGAACCAGGAGGGCGGCTATACCGGCATGCAGGCCGCGGATTTCCGCGCCTTCGTCACCGGCCTCGCCCGCACGCGCGGCCTGCCGGAGGGCCGCCTGATCCTGGGCGGCGATCATCTGGGGCCGAATCCCTGGCGTGCGGAGCCGGCCGATGCGGCGCTGGCCAAGGCCGAGCTCCTGGTGCGCAGCTATGCCGAGGCCGGCTTCGCCAAGATCCACCTCGACGCCAGCATGGCCTGCGCGGGCGACCCCGATCCCCTGCCCCCAGAGCTGATCGCAGCGCGCGCCGCACGGCTCGCCAAGGTCGCCGAGGCCACCGGCGCGCGTCCGGTCTACGTCATCGGCACCGAGGTCCCGGTGCCGGGTGGGGCGCACGAGGCGATCGAGGTGCTCGCGGTCACCCATACGGAGGATCTCGCCCGCACCATCGAGGTGCACGAGGCCGCCTTCGCCGCGGCGGGCCTGTACGGAGCCTGGGAGCGGGTGCTGGCGGTGGTGGTGCAGCCAGGCGTGGAGTTCGGCAGCGAGCAGGTGGTCGACTTCGTGCCGGAGGGCGCCGCGTGTCTGGCGGCCGCGATCGGCACGGTGCCCAGGCTCGCCTTCGAGGCACACTCGACCGACTACCAGACCGAGGCGGCGCTCGCCGCCCTGGTCGAGCGGCACTTCGCGATCCTGAAGGTCGGGCCGTGGCTCACCTTCGCCCTGCGCGAGGCGCTGTTCGCGCTGGCCGCGATCGAGGCCGAGCTGCTGCCGACCGAGGACCGGTCCGGGTTGCGCGAGCGGCTCGAGGTCGCGATGCTCGCCGACCCGCGCTACTGGAAGGGGCACCATGCGGGTTCCGATGCCGAGCTGCGGCTCGCCCGCGCCTTCAGCCTCAGCGACCGCAGCCGCTACTACTGGCCGGTGCCCGAGGTCGCTGCCGCGGTCGAGCGGCTGTTCGCCAACCTTGCGCGGACACCGCCGCCCCTGCCGCTGCTCAGCCAGTACCTGCCGGGCCAATATGGCGCGGTGCGGGAGGGAGCGCTGACGGTGGAGCCGCGCGCGCTAGTGCGCCACCGCGTCGGCGAGGTGCTGGCGATCTATGCGCGGGCCTGCGGCGAGCGCGCGCACGGGAGCTGATGCCGCGACCCTTGGGCGTTGCGCCGGCTCCGTCTGTCACATACCAACGCCGGGGGCCGGTCCGGCGGCCGATACAGCAGGGAGCAAGCAGCGCGATGTCCGACCGGCTAGGCGAGGAAGCGCTCGACTATCACCGCGCGGCACCGGCCGGAAAGCTCGCGATCGTCGCGACCAAGCCGCTCGCTACCCAGCGCGACCTGTCTCTGGCCTACTCCCCAGGCGTCGCCGCCGCCTGCGAGCTGATCGTGCGCGAGCCCCTGGCCGCGGCCGAGGTGACCGCCCGCTCGAACCTCGTCGCCGTGGTCACCAACGGCACGGCCGTGCTCGGCCTGGGTGCGATCGGCGCGCTCGCCGCCAAGCCGGTGATGGAAGGCAAGGCGGTCCTGTTCAAGAAGTTCGCTGGGATCGATTCCTTCGACATCGAGATCGACGAGCGCGATCCCGACAAGCTGGTCGACATCGTGGCGGCGCTCGAGCCGACCTTCGGCGCCATCAACCTCGAGGACATCAAGGCACCCGAGTGCTTCATCGTCGAAGGCAAGCTGCGCGAGCGGATGCGCATCCCGGTCTTCCACGACGATCAGCACGGCACGGCGATCATCGTGGCCGCGGCGGTGCGCAACGGCCTGCACCTGGTCGGCAAGCCGATCGAGGAGGCCCGGCTGGTCGCGAGCGGCGCCGGTGCGGCGGCGCTGGCATGCCTGAACCTGCTCGTCAGCCTCGGGATGAAGCAGGAGAACATCCTCGTCACCGACATCGAGGGCGTGGTCTATGAGGGCCGCACCGCGCTCATGGACCCGTGGAAGGCGAAATACGCCCGGCCCACCTCCCTGCGCACTCTGGCTGAGGCGATCGAGGGTGCGGACATCTTCCTCGGCCTCTCGGCCGCGGGCGTGCTCAAGCCGGAGATGGTGGCGAAGATGGCGCCAAGCCCGGTGATCCTCGCCCTCGCCAACCCGACGCCCGAGATCCTGCCGGAGCTCGCGAAAGAGGTCCGCCCCGACTGCATCATCGCGACCGGGCGCAGCGATTACCCGAACCAGGTCAACAACGTCCTCTGCTTCCCGTTCATCTTCCGGGGTGCCCTGGACGTCGGCGCCACGACCATCAATGAGGAGATGAAGCTCGCCTGTGTCGACGCGCTGGCGCGCCTCGCCCGTGTGCCGCCGCCCGAGACGGTGACCGCCGCCTACGGAGTCGACGAGCTTAGCTTCGGCCCCGACTATCTGATCCCCAAGCCGTTCGACACCCGCCTGATCGTCGAGCTGCCGGTTGCGGTCGCCAAGGCCGCGATGGACACGGGCGTCGCCTCCCGACCGCTTCCCGACCTCGAGCCCTATCGCCAGCGCCTGTCGCAGCGGGTGATCCGCTCCGGCCTGATGATGAAGCCGATCTTCGAGGCGGCGCGCGCGCACCCGCAGCGGCTGGTCTACACCGACGGCGAGGAGGAGCGGGTCCTGCGCGCGGCGCAGGTCGTGGTCGAGGAGGGCCTGGCGCGCCCGATCCTGATCGGCCGGCCCGAGGTGATCGACGCGCGCGTCGAGAAGCTGGGGCTGCGGCTCGAGGCCGGCCGCGACTACGAGCTGTGCAACCCGAACAGCGACCCGCGCTACAACGACTACGTCGCCTTCTACCTCGAGCGCACGGCGCGCAAAGGGATCACGCCGCAGAATGCGCGCGAGACGCTGCGCACAAGGCGGACGGTGATCGCGGCGGTCATGCTCGCCCGCGGCGAGGCGGACGCCATGCTCGCCGGCCCAGTCGGTAATTTCGCCACTCATCTGCGTCACATCACCGACGTGATCGGGTTGCGGTCGGAGATGAGCGAGGCCTCGGCCGTGCATGCGATGGTGATGGACGGCGGGCCGCTGTTCATCGGCGACACCAGCGTCAGCTACGACCCTTCGCCGACGCTGATCGCCGAGACCGCGATCCGTGCGGCAGCACTCCTGCGCGGCTTCGGCCTGGAGCCGAAGGTGGCGCTGGTCAGCCACAGCAATTTCGGCAACCGCGACACGCCCTCTGCGCGCAAGATGCGCGAGGCGCTGGCGATCCTGCGCAAGATGGCGCCAGCACTTGAGGTCGACGGCGAGATGCAGGTCGACAGCGCGCTGGAGCCGGCGATCCGCGAGCGGATGCTGCCGGGCTCGACCCTGCACGGTGTGGCCAATCTCCTGATCATGCCGAACCTGGACACCGCCAGCGCCGCCTACAACCTGATCAAGTCGATCACCGGGGCGGTCACCATCGGCCCGATCCTGATCGGCCCGCGCCTGTCCGCCCACATCGTCAACCCGTCGATCACCAGCCGCGGCGTCGTCAACATGAGCGCGGTCGCCTGCGTCGCCGCGGCACGGCACGAATCGCTGACCAGCTAGAGCGTTTCCGCGCTGAGCGGAAACGCTCCGCCTCAAGTAGGCCGAGGGCCGATAGGCTGCAGGAATGTTAGAGTGTGTTCGGTCAGGCCGGGCACACTCTAGTCCCGGGGCAGGCGCGAGGCGGCGCCGCGCACCTCGACCGTGCAGCCGTCGAGCCCGACGAAGTTGGTGAACCTGCCGGTGAAGGTCACGAACTCGGTCGCGGGTGTGACCCGGGCCGGGGTCACGGAGAGATCGAACCGGCCCTGGTTGCTGCGCGTGCTGGCATAGCCGGTGACGAACGACCCGGCATAGGTGCCGGAGCCGTTGAGCTGCAGGCTCGGGGCGGTCTTGCGGACCGTGCCCGAGGCGAAGCCGAACTGGTAGGACAGCGTCGAGTTGTCCTCCTCCGCCTGCAGCTTGGGGCGGAAGACGATCGCGACCGTCTGGCTGCCACCGCCGCCGCAGCGGTCGAGCTCGAGCAGCATCATCTGGCCCACCCAGACATAGGGCGGATCGAACGCGCTCGCCGATGTGGTCACGACGCAAGCCGCAGCCAGCCCCCAGATCAGCTTCCGCATTGCCCTCTGCCCCTTGCCCTCCGCTGACGCTACCGAGAGCCTACAGGACGAAGTCGGCGCGGTGCAGGTCGATCGCGTCATGCAGCGCGATCCACAGCTCGGCATGTGCACCTTTGCCGGGGCATCCGAGCGGTGGCATGGGACCGGCGGCGTTCGCTCAGCGGCGCGTTGGCGCAGGCTGCCGCCCGACGGCCACATCCCATGGGCTGCTGAACGTGCCACTGACCGTGCCGATCACCTTGTTGCTGATCGTGGCGATCATCGAGACGCTGTTGGACCTCTCGTTCGTCACGTAGAGGTAATTCCCATTTGGGGTGATGGCCGCGTTTACAGGGTCATTCCCCACGTTGATTCTTTGCACCACCGTATTGCTGGCCGTGTAGATCGCCCAGACATTGGAGTTCCTCACGGGAACGTAGGCAATTCTGCCATCAGGGGTAATGGCCACGTCGTTGGCGAGGCCCCCCACGGGAATGGTGGTCATCACTTTGTTGCCGGCTGTGGCGATCACCGAGACGACGCCGACGCCTCCCACATAGACGAATCGCCCATGGGGCGTGATCGCCACCCCATAAGCGCTGGCCACTGGGATCGTGGCGACCACCTTGTTGCTGGCCGTGGCGATCACCGAGACCGCTGACGGGGCGCTCGGAGATCCCAGGTTCGTCACGTAGACGAATTGCCCGTTGGGCGTGATGGCCGCCTTGAACGGGGTGCTCCCAACCGGGATCGTGGCGACCACCTTGTTGCTGGCGGTGGCGATCACCGAGACGGTGTTGGACTTTTGATTCGTCACATAGGCGAACTTGCCATCCGGCGTGATGGCCACGCCATTGGGAAATCTCCCGACGGGGATGGTGGCTGCCACCGTGTTGGTGGCCGTGGCGATCACCGAGACGGAGCCGGGCGCCGTCCAGTTCGCGACGTAGACGAGCTTCCCATTCGGGGTGACGGCTATGCCCCTGGGGAATTGCCCCACGGGGACCGTGGCCACCACGCTGTTGAGGGCGCGGTCGACTACCGAGACGGTGTTGGCATTGGCGTTCGTCACATAGACGAAGGGGGCGGCCTCCGCCGACCGGGCACCGAGCACCAGCACGGCCACGGAGAGTGTGACGAGGGTCGAAACCATGATGCTGAGAACTGAACACTTGGGAGTGCGCACGGTCGAATGGTCCTCGTTCTGGAGTGTCGGGGATTCGGTGCAGGTCGATGCCGTCAGTAGTCGCGCCACAGGATCGCGGACACCCGGCCCTGGTCCTGGAATATCTGGATGATATCGTCGATGCCCGACACCGGGACGTTGTTGACCACCAGCTGGAAGACGATCCGCCGCCCGGCCTTGGTCGCGACGTAGCCGCCCAGGGCCTGCGCCTTGAGCAGCGGTCCCGTGGCCGTCCCAGCGAGGTAGGTGCCGGTCTTAGCCCGTACCTGTCCGGTGGCACCCACGAGCGTCGGATCGGACTTGTAGTCCGTCACCATGGCGAGCGAGCCGTCCACCCCCAGGATGGGCAGGCCGTCGCGGAACGCGGGGAAGGCAGCGCTCCGGCTCAGCCCGGTGAGCATGCGCGTGACCGCCCGGTTCAGCGCGCGGGTCTCGCCGCCGCCGGAGCCATCGAAGAAGCGGTACTCCGCCGGCCTGATCCCGTAGCGGGAGGCGAGCACGTGCCGCTCCTTCTCCAGCGCACCGTCCATGTTGTCGACGCCCTGGGTCAGCCCGAACAGCAGCAGACTGGTGTCCGCGCCGATGTTGTAGCTGACCTTGAGCACGAGCTTGGCGCTCTCGGCGTAGGGAAGGCCGGTCAGCTCCGCGACCTTGGTGTCGGCCGGGTAGTGGCGCTGACGCGGCAGCAGGGAGACGGGATTGGGCCGGGTCGCGGCGGCGTCGACCCTGACCCCGTTCTCGCGCAGCAGCTCGATGAGCACGGTGCGCGCATAGTTCGCGGGCTCCACGATGCGCACCGTCCGGACCAGCGGGAACTTGCCCGTCAGGGGCGGGACGAGATCGATCGGGACGGAGCCGGCTACAGTCGCCGAGCAGCCCGGCCTGCCGATGCACTGCGGCAGTTCCGGATCTATGGCGAGCGACAGCGATGATCCGCGCCTGCCCGTCCTGATCGGCGTCTTGACCCGCAGGGCCGACGACAGCGGGCGGACCGCAGTCGCGGCAGGCTCGCCCGCCGTCGTCGGCTTGATCGCCACGTCCACGACGTCGTCGTTGACGAAGATCGGCCGCACCTTGAACTCGTCGCGGAAGAGGTACGGCCGGAACAGCCGGTCGTCGATGATGACGTCGCCGGTCACGCGCCGGATGCCTGCCCGCGCGACCTGGCGCGCGAGGGTCCGGTATCCGGCGAGCGGGTCGGGCTTGGTGAGGTCGGCGTTGCCGAGCGAGTTGGCCTCGTTGTGGTCGAAGTTGCCGATGGCGATGCTGCCGTCGGGCTTGGTCCGGCCGCCCATCGTAAGGTCGCCGGACGCGACGAGGACCAGGTCACCGGCCAGCACGCCCGATCCCGAGATTGCCCCGCGACGATAGATGGGGGTGTTGTAGCGGTGCCGTGGCCCGACTTCGTTCAGCAGTTCGCCGATCGAGAACACCTTGCGGACCGAGCCGATGTAGAAGCTGCAGTCGGGATTGAGGTCGAGCAGCGTGCGACCATTGTCGAGGTTCACGGCGCGCAGGCCCCACACGGCATCCTGGTAGGCCGGTTTCTGAAACACGGCCCTGACGGCGGGGGGAACCCCCGCAAGATCCTGGCTGCAGCGCCCGTCGGCGCTATCGCTGGCGCCGGCACGATCAACGCTGGCAACGAGAAAGAACAGGGCAGTCGACAGGAAAAGGCTGATCTTGAACATGGACCAAGCTCCGGAAAACGAGCGCCGAGTTGATCGCAGCCTATACTGAGGAACTTCTCGCCAGCACAGATGAGCGCCGCCCGGCCACCCTTGGCAAGGGTGTTCGCGAACGGCAGTGGTGCATTGAGGTTGAGGGATAACGAAGGGCCGACATGCGTTGGGTTTCAGGCTGCACGAGCTGAGATCGGCTTGGCACATCTTGTCGGCGAGCCGGATCTCGCCCTGGTCGATGACGTCAGCCCTCTTCAGGGCCGATGCCTCGCGCAGCGTGAGGATGCTATCGTCCGGGCGAGATCGAAGGCTCCTCTCGATGAAGTGCGCGAGCTCGGCGGCACCGTGAAAGGATTGCACAGATCCGCGTCCGATCCGTCCGACTGAGGCGTGGTGGCCATCCTCGACTGGCAGGCGGGATTTGGCGGCCAACAATCGCCAGATCATCGGCTCCCGACCCGTCGCGATTCCGGCTCGCAACATGCGGATCAGCGCGCCGTGTCCGGGCCGTATGTGGACCGGTTGCGCGGAACTTTGGTGAGCTGCCCGGAGGGCTTGACCCGCGACGGATACTCCGGGGCATCGACATGGCCCACGGCCAGGATGACGCTGAAATCCCCTGCCGAGCCGGGCCGGTTCTGTCCCTGAGCACCATGACAGCCCATGCATCCGCCCATGGTGTAGAAGTGACCACCATAGTTGGTGTTCTTGCGCGCGGAGCCGTCGACGTTCCAGCTCGTGACGACCGCGGCCTGTGGCTGCGGCGACAGGCCGCCGCTGAACAGTTGCAGCGAGCGATTGGTCTCGACCAGGATATTGGCGAGATAGTAGCTCGAGGCCGCGGGATTCTGCGCGGTGTAGGGAGGGTTGCTTGTGTAGGGTGTCCCGTTGGGGGTTGGGTTGGTGATGATCTTGTCATAGGGAAAGTACTGGACATTGATCAGTTTGTAATAGAGCCAGGGCGCCGAGCTTATGGACTTGGCCTTGAGATAGGCGGCAATGGCCGAGTGGGCATTCTGGTTGGCAGTGATCACGTAGCTCGGGATCGGGTTGATCCTACTGTTGACGCATATGTTTCCAGCGCTCGGCACCGGCTGCGCACTGGGGGCATTGTGATAGTACAGTCGATTTGCCGGCGTAGCGCAATATTGCTGCGTCGCAAGCGGCTTGCAGGTGGCGGTGTTTGAGGTCAGGATCACCGATCCGGCGCTGCTCGCCGTGTTGTTGGGCGGCCCGGCCGCCGGGCGGGGGTCTATCAGGCATTCCTGAGGCGTGGTCGGTGGCGCTGTTGACGGCACGACGACGTTGCCGTCGATATCCTCGACGGACGCGCCGCTGGCGGTCTTGATGTTGTCGGCCTGCTCGAAGGTCGCGTAGATAAAATAGGGTGCCGAGGGCGTCTTCTGGATGATGTGCAGGGCTACCAGACCCCACACGGCGTCACGGTAGCAAGCGGCAGTCGAGCCACTTGCCGCCCGTTCGTAGAAGCGCACGGTTTGCGTGTGAAACTTGCCCGACGCCATCTCGGATGGGTTGAGCGGCCGCCAGCCCGCCTTGATCTCGATGGTGTTGAAAGGCAGGCTCACCATGGTGAAGCTGCCGGCCGGTGGGCTGGTGTGGAATTTGGCGAGCCACGCCTTCGTGGCGCTCACGACGGTGCCCGGCACGTTGACCCACCACTGAATGTAGGGCGGCGTGCTGTTCTGGGTGACGTAGGAGTATTCGGCTCGATTGGCCTTGGCCAGGAAGCGGATCAGCTGCGGTGCGCTGTTGCCCGGGGAGCTGCTGGACAGCACGTGCCCGGCATACATGTTGTCGAGCGTGATCTGGTCAGTCTCATCGAGGTTGACCCAGGGTATCGGATCTCCTGCCTGGCTCGGATCGCAGGCCGGCACCGTCTTGGCGTAGTTGTATTGCGGTAGAGCATCATAGCCGAGCGATTGGTCGCCCTTCGGGCCGGGATAGCCCGGCGGTGAGCCGCGACCGGGGAATATCTCGACCTTGCCGCGGAAGGTCTGCCAGACCGTCGGCCCAGCGCAGCGCGGATCGCCGAAATGGCAGGAGGCCGATGCCGTGTCGCGTTGACCGACATTGCCCTGTTGCGGCCCGGCCGGCCAGTTCAGCGCGATGAATTCCTGCCAGGCGAAGGCTGCTGCCTGGGCCGGCGTCGCCGCAGGCGCACCGCCTGTGCCATTCGTGAACGGCGGATTGAGCTCCACTGGAACCTTTCGACTCACCGAGATCGGCACGCCCGGTGTCGCTTGCGTGGTCGATGCCGCAAATCCCAGCCCCAATCCGACGAGCGCCGCTCCCGCCACCGCACGCGATACCGTTGCTGCCCGCATCGGTCTTCCCCTTCTGGGCTCGTCGTACCAACGGTCGGTCAGTCGTGCCCCGGGCGATGCCCAAGAGCAGCGGTGACGCTCCGGCTGCTCGCCCGACGTGAGACGTCCATGCGGACCTCACTGCGCCAGGCGCCAGCCGTTTCCGACGACGTCGATTGCGAGCATTCAAGAAAGCACGGCCCGGCTGTTCAACCGACGCTGCGCGGAATTTCCTGGAACCCGGTGGAAGTTCCACTAAGGGTAGTGGAAATAGTGCGGCGGACGACGCCGGTGGTGTCCTCATCCCCGGCGGATGAGGCCCGCCAGCGGGGAGAGAAACGTGGCGGACGGGTTGGCGGCCAAGCTGCTCGTGACCCAGCAGCTTCTCGGCTGCACCACCCGCAAGGAACTCTGCGCGCGATTCCGCGACGTCAATTCGCGGACTGAGTTCGACCTCGAGCGCAGCCACAAATGGATGCAGGGGCGAGCGAAGCCGCGCAGCGTGCGAGTCTACGAGGATTGGGCCCGCCTCCTCGGCACCGACCGGCCGCCTTCCTGGCTGGCCGCCTGCACGGTGGAGGCGTTCATCCAGGAGGTCTGTCGGGTGTTCGCGGCCGACCCGCAGGCGCTCAGGCGTCGCGCGGGGCTGGACGAGGCGCGCGCGGGCGCGGCGTCCACTGGCGGCTCGACCCACTATGTCTGCGGCGCCTACGCCGCCTACAGCCTGGCCTGGTCGCCCTATTATCGCGGCCGCCTCATCCGGGGCTCCCTGCTGGTCGAGCCGTCCCGCGGCAACCGCTTCGCCGCCCGCTACCGTGAGGACCTGCCGTCGGGCGTCGTCGAGCTGCGTGGCGTCGCCAATCTGGTCGGCCGCATCCTTCATCTCGAGCTGCACGAGGCCGGCAGCGGCGCGCCGTTCTACGTCAGCGTGTTCCTCTCCGGCCGTCCGGCCAGCATGCTCTCGGGCGTCGCCTCCGGTGCTACCCTGGCCGGCCCCGACCCGCAGCCCTCGAGCACGCGGATCCTCCTGATCCGCGCTCCCGATGGCGGCAGCGGCCTCCCCTCTTCCAACGGCTATCTCGACCCCGAGCCGGCCTCGGTCGGCGCCAATCTCCGGGCCGTCGGGATCGAGCCCGCGCAGGCGGCCACGGCGGCGGCCGAGCTGGTCGAGTTCCTGTGTGGCGGCGAGGCCTCGGGGCTCACCCAGGTCAATCAGCTCGCCCATGCCAGGCTGGCCGGAATTTTCGACGCGGCGGAGAATCACGCCTAGAGCGTTTCCGCGCCGGGCGGAAACGCTCTGCCTCAAGTAGGCCGAGGGCCGATAGGCCCCAGGAATGTCAGAGGTGTTCGGTCAGGCCGAACACCCTCTAACCGCACGCGGTTGTGCGCCTTCGCTTGCTGCTGCTAACAGGCCTTTGCCGAGCGTGCGGCGAGCCGGGGTCCCTTGGCCCTCCTGCGTACCTCCACGACGTCTGCGCACCCGGGGGCGAGATCGATGTCTACGACCGACACCGCTGCGCCGCCCCTCGAGCTGACCGACGCGCTGGTCGCCGAGGTCCGTGACGCCGTCGCCGCCGGTTCGTCCGATCTGGTGGCGGCGCTCACCGGCTCCCTACACGCCGCCGACCTCGCCGACCTGCTCCAGCGCCTGAACCGCGAGGAGCGCGTCGCGGTGATCGCGGCGCTGGGGACCGCCTTCGATCCCGAGACCATCGCCCATCTCGACGAATTCGTGCGCGACCAGGTGCTGGAGGTCCTCGGCCCCGCCGCCGCGGGCGAGGTGCTGGCCCAGCTCGAGACCGACGACGCGGTCGAGATCCTGGCCGATCTCGACGAGGCCGAGCAGGCCGAGATCCTGGCCGCCCTGCCGTTGCCCGAGCGCGCGGCGATCGAGCGGGGCCTGGCGTTCCCGGAATGGAGCGCCGGGCGCCTGATGCAGCGCGAGGTGGTCGCGGTCCCCGACTACTGGACGGTCGGCCAGGCGATCGACTGGCTGCGCGCCAAGCCCGACCTGCCCGACGATTTCTACGACGTCTTCCTGGTCGACCCGCGTTTTCGCGTCGTCGGCGACGTGCCGCTGAGCCGGATGTTGCGCACCCGGCGCGCCATGCCGCTCACCGACATCAAGTACAAGGAGCTGCGCACCTTCCCGGCCGAGACCGACCAGGAGGAGGTCGCCCGCGCCTTCCGCCGCTACGCCCTGGTCTCGGCCCCCGTGGTCGACGCCGACGGCCGCCTGCTCGGCGTGATCACGGTCGACGACGTGGTCGACGTCATCGACGAGGAGGCCGAGGACGACATCCTCAAGCTCGGCGGCGTCAGCGAGGATGACACCTACGTCCCGGCGCTGCAGACCAGCCTGAAGCGGATGCCCTGGCTCGGCGTCAACCTGTTCACGGCACTCCTCGGCGCCTTCGTCATCCACGAGTTCGAGGGTACGATCGCGCGCCTGGTCTCGCTCGCGACGCTGATGCCGCTGGTCGCCGGCATGGGCGGCAATGCCGGCACCCAGGCCTTGACCGTCACCGTCCGCTCGCTCGCGTCCGGCGAGCTGTCGATCGCCGGCACCTGGCGCACCATCCGCAAAGAGCTGGCGGTGGGCCTGCTCAACGGCGGCACCTTCCTGGTCGCCGGGGCGCTGCTCGCCCTGCTCTGGTACGGCGAGCCCATCCTCGCCGGCGTGTTCGGCGCCGCCCTCCTGCTCAACCTGGTCGTCGCCGCCGTCCTCGGCACCACGATCCCCCTCCTCCTCGACCGCCTCGGCCAGGACCCCGCCGTCGCCTCCAGCGTCTTCCTCACACCGATGACCGACGCGCTGGGATTCTTCGTGTTCCTGGGGCTGGCGAGCCTGTTCTTGCTGTAGGCGGGCCGCTTGTCTCAGCTCCCGAATATCGGGTCTAAAGGTACCCCTGCCGTCGACCCATCTCCACCAAGAGAGCTTGGCATTGCTCACAACCCGCGCCGTCAAGCCGCCGCCCTGGCTGCCGGGGTGGCGTGCCCGAGTCGAACTCCTCCCCCGCAACCCCAAGCCTCAGTTATCCGCCTGCATCACGCCACCACGCAGCGCGCATCTACGCCGCTCACAGCCGCCTGATCCATGCCCCGATGAATGATCCGGCCTATTCCGCCCGATCTATGGCGTGAGCCAGACATGCTGATGCCAGAAGCGTCCCGAGGCGCGCATGATTGATTACTCTGTTATTACCATTGTCTGCGCTGGAGCTATGCCTGCTGTGATCACGGACATGCATTGGGTGGCTGAGCTATAACCCTGAACAACCCAAAGATGTCCGCGATAGGTATTGACCGAGAAACTGTCGCCATGGCAAATATATGCATATCTTTTTACTGACCCGCTGTAATCAACCCACCAGATTGAGATTGCCTTATCTGTCATAGAGGTACCTTGAAGCTGATTTTGTACCGTAAGCTTTACCGACTTGCTAGTTGCCAACGTAACAGACTTTTGTTGCAGTGGAGGCGGTAAGCAGGATGACTTGTTAAGGAGAACCAAGCTTACGGCGCACGGTCTAGCCAAGACGTATCCTGGCCACAGTGATAGCAAGAGAAGCGAGGCAGCAAGAGACAGATGTAGCTTGGCACCCATGCGTGAAGCCTTTGATGCGTGTGTGGGTCCGCCGAAGGGCGGCGTAGCAGGAGACGTAGGCAGCATGTTCGCAACTCCAATTCTCTCTAGAACATTACCTTACTGTGCCGCCACGACCGCCTATCCTCGTTGTTCAAAGCACAAAATCACTGGCCACGAAGGTGCCAGAGAAGTTGCGCACCTCCAGCTCGAATTCGGCCGCGCGATCGGAGTCGGTGCTGCCTTGCAGGATGACTGTGGTACCCTGATCGATCATGCGTAGCTGGCCGCTTGCATTGCCGCTGAAGGAGGCAGTACCGAGAAATGCAAAAGCTTGGTTGCCGCCCACGCTGACTTTAGAATCAATACCAGATAGGTCGATCTTGTCGCCCTGCGCCTGACTGAAATCGAGAATAAGATCGCGGTTCGTGCCCAGCCCGACCTCGGCAGCGCTGTTGAAGTCGAAACGATCGCTTTCTGTGCCGCCGATCAGCGTGTCCTTGCCCGTGCCACCAATCAGCACATCCGCTCCGGCCTGGCCGGACAATGTGTCTTTGCCGGCGAGCCCCCGAATCTCGTCCGGCCCAGCCGTCCCGGTCAGCGTATTCGTGGCGCTGGTGCCGGTGATCAGATTGACGGCCAAATCGTCGTTCTGGATCAAGCCCGCAACCGAGGTGGTGCCGAACAGGGCCACAGGCCGGCTGGCCTCGATCCGCTCGGTGCCGCCCGGCCCGGTAGCCCCGAGCCCGTAGGGAGTAGTGATGAACAGATCGCCCTCAAAACTTGGGCTGAGCGTGATGACAAAGCTTTCGCTCGCTTCGGCAATCCGGTCCGTCTTCACCCCAAAGGTAACGATCTGCTCCTGCGGATTGCCGTCCGCGACCAACAGTACGCTGCCGCCGGGGAGGACATTGTCGAGAAAGTCGCTGGCCGTGACCGGATTCGCGCCCTGACCGGCCAGCTGCCAACGGACGGCAAGGGAGTGGTCCGAGGCCATCTCACCCTCGAGCCAGATCCTGAACGAGAACAACGTCCAGGGACCCGAGGAACCCTCCTGTGTACCCGGTCCACCGCGCTGATATGGACCTTGGCTGGTCATAGTAGCGGATCTCGGTAACTCCTCGGCTGTCTCCTGTAAATCCCAGGTGCCGCGCCCCCAGTTCTCGAACACAAGCCCTGCTTGCCGCAGTCGAACTGCTACAGTTGCATGGTAACATGGGCGAATTGGCTATAAGTCAGGACTCCATGACTTAGATCGATGGAGCTGTCATGCCGTAATATGATGCGATCGCTGGAGCTGAAGTCATGCATCACATCAGCGAAGTAATATGAGGGAAACTCGAGCGCTTCATCGTTATATCCTGGCCAGCACCCGTGAAATAGTTATCCTGTCCTGCCCCGCCGAGCAGGAGATCATCGCCACCATAGCCATATAGATAATCATCACGGCCAAGGCCCTCGATGCGATCCGCATCCTCGGTGCCATAGAGTGTGTCACGGTCCGTCGTACCGACAATGTTCGCCATGTGATCAATGCCTTCTTTCCTCGATCAGCATTCGTATTCCGACCATGAGCCTGGCCGGTCTGCATTTACGTCGCTAGAATGCCTGCCCGCAGACTCCACGCCGTTTGCCAATGGCGTTCTCTCGCGGGGAGTCCTCACAAAGGGCGCCCGTTGAGTAAGGTGCGGTTCGTTCTCGTCGGCATCGGGTCGCTTCCTACGGTATTTGGCAAGCCGGCATTGAGCGGCATTTTCTAGGGAATTGTCGGCTGAGGCATCCACCGAACGGTGGATGTTGTTAGAGACAGAGCTATGGCGCGGATTGGTTGTCTGTGGGCACTGCCATGAAGCCCAGCAGAAGCGCAACGAGCTGGCTCTGCCGGTTGGTGCCAGTTTTGGTAAAGAGCTGGAGCAGCTGAGTTTTCACTGTACTCAGCGCCACTGCACGACGATCTGCAGCTTCCGCAAGCGTCAATCCATGCACGAGATCAAGCGCGAGGCGCTGCTCGGCCGGACTGAATCCGAACAACGCGCGAAGTCGCGTTCCGGGATCGACCGGTTGGCGCAGGGGATCGAGTATATGCGCAGCGGCACGCGGAATAGCCGTCCCAATGCGCAGCAAATCACGCGATCCTATCGGTACGACCGTAAGGAACCACGGCCGCTCCGCCGAGGGGCGGGAGACTGCAAGGCTGCCGCCACACCTGGCCTCATGCCCCGGAATGCCCCGCGTTGCGCCGACTATCAAGTGCGCGAGCTTGCGAGCGTCATTGTGATGCGTCGCGCGAAGGCCGGAACGACCGAGGACGAGGCCATCGGTGGCGGTAAGGATGCGCCTCGCCTCCCGGTTGACCAAGAGTACCCGTCCGACCCCATCCAGCAGAACCACGCCCCAGGACAGGCCATCGAGTAGCTCCACGGTCCAGGTCGGCACTGACGCCGCTTCGGCCAGCTTGAGCCGTATTCGTGACGCCCGCCCCAGATGCGGCGCCATCGCGCGGAGCAACGCACTCTCGCACTGCGCGAACGGCTCGGCACCCGGCGGACGGTAGAATGCGAACTCGACGAGTGAGCCCGACGTCGCGACATACGCGGGGCAGCCTAGGATTGGACCCAACCCGTTCGGCGCCAGAAGTTCGTGGACGAGCGGTGAGCGCCGCATAGCTTCAGGCGAGACAAGGGTCTGTTCGGTAAACACGAAGCCCGAGCGAAGCTGGTCGGAAGCGGCGAGGGCTTCTTTGTACAAGTCGAAGCGGTGATAGTGGGCATCGTAGGCAGCGAACGCCTTAGGGTCGAT
>JBGAKU010000076.1:0-21037 GCA_044224255.1 Geminicoccaceae bacterium
CTCGACGTTGAAGCCCATCAGGCGCCCGGGCGACGGGACATCGACCGAAAAGCGCAGGAGCCAACGGCCGCGCGCGTCCACGCCAAGAAAACGACCCTGAAACGGCACGGAGATCCCGAGGAGGCCGACCGGCACATCCAGGCCGCCGGCAGCTTTTGTGATGCAGCCCACGAGGCTGGATCGTGGGCCGCGGATACCAGGAATCTCGAAGCCGGCCACAAATGGGGGCTCGACGACGTCTAGGGTTACTGTCCCAAGTCGCAGGTTTGTCGCTTCCCGGAAGTCGGCAAGAGCACTCATCGGCGTTCTCCCGGTTGGGTCGGCGTTGGTACCCGTGCGAGCATGACGACGGCTCAGGGGGATGCGACTAAGCTCACTCAACTGGAGGATAACAACCGGGTCATCAGGCGTCCATAGGAACAACTGGAAGAATACAGTATTCAGTGAGCCAAGCTCCGACAGCTGCCGCCCGCCCGCTCCCACACAAGCGGGTCCGGCACGCGGGAGTCATCGGGGAGCCAGCCGGAAAAAACCGCTCGACGGCCCTAACGCCTCCTGCGACGCTGGTGTTGTGGTTGTGGCCCAGAGGGCATCGAGCCTGCTGTCGCACAAAACGCCGAGCCGCCCGAAGCACGCGGGCCGCGCAACACTCGCAGATCGTCGGCGACCAGCAGCTCTGCGAGCCGTCCGGTAGCTGATCAGCCTCGCCCAACAGGCGCTCTACTATGACCTGCCCTTAGGACCTCCACTTGCTCAGCTATCGCCACGCCTTCCACGCCGGCGGCTTCGCGGATGTGCTCAAGCACGCGGTGCTCACGCACCTGCTGCGCCATGCCGTGCTCAAGCCGAAGCCGGTCTACTTCCTCGACACCCATGCCGGGGCCGGCGGCTACGATCTCGGCTCGCCGGTGGCGCGCAAGACCGGCGAGTTCCGCCAGGGAATCGAGCGGGTCCTGCCGGCCGAAGCGCCGCCGCCGTTGGTCGCGCCCTATCTCGATCTCGTCCGCGCGGCCAACCGGCCGAACGAGCTCGGCTTCTATCCCGGCTCGCCCGCCTTCGCCCGCGCCATCCTGCGGCCGCAGGACCGGATCGAGCTGATCGAGCTGCACGGGACCGATCACACTTCCCTGGCGAGCTGGGCGACGCCGCGGATCGCCGTCCGGCGCGAGGACGGCCTCGCGGCCCTGAGCCGGCGGCTGCCGCCGCCCGAGCGCCGTGCCGTGGTGCTGGTCGATCCGAGCTACGAGCTCAAGGACGACTACAGCACCGTGGTGCCGGCCCTGGCGCAGGCGCATCGCCGCTTCGCGACCGGCGTCTACCTGCTCTGGTATCCGGTGATCGAGCGCGACCGCACCGAGGCCATGCTCGCCGGGCTCGCCGCCACCGGAATCGCGCGCCAGCTCCGGATCGAGCTCTGCCTGCGCCCCGACGCGCCCGGCCGCGGCATGACCGGATGCGGCGTCATCGCGATCAATCCGCCCTGGACCCTCGCGGACGCCGCCGGCGCGGCCCTGCCCTGGCTGGCGCGGGTGCTGGCCGCCGAGGGCCCCGCCCGGGTGGCGTGGCTCACGCCGCCCGCCTGACCGCGCGGCTCCAGGGCGCTCTCGGGGTGGCCGGCGGATACTCCTTTTGAAGTAATCTCATAGAATCTGCCTTTGGAATTACTTCCATAAGTATTTTGACAGGAAACCCGGACGCGGCCATCGAACAGTCGTTCTGGGATGTCGGCCGTGCCTGCCCGCGCCAACGGGGACCGGTGCCGGAGCGCAGCGGAGAGCGATGCTCATGGTAGGAAAACTCGGCGGTGCCCTCGCGCTGTCCTTGGTCTTGTGGTTCTCGGTGGACTGGACGGCCGCCCTCGCCGTTCTCGCCGAGGCGGGTCGCTGGCTGATTCTGGCCGCGTTTCTCGCCAGCGTCGCCAACATCCTGATCTCCGCCGGCAAATGGCAGATCCTGCTCCGGCGAAGTAGGGTCAGGCTCGGCTATGCCGCCGCGGCGCAGCTCTACTGGATCGGCGCCTTCTTCAGCAATTTCCTGCCGACCGGCGTCGGCGGGGACGCGGTGCGGCTGATGATGACGCCATCGGAGCATGGCCGGGCGCCCGTGGCCACCAGCATCCTGGTGGAGCGGCTGTCGGGGTTCGCGGTGCTGCTCGCGGTCAGCGCCGTGGCGCTCGCCACGCTGCCGTTGCAGCTCGGCTCGTCCCGCATCCTGAGCGTGCTGGTCGTGACCGGGCTGACGGTCGCCGTGCTCGGCGTCCTCTATCTGCCGGGCTGGTTCCTTGCCGTGTTGCTGCAGGTCGAGAGGATCCTGCCGCGCTTCCTGCGGCGGCCGTTCGCCCATCTCTACCGCATCACGGCGGGCCTGTTCGGGCCCGGCACCGACCCGCGCTCGGTCACGCAGGCGCTGGTCTGGTCGGTGCCGTTCTACGGGGCGATGATGCTGGCGCAGTATTTCATGCTCCGGGCCGTGGGCGCCGATCCGGGTGCCTTGGCGGTGATCCTCGGCGCGCCGCTGATCTCGCTGGTGTCGCTGACGCCGGTCACGATCAACGGCCTGTTCCTCGCCGAGGGGGCGTTCGTCCTGGTCTATGCCAGTGCGGGGGTCCCGCCCGAGGTGGCGCTGGCGGCGGCCATCGTCCGCCGTTTGGTGGACCTCGCCAACTCGGGGCTGGGGAGCGGCATGTGGCTGGCATGGCAGCTCGGCCTGCGCGGCACGGCATGGGCCGGCGCCGGTCAGGAGCGTCGGGGCGCCACGGCGTTGACGGCGAGAGGCTGAGATGCGTCGAGGACCTGCGGCGCCCGAGGAACCCAGGGGCGGGGACAAGCAAACGATGCGCGCATCCGATCTTGCGGGCGACCTGCCGGACGTGGCGTTCCGGCGCCGCCACGCCTTCCGGCGCGACCGGTTCGAGACCCTGGTGCAGTATGTCTGCTGGATCTGCGAGGATCCCCGAGCGCTCGGCCTCGAGCGGCTGAACCGGATCCTGTGGTATGTCGACCGCACCCTGTTCCTGACCCGCGATCGGGTCGCCACCGGCGCCACCTACGCGCGTCACCGTGGCGGACCCTGGGCGCGGCCGCTCGAGGCCGTGCTGCGCGAGCTGGAGCGGCGCGGCCTGGTCGCCCAGCGCCCGCGGATCGGCGACCGTGAGCCCGACCTGCTGGTCTCGCTGGCGCGGCCGGACCTCGCCGGCTTCGACCCGGAGGAGATCAGCCTGGTCGAGGCGGTGACCCGCGCGCTCTGCTTCGACAGCCGGGCCACCGTCGCCCTGCGCGACGCGCACGACGCCGTCTTGGGGGCGGCCCGGCTGGGCGAGGTGATCCCCTACTTCACCGCGTTCGCCGGGCGCGCGGCCGAGACCACGCCCGGCGATGTGCTGTGGGCGATCCGCCAGAGCGAGCGTTCGCCGGGCGCCCGCCCGGCCGAGACGGCCGAGCCGCCCTCCGAGCGCGTGCGCGCGGCGATGGAGGGCATGCTCTGGCATCTCCTGCGCGACCCCAGCCTGGGCGCCTCGCTGCCGGCTGGCGGGGCGGGGTCGTGGTTCGTCTACCGCCAACGCGGCTATGCCGAGGCTGGCGTGCCGGATCTCGCCTGCGTCTACCGGCTGGACGCCGACGAGCTGGTGCTGGGCGGGGTCAGGATCGCCGGCGACGACGAGGACGAGAGCGAAGAGTAGCGGCGCGCCGGCCCCGGGGTAGGGTGGGCCGCTTTCCCGCCGGGCGGCCCGCGGCTAATGTCGGCGCCATGTCCGCGATCCGTCGCCTGCCCGAGGCCGTGGCCAACCGCATCGCCGCCGGCGAGGTGGTCGAGCGGCCGGCCTCTGTGGTCAAGGAGCTGGTCGAGAACGCCATCGACGCCGGGGCGATGCGGATCGAGGTGGCGCTGGAGGCGGGCGGGCGCGGCCTGATCCAGGTCACCGACGACGGCGCCGGCATGACCGCCGAGGAGCTGTCGCTCGCGATCCAGCGCCACTGCACCTCCAAGCTCGCCGACGAGCAGCTGCAACGGATCACCACGCTCGGCTTTCGCGGCGAGGCGCTGCCCTCGATCGGTGCCGTGGCGCGGCTGCGGCTGGTCAGCCGGACGGTGGGGATGAGCGAGGCCTGGGCGCTCGCGGTCGAGGGCGGGGCGGTCGGCGCGCCGGCGCCGGCCGCCGGGGCGCGCGGCACCCGGGTCGAGGTGCGCGACCTGTTCTTCAAGGTGCCGGCCCGGCTCAAGTTCCTGCGCGCCGACCGGACCGAGGCCGAGGCGGCCGAGGAGGCGGTCCGCCGCCTCGCCCTGGCCCGGCCCGACCTCGGCTTTGCGCTTACCGTGGACGGGCGCCCGGGCTTGCGTCTCACCCCAGCGGCCGGCCTGTTCGCCGATGCGCTGCTGACGCGGCTGGCCGCCGTGCTCGGCCGCGAGTTCCCGGCCAACGCGATCGAGCTCGAGGCCGAGCGCGAGGGCATCAGGCTCACCGGCTTCGCCGGGTTGCCGACCTTCAGCCGGCGCGATGCGCGCGGCCAGCATCTGTTCGTCAATCGGCGCCCGGTGCAGGACCGGCTGCTGCGCCAGGCGGTGCGCGCAGCCTATGCCGACCTCCTGTTTCACGACCGCCAGCCGGTCGCCGCCTTGTTCCTCGACCTGCCGCCCGAGCTGGTCGACGTCAACGTCCACCCGGCCAAGGCCGAGGTGCGCTTTCGCGACCCGACCCTGGTGCGCGGTCTGATCGTCGGCGCGCTCAAGCGTGCCCTGGCCGAGCACGGCCATCGCGCCGCCGCGGCCGGCCCCGCCACGCTCGCCGCCTTCCGCCCCGGCGGCGGGCACCCGTCGGGCCTGGCCGAGCCCACCGCCGCGTGGCGGCCCGAGCTCTTGCAGGCGGCGCTCGCGGTCGGGGCACCCACCGCCCGCACGGCACCCGAGCCCGCCCCGGCCGCCGCGACGCACCCTTTGGGGGCCGCCCGCGCCCAGCTGCACCGGAGCTGGATCCTGGCCGAGACCGAGGCCAGCCTGATCCTGGTCGACCAGCACGCGGCGCACGAGCGCATCGTCTATGAGCGGCTCAAGGCCGAGCTGCGCGCAGGTGCCGTCCGGCGCCAGGCGCTCCTGATCCCCGAGGTGGTCGAGCTGGCGCCGGCCGACCGCGACCGCCTGCTCGCCGCGCTGCCGCAGCTCGCCGAGCTCGGGCTCGCGCTGGAGCCGTTCGGTGCGGATGCGGTGCTCGTGCGTGAGCTGCCGACCCTGCTCGGCCAGGCGAGCGCCGGCGAGCTGGTGCGCGATCTCGCCGCCGAGCTCGCCGAGGCGCCCGCCCCGGAGGGGCTGGAGGCGGCGCTCGAGGCGGTCCTGGCCGGGGTCGCCTGCCACGGCAGCGTGCGCGCCGGGCGGCGGCTGTCGGTCGAGGAGATGAACGCGCTGCTGCGGCAAATGGAGGCCACGCCGCACTCCGGGCAGTGCAACCATGGCCGGCCGACCTATATCGAGCTCAGGCGCGAGGACGTCGAGCGGCTGTTCGGCCGGCGCGGCTGAAAAGCGGCTGGCCCGGCGCTCAGGGCGCCGATATGGTCCGCCTCCGCCGGAGCGTCCGGCGGCCTCCCGGACTGGTTTTCGAGCGGAGAGATCGATGACCTACGTGGTCACCGAAGCCTGCATTCGATGCAAGTATATGGACTGCGTCGAGGTCTGCCCCGTGGATTGCTTCTACGAGGGCAGGAACATGCTGGTGATCAACCCGGACGAGTGCATCGATTGCGGCGTGTGCGAGCCCGAATGCCCGGCCGACGCGATCCTGCCCGATACCGAGACCGCGGCCGAGAGCTGGCTCGAGCTCAATCGCGACTATTCGAACTCCTGGCCGAACATCACGCGCAAGCGGCCGCCGCCCGAGGACGCCGACCAGTTCAAGGGTGAGGAAGGCAAGTTCGAGAAGTACTTCTCGGCCGAGCCGGGCGGGAGCTAACCGCCCGTTCGGGCGGTGCGACACTCCGACACTCCTGGTATGCACGAACCGGCATGATAGTCGCCGGTTCGTGAGGCTGGCCTTTTGCCACAATTTGTGCTAATAATCACACATCGCGGGCGAGGCAGGCCTCGTCCGTCGTAAAGTGGCCGAGCCAGCGCCTCGTCAGCGTCATGCCGCTCCCCATTGAACCCCCGCCGCCGGTGCGGCCCGAGGGGAGGTGGCGGCGACCGCGCCAAGGCCGGACCGGATGCAGGCACGCGCGAGGCGCGGCTGCGAAACGTTGCAGGAGACTGGGCCTAATGGCAATCAAGAAGCTCGCCTACGCCGCCGGAGACTACATCGTCTATCCGAGCCACGGCGTTGGCCGCATTACCGGCATCGAGAGCCAGACCATCGCCGGCATGACGCTGGAGATGTATGTGGTCTCGTTCGAGAACGAGCGGCTGATCCTACGCGTGCCGGTCGACAAGGCCGGCAAGTCGGGCATGCGCAAGCTCAGCTCGCGCGAGAAGATCAGCTCCGCCCTCGAGGCCCTCAAGATCCGCACCCGGCCGCGCCGCAACGTGATGTGGAGCCGCCGCGCCCAGGAGTACGAGGCGAAGATCAACTCCGGCGACCCGGTCTCGATCGCCGAGGTGGTGCGCGAGCTGCACAAGGCCGAGGACGCCGAGCAGTCCTACAGCGAGCGCCAGATGTACCGCGCCGCGCTCGAGCGCCTCGCCCGCGAGGTCGCGGCGATCGAGCGAATCGACGAGGCCGAGGCCAGCCGCCGGCTCGAGCAGGTGCTGCAGAAGGCGGCATAGCCCACCGGGCGCGGTCCGGTCACGCGGGAGCCGCGGGCAGCAGCGCCCGCAGTCGCGTCAGGGCTTGGTCGAGCCCGGCCCGGGTGGTGGGGTCGGGTGTCGTCCGTACGATCTCGGTGAGGTCGGCGAGCGTGGATTCGAGCATCCACGCTGCCGGACCATCGGTGGCAATCCGGTCGCACAACTCATCGATGGCGTCGACGGCGCCGGCATGGAACTGGAGACCGACCAGGGTCGGCCGGGTCCAGGTGTCGTCGGCACCGCGCGCGATCGCGCGTTCGCAGGCGAGCTTGGCGACGGTCGCGGCCGCTCGCGCGCGCTCGTCGTCGCCCCGGTGCCCGCGCTCGCGGTAGAGCTGGGGCAGGTTGCAGGACGGATAGTAGTCGTTGAGATCGAGCCACATGCCGCGCTCGTAGTGCTCGATCGCCTTGCCGAGGTAGCGCAGCTTGTCCGCGGGCGCTGCAGCGGTCCGGTAGAGGCGCTTGTAGCTGCCGCCGAGCAGACCCTGCCGCTCCGACGAATCGCCGCTCACCGCGACGAGCTCTTCCAACGCGCCGATCGCGGCCACGTGGTCGCCGAATTTCGACTGGGCGAGGCAACGCTGCTCGCGCAGGATCGGCAGGTTTTTAATCGCCGCCGGCAAGGCGTCGATGTAGGCCATGGTCTCGGGCCAGCCAACATGGTCGCGCAACAGATAGACGAGGTCGAGCGCGACGCTGGGCAGCTTCATATCAGCTGCTGGAAAGCGGTCGCGCAGCTCTCGCGTCCGCGCGGCCTGGTCGGCCTGCGGGGCCGCGCGGACGGCGCGGACCATGGCCTGGAATGCCGAGATCTCGTCCAGGAAGCCCCGAATCACCGAGGCCCGCTCGGGCTGCACGTTGGTCGGGTAACCCGGCAGCGTCTCGAACACCGGGCTCGTGCCAGCCGCCATCTTCTCGATGGCCGGCGCGATCGCGGCCCGAACCGCCGCGGCCGCGGCGTCCGATACCGCACCGTCCGGCAGTGGATAGCGCGCCTGCCGGATCTGCTCCAGATCGAACAGCTGGCTCGACCAGTCGGCGCTCAGGAGCACGCAGTTGTCCTGCTTGACCGCATGCCGCACGCCGATCTCGTAGTAGACATTGCCGTTGGGGATGGTGAGGTCGGCCAGCACCAGGTCGGAGAAGAACAGGCGCTCCAGCATGTCCTTGATGATCAGCGCCCCCAGGTCCTGATCGGCCCGCACCGGCTGGTAGCCGAGCCCTTCGATCACCGGCAGGAAGGCCTTGTTCCAGAGCGCGTCGAAATCGACGCTGGCCGGTGCCGGTGCCGGCGCCACGGCCCCGGTCGGCTTGGTCCGGAACGGCATCACCATGAAGCAGATCGGCTTGGGCATCGACGTTCTCCCCGTGCGCCTGGGCCGAGCGTTTCCGATGCATTGATGGTTGATCTCAGCTAGCGCCAGGCACGGCCGGAACGCAAGCGTCGCCAATGTTCGCGTTTTGGACCAATTCCCGGGTCGCTCCGGAGACGCGCCCGCGATACCATCGTCCGCCTGGGCACCGCGACAACGGAAGGCAGGGATGGACGTCGCCGACTGGCTCGCCGGCCTCGGCATGGAGCGATATGCGGACGCGTTCGCGGCGCACGCGGTCGACGCCGAGCTGCTGGCGACGCTCACCGCCGAGGACCTCGTCGGCATCGGCGTGACCACGGTCGGGCACCGGCGCAAGCTCCTGAACGCGATCGCGGCGCTGCGCGGGGAGCGCGCGCCACAGGCGCGGCGATCGACCCGGCGCACGGCCGAGCGGCGGCCACTGACCATCATGTTCGTCGATCTGGTCGATTCGACCGGGCTGGCGCGTCGCCTCGACCCGGAGGACATGCGCGAGCTGATCCGCCGCTATCAGGACGGCGTGGCGGGTGAGATCGGCCGGTTCGCCGGCCATGTCGCGAAGTTCATGGGCGACGGCGTGCTGGCCTATTTCGGCTGGCCGCGCGCGCATGAGGGCGAGGCCGAGCGCGCGGTCAGGGCCGGGCTCGCCGCGACGCGGCTGGTGGCGGGCCTGCGCGGCCCGGGCGGCGAGCCGCTCGCGGCACGGGTCGGGATCGCCACCGGCCTGGTCGTCGTCGGCGACCTGATCGGCGAGGGTGCGGCACAGGAGGCGGCGGTGGTCGGCGAGACGCCGAACCTTGCGGCACGGCTCCAGTCGCTGGCCCCGCCGGGCGTCGTCCTGGTGGCCGACGCCACCCGCCGGCTGCTGGCCGGCCGCTTCGCGCTGACGCGGGTCGACGGGCTGGAGGCGCGCGGCTTCGGCGAGCGCGTCACCGCCTGGCAGGTGGGCGGCCCGGCCGCCGCCGCCGCCGGGACCTTCCGCGACCGCGCGTCGGCCCCGATGATCGGGCGGGAGCCGGAGCTGGCGCTGCTCGCGGAGCGCTGGCAGCTCGCCCGCGCCGGCCAGGGACAGGCTGTGCTGCTCGCGGGTGAGGCCGGCATCGGCAAGACACGGCTCCTGCTGGCCTTGCGCGAGCTGGCCGCAGCCGAGCCCTCGCGCGGGCTCCCCTGGCAGGGCGCGCCCATTCATACCGACAGCCCGCTCTGGCCCCTGGCGCAGGAGCGCGAGGCCGGGTTGCTGGCTCCGCTCGATCAGCGCCTGCGCGAGCACGGGCTCGGTGCGGAAGGGCGTCAGCGGACGTTCCAGGCCCTGGCCGAGCATCTCCTCGCCCAGACTTGCGACCGGCCCGTGCTGCTCATCGTCGAGGATGCGCACTGGCTCGATGCGACCACGCTGGAGCTGGTGCGGCTGCTGCTCGATCGCCTGGCTGACGCGCGCCTCATGCTCGTGCTCGCCGGCCGCCCCGAAGGCCTGCCGGAGCTGTCCGACCGGCGGCATCTGACCCGGCTGACGTTGGGTCGGCTCAGCCGTGCCGCGGTTGCCGAACTCGCCGCCGGCCTGCTGGCACGGCGCGGCCCGCCCGCCGCCGGGCTGCTCGATGCCGTGGCGCGGCGCAGCGATGGGGTGCCGCTGTTCGTCGAGGAGCTGGCCAAGGCCCTGGCCGAGCGGGCGGATGCGCCGGAGGCTGCGATTGAGGTCCCGCTTTCGCTGCACGATGCGCTGATGTCCCGTCTCGACCGGCTGGCGGACGCCAAGGAGCTGGCCCAGATCGCCGCCTGCATCGGGCGCGAGTTCGAGCATGCGCTGCTCGCGGCCGTGGCCGATCTGGACGAGGGCGAGCTGCTGCGGCAGCTCGATCGGCTCTGCGCCGCCGAGCTCCTGTTCCGCCCCGGCGATCCGCCCCGGGCGACCTACCGCTTCAAGCACGCCCTGGTCCGGGACGTCGCCTATGAGAGCCTGCTCAGGAGCCGTCGCCGTGCCGTCCATGCCGGGCTGTTGGCGGCGCTGGAGCGTGGCGCCGCGACCGCCGGTGCCGAAGACATGGCACGCCATGCGGCTGGCGCCGAAGCCTGGGCCAAGGCCCTGCACCATTACGGCGCCGCGGCCCGCACGGCGCTCGAGCGGGGGGCCGATGCCGAGGGGCTGGCCCTGGCCGCCAAGGCGATCGCCGCCGGCGACCGGCTGATCGGCGATCCCACCGCCGAGATCGCCATGATCGACCTGCGCCGTGCCCGCGGCTGGGCCTATCTCGCCACCGGCGACATGCCGCGCCTGATGGCCGAGCTGCGCGAGGCGGAAAGCCGCGCCGGCCGTCTCGGGATGACGCGGCTGAGCGGCCAGCTCCGGGCGCAGCGGGCTCATGTCGAGGCGGTGTTCGGCGGCCATGCGCGGCGCGCCGTTCGCTACGGGCACGAGGCGGCCCGCATCGCCACCGTCGTCGGCGACGCCAACCTCGCCGCGATGGCGCGCTGCGCGCTCGGCCTCGCTTTGCTCGCCGCCGGCGAGCATCGGGCCGCCGCGGCCGAGCTCGAGACGGATGCCGACGCCTGCCGGCAGGGGCTGCGTATCGCCGCCGTCGGCAGCAGCGGCCTGCTCGCCGTCGAGCTGCTGGCGGTGCTCGGCCACGCGCTGGGTCAGCTCGGGCGCTGGGAGGAGGCCCTGCGGCGCGGCGCCGAGGCCCGGGCCGTGGCGGCCGAGGCCGGCAGCGGCTGGGACATGCACGTCGCCAACCATCATCTGGCCGCGACCCTGCTCGCCAAGGGTGACGCCGGCGCCGCCCTCCCGCTGATCGAGGCCAATCTCGACTACGGCCGGCGCAGCGGCCTGCGGACGGTGACGGCCGTGCATCTCTCTCTGCTTGGCCACGCCGATCTGCTGGCGGGTCGCCCGCGGGAGGCGCTCGATCGGCTCGGAGCCGCGATCCGGGACTGCCGGGAGATGCACCTCTCCTGGAGCTGTGGTCATGCGCTGCTGCTCAGGGCCGAGGCCTGCCTTGCCACCGGGCAACCCGACGCCACGACGGCGGCCGGCGTGGCCCACGAGCACGCCACGGCGCACGGCTATCGCGCCTTCGAGGCGGCAGCGCTGCGGCTGCTCGCGACGAGCTTGGCAGCCGACGACCGGGAAGCGGCGCGCCAGCACCTGAGCGCGGCCGAGGCGATCACAGGCAAGCTCGACCTGCCCCTGGAAGCGCCCTTGCTTGCGGCGCTGGCCGGGCGTCTCGGCGCACCCGCCGAGCCCGCGATCGGGGCCGGCTGACAGGTCGCGCCCTTCTCCGCTATGGTTCGCGTCGAGCTGTCCTTGTCTCCTCTGCTGGGCAGTGTTCGGGATCGAGCAACGTGGCGCAGCTGTCGGACCCCGCGGGCGACATGGTCGACGGGCGCCCGTCGCCCGCAGCGCCGCACGGCCGGCCGCCCCTCCTATGGCTGCTGCTCTTCGTCGGCTTCTATCTTCTGGGTGCCGGCTTCGCGCAGCTCCTTGCGATCATCCCGGAGACCGGCATCTCGATCTGGCCGCCGAGCGGGCTGTTCGTCGCCACGCTGCTGTTGAGCCCGACTCGCCTGTGGCCGTGGTGGATCGCGGCCGCACTCGTGGCCGAGACCGCGGCCAACCTGCTCCTGTTCCACAATGCGCTGCCGGTGGCGGTGCTGATCTTCGCCGGCAACGTGCTTGAGGCGATGGCCGGCGCCTGGCTGGTCGGGCGCTTCTGCACGCGGCCGCTGCGGCTGGAGAGTCTGCGCGAGGTGCTGGCGTTGACCTTCCTCGCCGCGGGCATCGCCCCCGTGGTCAGCGCCACGATCGGCGGCAGTGCGCTCGCCTGGTCGGGAACCCAGTCCTTCCTCTCGGCCTGGCCTCTGTTCTGGATCGGCGACGCCACGGGCGTGCTCGTCTTCGCGCCGATCTGTCTCGCTTCGTTCGCGAGCTGGCGCGACCTCGGCCGCTTCGGCCCGGGGCGGATCGCCGAGGCTGTGGCGCTCGCGTTGGTCTTCGTCGGCGTCAGCGTCCTGACCCTGAGCGGCTCCTTGTCCTTCGTCTACATCATCATGCCGGTTCTGCTCTGGGTCGCGGTGCGGTTCGAGCTCAAGGGCGCGGCGGTGGCGCTCCTGTTGCTGGTCCTGATCACCGCGCTGTTCACCATCGGCGGGGTGAGCCCGTTCGCCGGCGATCCGGACTCGATGCGGCACCGGGGCGTGATGCTGCAGCTGTTCCTCGCCATCTCGGCCCTCGCGGCTCTGGTCGTGGCGGCACTGGCCCGCGAGCATCACCGTGCGCTCGCGACGCTCCGCGCCACCAATCGGGACCTCGAGGGCCGTGTCGAGGAGCGCACCGCCAGCCTGCGCGACAGCGAGCGGCGGCTCAGCGGCGTGCTCGAGGCGCTGCCGATCGGCGTGGCGCTGATCGACCGGGCCGGCCGGACCCTGGTCGGCAACGCGGTCTATGAGCGCTTCCTGCCGACCGGCATCCTCTCGGGCGACCTGGCGCATGCCGCCCAGTGGGAAGCCGAGGACGGCGAGGGTCGGCGGATCGCCGCGCCCGGCTTCCCGGCGGAGCGCGCCCTGCGCGGCGAGCGGGTCTGGCCCGGGCAGGAGCTGCTGTTCACGGGCGATGCCACCCGTGGCCCGATCTGGACGCGGGTCGCGGCCCTGCCCTCCCGGGACGCGGCCGGAGCGATCGCCGGCGCCACGGTGGTCATCGTCGACATCGACCAGGAGAAGCGGGCCGTCGACGCCCTGCGCGACAGCGAGGCGCGCATGCGGCTCGTGCAGGAGGCGGCCGGAGTCGGCACCTGGGACTGGGACATCGCGTCCGGCCAGGTCCGCTGGTCGGAGCAGAACTTCCGCCTGCACGGCCTCGACCCCGCGACGGCCGGGCCGCCGACCTACGATCTCTGGCAGCGAACGGTGCACCTGGAGGACCGCGAGCGGACGCACGCCGAGGTCGCGGCGGCGGCCGAGCGGTGCCAGGATTTCGACACCGAGTACCGGGTGGCGTTCGCGGACGGCGCGGCGCGCTGGCTGGTCGGGCGCGGTCGCGTGCTGTGCGGTGCGGACGGCCGGCCCGAGCGGGTGATGGGCATCAATCTCGACATCACCGCCCGCAAGGAGGCCGAGGAGCAGCAGGCCCTGCTCGCGCGCGAGGTCGACCATCGCGCCAAGAACGCGCTGGCCGTGGTGCAGAGCGTCGTCCGCCTGACCCGCGCGGAGCGCCCCGCCGAGTTCGCCGAGGCGCTCGAGGGCCGGATCGCGGCCCTGGCGCGCGCCCACACCCTGCTCGCCCACGGGCGCTGGACCGGCGGCGGCCTGTGCCCGCTCCTGGAGGAGGAGCTCGCCGCCTATCTGCCGAGCGGACGGGTCGCCCTTGCCGGCCCGCCGGTGACGCTCGAGGCCGATGCCGTGCAGCCGCTCTCCCTGTGTCTGCACGAGCTCACGACCAACGCCGCGAAGTACGGGGCCCTGTCCGTCCCCGAAGGCCGGATCGACATCGCCTGGGGCCTGCAGGACGGCGCGCTCCTGCTGGTCTGGACCGAGACCGGCGGGCCGCGCCTCGCAGCACCGCCGGAACGCACGGGCTTCGGCTCCCGGCTGCTCGACGCGGCGGTCCGCGGCCAGCTCGGCGGCGAGGCGATCCTGGACTGGCGCGAGACGGGGCTAGTCTGCCGGCTGCGGATCGCCTGCGACCGCCTGAGCCAGGTCGCGGGCGTCGGCCGATCCGGTCCGGCGGCCCTGGCGGCACCGCCCCCGGTTGGCGCCGCCGTGCCGAACGGGCTGCGGGCGCTGGTCGCGGAGGATGAGCCGCTACTCGCCATGGATCTCGTCGGCGAGCTGCAGGCGCTCGGCTTCGAGGTGGTCGCCACGGCCGACGGGATCGAGGATCTGCAGCGGCAGGTGGACGGCAGCGGCCCGTGCCTTGATCTTGCCGTTCTGGACGTCAACCTCTCCGGCCGGCCCTCCTTCCCGGTCGCCGACCGGCTCCTCGCCCGCGGCGTGCCCGTGCTGTTCGTCACCGGCTATGGCGAGCTGCCCGACGGCCCCTGGTCCGACCATCGCCTCGTCCGGCTGCTGCACAAGCCCGTCGCCACAGCGGATCTGGCGCAGGCCATCGCCGGCCTGCTCGCCGCCGGGAAGAGGGGCGCGGTGCCCGAGCCGGTGCTCACCTCCCGATACTGAAGCGAGGTCCCGCCATGTCCGGACTCACCATCCTCGGCCATGCCGCAGCACTGCCGGCATCGCCCGACAAGGCGTCGCTGGAGCGGGTGCCCAATCCCGAGCCGGATCTTTCCTATCTCGTCCGCTTCGCCTGCCCGGAGTTTACCTCGCTCTGCCCGGTGACCGGCCAGCCCGACTTCGCGCATCTCGTCATCGATTACGTGCCCGGCGACTGGCTGGTCGAGAGCAAGGCGCTCAAGCTGTTCCTCGCGAGCTTCCGCAACCATGGCGGCTTCCACGAGGGCTGCACCCTCTTGGTCGCCAAGCGGGTCATCGCCGCCATCGCGCCGCGCTGGCTGCGGATCGGCGGCTACTGGTACCCGCGCGGCGGCATGCCGATCGACGTGTTCTGGCAGACCGGCACGCCCCCCGAGGGCCTGTGGCTGCCGGAGCAGGGCGTGCCGGGCTATCGTGGGCGGGGCTAGGACCCGGACTCGATCACAGCCGGAATGCGTGGCTTGGAAAGAGCAGCTCGATCCCCGACCAAGCCTCGTGGCTCAGCCAGAACCCTTCCGCATCGACTTGCTGCTTCGATTCGGGGGACATGACCGGACCGAGCACAATCTGCACGTCCATTCGATCGGTGAGTGGGGTGAACGAGTTCATATTCGATGCAGGTTCATCGCGGGATGGCGGTCGCAGCACCAGGAAATAAACAGGCCCTATTGCAGCGATTTGCGCTCGCAGATATACTACGTTCGTTGAGATATCGATATGACGCGGCGCCGGTCCGTGAGCAGCGTTCGGCGAGCTGCGTCAAGCAATACGGGTTTATAACCAACATCCGTACAGGGAAATGCATCTGAGTCGCTTAAGTATGAAATGCCTTCTATCATTTGACTTGGCCTGAGTTGCACTGGCCAAGATCATGCGTCTTTCAATTGTCTTCTGGTCACGGAGGTAGCGCATGCCGGATGATCCATCCAGTCGCCCAGTCGCCGACAACTTTGCGCAACGGTTCGTCCCACCTGAGCTTTACGATCGCAAGAAGCGGCGTGAATGGAAGCTCGGGCGGTACGATTGGGATCGTGGGCCCTATGTCATCGAGCTCAATCTTCAGCACATCGAGGGCATCTCCGGAGCAAAAGCTGCGCTAGAGACGCGCCTTGCCGAGCTCAATGGCAAAGATTCGGCGCCGCCGCCGCCTGATTACATCTCAAAGACTTACGCGCGGTGCATGCTCACGGTGGACGAGTGGAAAAAGCTGCTCCGCCAAGACGGAGATTGGGCGGCCAAGGAAGCACAACGGGCGGCCAAGGAAGCACGAAGGGCGGACAAGGCGCTCGGAACGTCACATTCGGGGCAAGCGGTCGATCCGATGCGATACCGCGCAATCTACAAGCTCTGGCCCGATTTTCCGGTCCAGAGCCAGATTTATCGCTCGGTCGCGACGGTGAAATCGGATGCCGCTTTCAAGTCCTTTGGAGCAGCGGGCGCTGGCATCGTCTGGGCCGTCATCGATTCTGGAATCGACAGCAACCATCCGCACTTCAACGTCGAGGGCGGGCATGCCCTCTTGTCGCCCGAAGTGCGGGATCTCCACCGTTGCTACGTAGACAGCGAGTCGACATTCGCTGGAGTCCCGGTTGTGGCGCCGGCACCGAAAGATCCGGACGGTCTCGAGCGGCCAGCGACGAGCGCCTCGCGGCGAAAGCTCGCCAAAATGCTGAAAGAGCGCAAGGAACTCATCGAGGAGCACCGCCGGCTCGCGCTGACTGATGATTTCGGGCATGGCACACACGTCGCCGGCATCATTGCCGGCATGGGCAAGCCGGGAAGGGCGATTCGACTGCTGGAGCGTGTCGACGAACCGACACCAGACGGCGAACTGGTGCGGGGGCAATTCAAGGAGGCCGGAACCCTCCGCGCTGGGCAGATTCGGGGAATGGCGCCGAATTGCCGATTGATCAGCCTCCGCGTGCTGGACGGAAACGGTGAGGGGCGCTCGAGCGATGTGATCCGCGCTCTCGATTACGTGCGTCAAAGATTAAACGACAACCCCAAGCTTCTGCGGGTTCACGGCGTGAATCTGAGTGTCGGCTACGAGTTCGATCCGGAGATGTTCGCCTGCGGGCAAAGCCCCATCTGCGCGGAAGTGAATCGTCTCGTTCAATCCGGCGTCGTCGTTGTTGCCGCGGCTGGGAACACTGGCTTTGGGACGGTGGCTGCGTCAGTGAGGCCCACCAAAGTCGGCCTATCAAACACCATTAATGATCCGGGGAATGCCGAGCTTGCTATTACGGTCGGGGCTACGCACAGGGACGCGCCATACACCTATGGTGTGTCGTACTTCTCGTCGAAGGGGCCCACTGGCGACGGCAGAGTCAAGCCCGATGTCGTGGCGCCCGGCGAACGCATCACTTCCTGTGGGGCGGGCAAACGCCTGAAGAAGGCACTAGAACCCGCCGATCCCTCGGCCGCCGATGGAAGCGCCTATTACATGGAAGACAGCGGCACCAGCATGGCGGCACCCCACGTGTCGGGTGCCATCGCTGCTTTTCTGTCCATTCGTCGTGAGTTCATAGGCAAGCCGCTCGATGTTAAGCGAATCTTTCTTTCGACGGCGAGCCCGCTGGGCCGGGAGCGCTACTTCGAGGGGCACGGTCTCATTGACCTCATCCGAGCAATCCAGTCAGTTTGACAAAGGAGGGTCACACTGTGGCTACACCTGCATTTGACGTGGAATTCACCAAGGACGGCGATGTCTTCCAGCAACCTCAGGCTGACGCATTGTTGGCCGGCCTCGGGCCGATCACCGACCTCCTCGTCCTGTCTCACGGTTGGAACAACGACAAGGCAGACGCGTCGCAGCTCTACGACGAGCTTCTTGGCAATATCGACAAGCTGCTCGACCTGCGGAGCCAACCGCCAGCGTCGGTGCCCGCGCCGCTACGGGATTTCGTCGATCGCCTGCGCGACCGGAACTTCGCGGCCGTCAGGATTTTCTGGCCGAGCAAGAGGTTCACGGACGCCGATCTAATTCCGGGAGGCGGCGCGGCGAGCGCAGCGGCCGAGACCCAGAACGCGGCGGCGGTCAATCGGATTCTCGACAGGCTCAAGGACGATCCGCACCAACTCGGCGGCGAGGAACGGGATCCCGCGCGGGTCGCGGCGATGGACAGCGCGAAGGCGCTCGTACCCCAGCTTGCGACGACAGACGCAAAGAAGGAATTCATCAGGCTTCTGCGGAGCATCCTCGATCGCTCGATGGAGGAAAAGGACGACGCGTCCGCGGGCTTCTTCGCCGTCGATGCCGAGACGTTGTTCCAGAATGCTCAAGCACCCGTCGTTGCTCCCGCGGCTCCCGGTGACGGGGTGGGAGGTGGTTCCGGCTTGGGAAACGGCGGAGCGACAGGTCTTGGCGACCTGCTGAGCGGTGTTCAGGCGGCTGCGCGTCGCATCGCCAATTTTGCGACATACTACCAGATGAAGTCGCGCGCCGGCACCGTGGGCAGCAAAGGTGTCGCCGACCTGCTCGGGCAGATCCGCGCCGCAAAGCCAGCCATTCGCATTCACCTTGTGGGACACAGCTTCGGCGGCCGCCTGGTGACCGCAGCCGCTTACGGCCTGCCGGCCAATACCGATCTCATTACGATGAGCCTGCTGCAAGCCGCCTTCTCCCACAATGGTCTCTCCAACGGGTTTGGCGAGGACAAGGGGAAAGGGTTCTTCCGCGCTTTGGTGGACGAGAAGCGCATCTCCGGACCGGTCATCATCACGCACACCAAGAACGACAAGGCGGTAGGCATCGCCTATCCGCTTGCTTCGCGCATCGCTGGCCAGAACGCCGCTGCGATGGGAGATCAGAACGACCCCTATGGCGGCATGGGAAGGAATGGGGCCCAGAACACCAAAGAGGCCGACAATCAATTCACATTGGGTCTTCCGGGCACTTCTTACTCGTTCGAGAAAGGCAAGATCCACAACATCTCATCGGACCTCATCCAGGATCATGGCGACGTTCGACGTATCGAAGTTGCCTATGCCATCCTTAGCGCGGCCGGGTCGATCGCTTGACGGTCGTCGAGGCGGAGAGACCCTAGGGCGAAGTTCTCACGGGTTGGCCGCGGCGGCCGGCGCGGTGTTGTCCGGGCGATGGCCGCCGTTTCTGGCTCGGTCGGGCGTGGGCGGCGGCTGGTGCTGCGTGACGGCATGCCGATCGACGCCTTCTGGCAGACGAGTGCGCCGCCCGAAGCCTGTGGCTGCCGGGACAGGGCATTGTGCCCTATCGCGGGTGATAGTCGCAGCGTCGAATCCGCGCGCTTGCCAGTAATGCTTCAAAATGCCCGGATCTATCATGGAATAGAGTGGCTGGGATGGAATAGTCTGATACGCATGAGCAGAATACGTTCCGACGGCTTGTCAAAGCGGCGATTCGGATGATAGGGTGAAATTTGCCGTCTTCGTTATAACTGCTTTGAGGTTTTGGTGTGTTCTCCAATTCAGCCGAGTCCAAGCTTCACCGACTGGTGCCGCCCGCGAGCACGGCCGCGGACGATGTCCGGCTCGCTTCCCGTCGTGGCATGCGCGGGCTGCTGGCGGCGATCGGGCTCGGCCTGCTGGTGTGGCTGGCGACCGGCGTCGCCGTGTCGATGGTGGTCCTGCGCTGAGCCGCCTCAACGCTCTTCCGCCGTGAACCGCCAGGCGGCGGCGAGCGCCAGGGCCAGGAGTGGGATGAACGCGGCGAATACCCAGAACCCCGCCGCGCGGGCCGCCTCCGGCGAGACGCCGTCGCCGAGGCCGGCGAGATTGGCGGCGATCCCGGTCGCGGCGGCACCCACCGCGAAGCCGATCCGCTGGATGGTGCCGGGTGCCGCCGCCGCGAGCGTGCCCTCGGTCGCGTCCGCGCAGCGCACCGAGCGCTGCACGATCGCCGGCCAGCACAGGCCCATGCCCGCACCCTGCAGCAGCAGGCAGGCCACGATGCCGGGCAGCGAGCCCGCCGGCACGGCGAGCGCCAGTGCTGCCGCACCCGTGACCACCATGGTGGTGCCGAGCCGGATCAGCCGCGGAACCGGCGACGATGGCGCCGATCTGGTAGAGGGCGATGCTCCAGGCGACATAAGGCACGCCGCCGATGTCGGCGACGATCGCCGGCACCGCCGTCGCGGTCACCAGCGAATCCGCCGCGTGCAGCCAGACGGCGAGGCAGAGCAGCACGAACCGGCCCAACCGCCCCGTCGCCCGGATCTCCGCCCATGTCCCGGAGCTCGCCGCCATGCTCTTCCCCCGTTGTGGCCCGAGCCGGCACGGTTACAACCTGGACCACGGTTGAGGCAAAGGGCCGATCCTGGCCGGCCACCGGCAATCAGCGCCGCCTCAACCGCGACATCCTACGTCGCGTGGCGGTGATCCAGGCCCTGCAGCGTTGGGATTCCTTTGACCGAGCTTCCGAGTCCCTGACGTCGCTGCTGCATTGTGCAAGGCCTCGACCGAGGCCGGCAGCGGTCGCAGTATTGACGCCGCCTGTGTCAAGCGATAGAAAGCACTGATCGATTTATCTTCGGCGGATATTGCCATGAGCCCGTTCGTGGCTTGGCATTACGCCCTGCTTGGCGCCGCTCACGTGGCAGGCCGACATATGGGCGTCGAGAGCCGGATCCCCAGTGCGGCGGCGGGGATCCGATGGTATTTCTGTCGCGCGGCACGATACTCCTCCCAAAGCTGAGGAGGGAACGATCGGGTGCGGCTCTAGCAAGCTGTCACCCTGGGTGCCATTGGCCGCGATTGCGGCGTTCCGCGGACAATACCGTGACTACTATTCATTCTCGGCGACGCCCGTCGCAGAGTGGATTGTCTCTGCGCAGTGACGGCGTGAATGCCCGATGTGCACGCCTCGTGCGAGCGGGCCAGTTGGGTCTGGTGCTCCCATGCCATTCGAACGACGAGCTGCGGCGCTGGCGCCGCTACTCTTTGGCCGTCCTGGCGATTGATCTCGTCGGCTACAGCCGGATGGTCGAAAGCGACGTTCTCCGTGCGGCCATGTGTGTGACCCTCCTGCGCCGCAAGCTGATCCGTCCGATAGTCGCCCGGTATTCGGGGCACATCTTCAGCATTGCCGGCGACGGCCTCATGTGCAACATTGACGCCGCCTGTGTCATCGCCGCCTGTGTCAAGCGATAGAAAGTGCTGATCGATTTATCTTCGGCGGATATTGCCATGAGCCCGTTCGTGGCGGCTTGGCATTACGCGCCCGCTTGGCGCCGCTCACGTGGCAGGCCATATGGGCGTCGAGCCGGATCCCAGTGCGGCGGCGGGGATCGATGGTATTTCTGTCGCGCAGCACGATACTCCTCCCAAAGCTGAGGAGGGAACGATCAGGTGCGGCTCTAGCAAGCTGTCACCCTGGGTGCCATTGGCCGCGGTGCGCGGCGTTCACGGGGCAACCGGCGACACTATTGTTCTCGGCGACGCCCGTCGCAGGGTGGATTGTCTCTGCGCAGTGACGCGTGAATATGCCCGTGTGCACGCCTCGTGCAGGCGGGCGAGTTGGGTCTGGTGCTCCCATGCCATTCGAACGACGAGCTGCGGCGCTGGCGCCGCTACTCTTTGGCCGTCCTGGCGATTGATCTCGTCGGCTACAGCCGGATGGTCGAAAGCGACGTTCTCCGTGCGGCCATGTGTGTGACCCTCCTGCGCCGCAAGCTGATCCGTCCGATAGTCGCCCGGTATTCGGGGCACATCTTCAGCATTGCCGGCGACGGCCTCATG
>JBGAKU010000077.1:0-21256 GCA_044224255.1 Geminicoccaceae bacterium
CGACCTCACCATCCGCTGGAGCTGGTCGAAGCCGAACCGCTTCTTTCTGCCGGCGCTGGCGGCGGCCAACCAGCTGTTCATCTACCGGCCCGCTCACTATCTGAAGCAGTTCCACAAGAAGTATGCCGAGCCCGAGGCGCTTGCCGCCGCCATCAAGGAGAATGGCGCGCGCGACTGGATCCAGCTCTTCCTGCGCAAGGACCGGCTGAACGACTTCGACGACCCCGACATGCCGACGCTGCAGCCCTGGCACTTGGTGACCAGGCCGCCCTCGACCCGCTTCATCGCCGAGCGCAATCCCAACTTCCACCGCGTCGACGAGAAGGGCCAGCAGCTACCCTACCTCGACCGCTTCATCTTCGACATCGTCGACAGCAAGCTGGTGCCGATCAAGACCGGCGCCGGCGAGACCGACCTGCAGTCGCGCTACCTCGTGTTCAAGGACTACACCTTCCTACGCGAGAGCGAGCCTCGTAACGGCCTGACGACCCTGCTCTGGCCGGAGGCACGCTCCTCGCACCTGGCGATCTATCCCAACCTGAACGCCACGGACGAGGTCTGGCGCGGCCTGTTCCGCAATCTGGACTTCCGCAAGGCGCTGGCGCTGGGGATCGACCGCGACGCGATCAGCCAGTTCCTCTATGCCGGCCTCGCGACGCCGGCGAACAACACCATCCTGCCCGACAGCCCGCTCTGGGACGAGAGCTTGGGTGCGGAGTGCGTCGCCTTCGACCCGGACCGCGCCAACGAGATCCTGGACGGGCTCGGCCTCGACAAGCGCAACGCCGCGGGCACCCGGCTGCTGCCCGACGGGCGGCCGATGGAGGTCGTGATCGAGAGCTCCGGCGAGGACAACGAGCAGAGCGACGTGCTCGAGCTGATCGCCGACCAGTGGGCGCAGATCGGCCTCAAGATCTCGTCCAAGCCGTCCGACCGGCAGGTGATGCGTCAGCGCGTCTATGCCGGCAGTGCTCTGATGTCGATGTTCTTCGGCATCGACAACGGCGTGCCGACCTCCTCCATGCCGCCCAAGGACTTCGCCCCGACCGCCCAGGGCGATCAGCTGCAATGGCCGAAATGGGGCCAGTATTACGAGACCAAGGGCGAGGCCGGCGAGCCGCCGGATCTGCCCGAGGCGAAGCGGCTGATGGATCTCTACGGCGAGTGGATCACGGCGAGCGAGGAGCGCGAGGAGGAGATCTGGCACGAGATGCTCAAGATCTATGCCAGCCAGTGCTACACGATCGGCCTCGTCTCCGGAGTCATGCAGCCGATCGCCGCCCGCGCGAACCTCAAGAACCTGCCCAAGGAGGCGCTCTACAATTTCGAGCCGCACGGCCAGTTCGGCATCTACCTGCCGGATACGTTCTGGTACGCCGACTGAGCTTCCTCAGCCGTTCGCCGCCTCGCCCACCAGCCAGTCGCGGAACGCCACCAGCGGCGGGTGCTCGGCCCGCTCGGGCGGCCAGACCAGCCAATAGGCGCCATCGCTCTGCAGCGGCCGGTCGAGCACGGTGACCAGGGCCCCGCTCGCCAGCTCCTCGGCGATCAGGAAATCGGGCAGGAGCGCCAGGCCGAGCCCGGCGATCGCGGCCTGGGCGACCATGGCGAACTGGTCGAGCAGCATGCCGTGCACGCCCTCCACGGCGACGCCGTTGGCGGTAAACCATTGCTCCCAGGCGTCGGGTCGCGTGGCGAGGTGCAAGAGAGGGGCGGCGTGCAGGTCCTCGGGCCGGGCGAGGCCCAGCTCCTGCCGCAGCCTCGGGCTGGATACCGGCACCACCCGCTCCGAACGCAGCCGCACCATCTCGCCCCCCGGCCAGTCCCTCTGGCCGAAATGGATCGCGGCGTCGACCGGCTCGAGCCGGAAGTCGAATGGCGCCAGCCGGGTCGCGAGGTTGATCGTGACGCCGGGATTGGCGGCCAGGAAGCGCGGCAGGCGCGGTGCCAGCCAGCGTGTGCCGAAGGTGGGCAGGATCGCCAGGGTGAGCGTGCCGCCCGCCGGATTGGCGCGCAGGTTCAAGGACGCACCGCTGATCTTGCGCAGGGCGTCGCGGATCTCGCGGGCATAGGCCGCACCCGCGATCGTCGGCCTCACCCGCTGCCGCTCGCGCACGAACAACGTGGCGCCGAGCTGCTCCTCCAGTGCCTTGATCTGCCGGCTGACCGCGCCCTGCGTCAGGCTCAGCTCGTGCGCGGCCGCCGTGATGCTGCCGGTCCGGGCGACCGCCTCGAACGCCGTCAGCAGCGACAGCGACGGCAGGAAGCGGCGCGGCGTGCGCATGATCATTCCCCGGCCGCATGAACTCTTGCGCGATCATCGCTATGCAGCGGCGGGCTGAAAAGGCACTCATGTCGCGTCCACGGGACACGTACGGGGCAAGGCTATGGCGACGACGGGCCGACGCGACGATCCGCTGCTCAGCGACCCCCGCTCGCACGGCCTGTGGGCGCAGACAGCTCCTCCCGCCCCGCCGACCGAGGTCCTGGCCGGCGACCGCACCGCCGACGTCGTCGTGATCGGCGGCGGCTACACCGGCCTGTCGACCGCCCTGCACCTCGCCGAGCGCGGCACTCACGCCATCGTCCTGGAAGGTGCTGGGATCGGCTTCGGCGGCTCGGGCCGCAATGTCGGCCTGGTCAATGCCGGCATGTGGGTGATGCCTTCCGACCTGCCCGCGGCCCTCGGCCCCGAGCATGGTGAGCGTCTGCTGTCGCTCCTCGGCGACGCGCCCCGGACCGTGTTCGAGCTGATCGAGCGGTACCAGATCGCCTGCGAGCCCGAGCGCGCAGGCACCCTGCACTGCGCCGCCGGTGCGGCGGGCCTGCGCGAGCTCGAGCGGCGCGCCGAGCAATGGCTGGCGCGCGGCGCCCCGGTACGCCTGCTCGATGCCGCCGAGACAGCGGCCAAGCTCGGTAGCGGCGCCTATGCCGGCGCGCTGCTCGATCTGCGCGCGGGCACGATCCAGCCGCTCGCCTACGCGCGCGGCCTCGCCCGCGCCGCCGCGGCCGCCGGGGCCGAGATCATGACGGACAGTCCGGTCGTGACCGTCGAGAGCTCCGGCCAGCGCTGGACGGTGCGGACGGCGGCGGGCTCGGTCACCGCCGACTGGGTGGTGGTCGCGACCGACGCCTACACGCAGGCACCCTGGAGCGAGATCCGTGCCGAGCAGGTCCACGTGCCCTACTTCAACTTCGCCACGGCCCCGCTCTCGCCGGACCAGCTCGCGGCGGTCCTGCCCGAGCGCCAGGGTGCGTGGGACACGCGCCGGGTGATGATGTCGGTCCGCCTCGACCGTGCGGGCCACCTCGTTCTCGGCAGCGTCGGCGCCCTGCGCGGCACGGGCATCGCCGTGCACCGCGCCTGGGCACGCCGCGCGCTGCGCAAGCTGTTCCCGCACCTCGGCGAGCTGGACTTCGTGGCCGAGTGGTACGGAACCATCGGCATGACCGACAATCATCTACCGCGCTTCCACAAGCTCGCCCGCAACGTGATCGGCTTCTGCGGCTACAATGGCCGGGGCATCGCACCCGGCACCGTCTTCGGCCGAGTCACGGCCGAGCTCGTCACTGGCGCCATCCGCGAGGCCGATCTGCCCTTGCCGGTGACGCAGCCCAAGGCCGACGCCCTGCGCGCGGGCAAGGAGCTGTACTATGAGATTGGCGCCCAGCTCGCCCATCTCGCCGCCGCCCGCATCTGATCCGAGCACCCGAATCCGAGGCATCCGCCATGTCGAGCAACGCAGCCCCATCCGATCTGGCCGCCGAGGCCGGCGCCCTTCTCGACCGCCTGGGCGTGCTGCCCGCCCGGCGCACCGGCGGCACGCTCGCCGCCCGCTCGCCGGTCGACGGCTCCACGCTCGCCCTGGTCCCGGAGGCCACGGTCGCCGAGGCCGAGGCAGCGATTGCCCAGGCGCAGGATGCCTTCGCGGTCTGGCGCGACATGCCCGCACCCCGGCGCGGCGAGCTGGTCCGCCTGCTCGGCGAGGAGCTGCGCGCGGCCAAGGCCGATCTCGGGCGCCTGGTCTCGATCGAGGCCGGCAAGATCGTCCAGGAGGGCCTGGGCGAGGTGCAGGAGATGATCGACATCTGCGACCTCGCGGTCGGGCTGTCGCGGCAGATCTACGGGCTCACCATCGCGTCGGAGCGCCCCGGCCACCGGATGATGGAGACCTGGCACCCCTTGGGCGTGGTGGGCGTGATCAGCGCCTTCAACTTCCCGGTCGCCGTCTGGTCCTGGAACACCGCCCTGGCCCTGGTCTGCGGCAACGCCGTGATCTGGAAGCCGTCGGAGAAGACCCCGCTCACGGCACTAGCCTGCGGCGCCCTGCTCGAGCGCGCGCTCGCCCGCTTCGGCGACGCGCCGGCGGGGCTGCACACCGTCCTGATCGGTGGCCGGGCGATCGGCGAGGCGCTGGCGGCGAGCCCGCAGGTGCCCCTGGTCTCGGCCACCGGCTCGACGGCGATGGGCCGGGCCCTGGCGCCGGTGCTCGCCCAGCGCTTCGGCCGCTCGATCCTGGAGCTCGGCGGCAACAATGCCATGATCGTCACCCCGTCGGCCGATCTCGACCTCGCGGTGCGCGCGATCCTGTTCTCCGCCGTCGGCACCTGCGGCCAGCGCTGCACCAGCCTGCGCCGCCTGATCGTCCACGAGAGCGTCAAGGACGAGGTGCTGGCCCGCGTCGGCAAAGCCTACCGCTCGGTGCCGATCGGCAGCCCGCTGGAGGCAGGCACCCTGGTCGGGCCTTTGGTCGATGCCGGCGCCTACCGTGGCATGCAGTCCGCGCTGGAGCGGGCGCGCGCGGAGGGCGGCAAGGTCGAGGGCGGCGAGCGCGTGCTGGCCGACCGTCATCCTGACGCCTTCTATGTCCGCCCGGCCCTGGTCGACATGCCCGGTCAGAGCGACGTCGTCCGACACGAGACCTTCGCCCCGATCCTCTACGTTCTGCCCTACCGTGAGTTCGACGAGGCGCTGGCGCTGCACAACGACGTCCCGCAGGGCCTGTCCTCCTGCATCTTCTCCAACGATGTGCGCGAGACCGAGAAGTTCCTCTCGGCGAGCGGCTCCGACTGCGGCATCGCCAACGTCAATATCGGCCCGAGCGGGGCGGAGATCGGCGGTGCCTTCGGTGGCGAGAAGGAGACCGGCGGCGGTCGTGAATCCGGCTCCGATGCATGGAAGGCCTACATGCGGCGCGCCACCAACACCATCAACTATTCGCGCGCTCTGCCGCTGGCGCAGGGGATCCGGTTCGATGTCGACTGAGCCCGCGCACGCGCCCGACACGCTCGGCCTCGAGCCGGAGGAGATGCGCCGGCTCGGCTACCGTATGGTCGACCTCGCACTCGACCACTTCCTGCACAAGGCGGAGCGGCCAGTGATCGTCACCGGCACGCCGCCGGCGCTGCAGGCGGCTCTCGGCGGCCCGCTCCCCGAGGAGCCGGGCGATGCCGAGGCGGCGATGGACCTGCTGGTGACGCAGGTGTTCGGCCATATGCAGCACGGCGACCATCCGCGCTACTTCGCGCGCGTGCCCGGCCCCTCCTCCTTCGCCGCGGTGCTCGGCGAATGGCTGGCGACCGGGCACAATACGATCTGCGCCTCCTGGGTCGGCGCCTCTGGGCCGGCCACGCTCGAGCTGATCGTGGTCGAGTGGCTGCGCCAACTCATGGGCATGCCCGAGGGCACCGAGGGCGTCCTGGTCAGCGGCGGCTCACTCGCCAACTTCACCGCCTTCGCCGCCGCGCGCGCCACGCTCGGCCAGGGCGTGTCCTACCTGACCGATCAGACCCACTCCTCCCTGGCGCGCGACCTGCGGGCGATGGGCTGCACGCCGGCCGAGATCTGCGTCCTCGCCTCGGACGAGGCCCTGCGCATGCCGCTCGGGGCCCTGCGCGAGGCGATCGCGGCGGACCGCGCCGCCGGGCGGCGGCCGATGATGGTCGTGGCCTCGGCTGGCACCACCAATACCGGTGCCGTCGACCCGCTGCCCGAGCTGGTCGAGCTGTGCCGGGCCGAAGGCTTGTGGCTGCATGTCGACGGTGCCTATGGCGCGCCGGCCGCCCTGTGCGATGCCGGCCGCGGAGTGCTGGCCGGCATGGGCGAGGCGGATTCGCTGGTCCTCGACCCGCACAAGTGGCTTTTCCAGCCCTACGACGTCGGCTGCGTCCTGGTACGCCGGCCGGGTGCGCTCGAGCGGGCGTTCAGCATGAACCCCGAATACCTCAAGGACGTGATGGGCGCCGCCGGCGAGGTCCATTTCGGCAATCGCAGCCTCGAGCTCACCCGCCGCTCGCGGGCGGTGAAGCTCTGGCTGACCTTCAGGACCTACGGTGCTGCGCGGCTGCGCGCGGCGGTCGCGCGCGGCATCGAGCTGGCCGAGGCGGCGGAGGCGATCCTGCGCCGCAGCCCGGAAGTCTGGGAGATCGTCACTCCCGCCCAGCTCGGCATCGTCACCTTTGCCCTGCGCGGGGCAGACGCAGCGGCGCACGCCGAACGGGCGAAGGTGCTGTCCGACAGCGGCTACGCGGCGGTCACCTCGACCACGCTCAAGGGCCGCAGCGTGCTGCGCCTGTGCACGATCAACCCGCTCACCACCGAGGGCGACCTGGAGGAGACCATCCGGCGGCTGGCGGGGTGAGCCGGCCTACTCCTCCTTGATCGGCTCGGTGCTCAGGATGGTCATCGAGATGTCGCCGTCCGGCTTGAAGACGCGGATCTTGCCGTCGGCGGTCTTGTCGAGCGTGAAGCAGCGCTCGGCCCCCTTGCGCATCCGGTACCACTGGGTGCAGTAGCCCTGCTCCCACAGGCGCCAGTAGCCGCGGTCGCTGAGCCCGCCCGTGATCTTGACCGTGCCGTCCGCGCGGAAGGTCTCCTCAGCCGGCACGCCGTTGGGCAGCTCGACCTGCCAGACCTTGCCCACGAGCTCCCGCTTGACGTCCTCGGGCCCGAGCTGGGTGGGGCCATCCTGGGCCAGCGCCGGCCAGGCAGCCATGAGCGCCGCGACGAGCGCCGGCGCTGCGAGCTTGATCATCCGTCACCTCCCGTGGCGCCGGCACCCCTGCCCCGCACCACCCAATTCTTGCCAGCAGCGCCGACCCGTCCGCAAGCTGTCTTCGCGCGACGCGGTCGCGGCTTGCATTGGCGACTGCCTGCGCACGACCTATCTCCGCCAGTGTCATGGTCTTGCGCGTGCCCGACGACGGCCGAACGGCCGAGCCAGCAGGCGGTTCGACCGATCCCGTCGACGACGACAGGACGGTGACCGTCCGTGAGCGCATCCTGGTCATGGCGGACGGGTTCCGGCTGCCTCTGATCAGCTGGCATCCTCCCGGGCCGCCGATCGCCACGGTGATCGCGCTCCATGCCTTCGGCGACTTCCGTCTGGCCTTCGCCGAGGCGGGCCCTGCGCTGGCGCGGCGTGGCTTTCTCGTCCACGCCTACGACCAGCGCGGATTCGGTGACACCGACGGGTGCGGCAGCTGGCATGGCTGGCGCCGGCTGGTGCGCGACCTGCGGGCCGTGATCGAGCTGCTCCGCCCCGGCGACGGCACCCGCATGTTCCTTCTGGGCGAGAGCATGGGCGGTGCCGTGGCCCTGGTCGCGGCCGCGCGCTTCCGGCCGGAGGCCGTCGATGGCCTGATCCTGGTCGAGCCGGCGGTGCGCCGTGGCGTCCGGCTGCGGCTGATGTGGGACGTCGCGATCGGCACGCTCGCCTTTCTCGCCCCCGGCTACGCCCGCCGGCTCAGCCGCGGCGCCCATGCGCAGTTCAGCCCGATCGCGCGCGAGCGGCTGAGCGGCGACCCCAGGATCGTCCGGTTCATCCGGGCCGACGCCTACAAAGGCTTGCTCTCCCTGGCGGATGCCGCCTCGGCCTCGGCCCGCCGGCTGCGCGTGCCGACCCTGTTCCTCTATGGCCGGGCCGACGGGATCATCCCGCTGCGCCTGTTCGAGCGGGCCGTGCGCGACCTCCGCCCCCTGGTGACCGCGATCCGCTATCCCCAGGCGCCGCATCTCCTGCTGCAGACGAGTGGGCTGGAGCGGGTGCTCGACGATGTCTGCGCCTGGCTGAACGGCGCGCGCCTGCCGACCTCCACCGAGGGCGTGCTCATCCGCAGCGGGCCGCGCCCGGCACGTCCCGACGAGCGCGCCGATGCCGGGACGGCTCGTCGCTGAGCGGTGGGCAGAAGCCGCCGGACGGACTAGACAGCCGGCCAACGGAGGACACGGCCCCGGAACCGCCCATGCGCAATCTGCTTCCCACCGATCCGCACCGCCTCCGCCGGCTCGCCGCCATGGCGAGCCTCGCTCTCGCCGGGAGCCTGGCGGCGCTGAAGCTCGTGGCGGCGCTCGCGACGGGCTCGCTGGCGGTGCTGTCGTCCCTGATCGACAGCCTCGCCGACATCGTCGCCTCGGCGATCACCTTCGTCTCGGTGCAGATCGCGCAACAGCCTGCCGACCGCGGCCACCGCTTCGGCCATGGCAAGGCCGAGAGCCTGAGCGCCCTGGCGCAGGGTGCTTTGATCGGCGGCTCGGCCGTGTTCGTGCTGATCGACGCGATCCGCCGCCTCGGCTCGCCGCAGCCGGTCGGTGCGGCAGGGCTCGGGGTCGGGGTGATGGTATTCGCGATGGTGACGACCCTGCTCCTGGTGCTTTTCCAGCGTCACGTCGTCCGTGTGACCGGCTCCCGGGCGATCAACGCGGACAGCGTGCATTACCGCGCCGACCTTCTGACCAACCTCTCGGTCCTGGCCTCGCTCGTGCTGAGCGCGCACCTCGACTGGCTGTGGGTCGATCCCGTCATGGGCGCCGCGATCGCCGTCTATCTCGGCTGGCACGCCTTCGCCATCGCCCAGGACGCGATCAGGGTCCTGATGGATCACGAGCTGCCGCCCGAGACCCGCGCGCGGATCAAGGAGATTGTGCTGGCCCATCCCGAGGTGCAGGATCTGCACGATCTCCGTACCCGGGAGTCCGGCTCGACCCAGTTCATCGAGCTGCATGTCGAGCTCGACGGTGACATGACCGTCGCTGCCGCGCACGAGATCACGGACGCGATCGAGGCGGAGCTGTTCGCGGCCTTCCCGGCGGCCGAGGTGATCTTGCACCAGGAGCCGGCGGGGCTCGACGACGAGCGCCTCGATCACCGGATCGCGCGTCGCGCGACTGCGTGAGCGCTTTGCTGCAGCGCGGCATAAGATGAGCGCACCCGCCGGGTCCGCGCTGGTTGCCCGCTTCCGCGAGGCGCGCTCGGATAAGGCGCTCGTGGTCCTCGAAGGGTTCCACGCGCTCAAGCATGCCCTACGCTTCGGCGCGGCGGTCGAGCAGGCGGTGACGCCGGATGCCGCCGCGCTCGCCGCGCTCGCGGCCGGGCTCGCGCCCGACCTGCTGACCCGCCTCGCCACGCTCCTGCGCGAGGTCGACGCGGCGACGTTCGCGGATCTGGCGCCGATACCCCCGGCCACGGGCGTCCTGGCCCTCGCCCGGAGGCCGCAGGTCGACGTCGCAGCGCTGCTCGACCAGCCGCAAGGCGCGCCTCTGGTCCTTCTCGAGCGCCCGGGCGATCTCGGCAATATCGGCGCGGTGATCCGCGTCGCCGCGGCCGTCGGTGCCGCGGGGGTGCTGGCGCTCGGGCCGAGCGACCCCTGGCATCCGACCGCGGTGCGCGGTGCTGCCGGTCTGCAGTTCGCCCTGCCGGTGGCGCGGATCGAGCGGCTCGGCGCGACGGGACGGCCGCTGGTGGCGATCGACCCCACCGGCACGCCGCTGACGCCCGGCGCCCTGCCGGAGGCCGCCTTGTGCCTGTTCGGCTCGGAACGGACCGGAATCGGCGCCGACCTCCTCGCCCGCGCAAGCTTGCGGCTGGCCCTCGCCATGCGGCCCGGCGTGTCCAGCCTCAACCTCGCGACTGCGGTCGCGGCCACGCTCTATCTCGGCATGACGGGCCGGAGCCCGTGACCCGGATGCCGCACTCGGCGGACGAGCTGTTGTGCAAATGCTAAGTTGCGCTGCGGTGGTGGAGAGGGCTTCATGCTGGCGCCCGGGGTGCCCTCTGTATGTCCCCGAATGGAGCGCCTCACATGATGGATGGCCAGCCGGATCACGCGACGGCTCAGGATACCGAGCACGAGGACGAGACCCTGTCGAGACTGGTCGAGCATCCCGAACCCGGCGAGGCGGGCGAGCCGGCCGCGAAGGACGGTGAGAAGGGTGCCGACGAGGAGAGCTGGCCCTCCGGTTTCGGCAGCTTTCCCTAGCACCCTAGGGGGTGCCGGCCTTGTCACGGCCCTGCGGCACCGCTACCGGTGCCTGCCTCTGGCTGGGGAGCGTGACAGGGTATGCGGCACCGGACCTTCGCGGCGTCAATCCTCATCGCGGTGCTGGCCGCACCGTTGCCGGCGCCCGCTCAGCAGGGCAAAGGGCCGCGCGAGCGGATCGGCGACCGGCTCCAGGGCACGAGCTGGAAGGTCGACACGATCGACGGCAAGGCGGTCGCGGACCCGTCGCAGATGACGGTCAAGTTCGCGCCCGAGGGCGATCAGGTCAGCGGTACCGCGGGCTGCAACCAGTATGTCGGCCCCTTCGCCTCGCGCGGCGACAAGGTAACCATGGGCATCCTGCGCCAGACCCTCGCCCCCTGCACGCCCGAGCAGGCCACGATGCAGAAGGCGCTGATCGACATGCTGCACGCTGCCTACCAGGCCGACGTCGCCGACGGTGTGTTGACCCTAGTCTCCCGCCAGGGTGTTCGCAGCACCCTCGAGCCGCTCGGCTGGTGAGCCGATGCGGCCGGCCCTGCTCGCCCTGCTGGCTTGTGCTGTGATCGGCTGCGCCGCGGCTCAGCCGCCCGGCCCGCTGCCGGATGGCCTGGACGGCACGCGCTGGATCGCCAGGACCGTTGCCGGCCGCGAGGTGCCCGCCGACGTCGTGGTCAGCCTCGAGTTCACCGAGCCTGGCCGGATCGCCGGCCGTTCGGGCTGCAACCGCTATGGCGGGCCGATCGGGGTGCGCGACGGCCGGCTGGTGCTCGGCCCGCTCATGATGACCCGCATGGCCTGTCCGCCGCCGCAGTCCGAGTTCGAGACCCTGTTCGTCGCCGCAGTCGACCAGGCGCAGCGTCTCGAGCGCGACAACAGCGCCCTGGTCCTGATCGCCGAGGGCCAGTTGCCCAGCCGGTTCGTGCCGTTCACCGCGCCCTGAGCCGGGGTTACAACCAGCCGGACCGGCGGAACTGCCAGAACAGCAGCCCGGCGGCGGCGATGATCACGGCCAGAACCGTGAAATAGCCATAGTGCCAAGTCAGCTCGGGCATGAACTCGAAGTTCATGCCGTAGATGCCGGCGATCGCGGTCGGCACGGCGAGGATCGCGGCCCAGCCGGCGAACTTGCGCGAGACGTCGCCCTGCCGCGCCGATTCCAGCAGATGCGCCGCCTCGAACGCGAAGCTCAGCACCTCGCGCAGCCCGTCGATGGTCTCGTTGACGCGGACGACGTGGTCGAGAACGTCCTTGAAGTAGGGCCGCATGTCCTTGTCGATGAACGGCAGGTCGACGTGGCGCAGCCGCGAGCAGACCTCGCCCATCGGCGCCGCCACCCGTCGCAGCCGGACCAGCTCGCGGCGCAGCTCGTAGATCCGCTCGATGTCGGCCCGCACGAGCTGGCTGGCGAGCAGCCGCTCCTCGATCGCGTCGACCTCCTCGACCGCCTCGGCGACCACCGGCATGTACTGGTCGACGACATAGTCCAGGAGCGCGTGCAGCACATAGTCGACCCCGTGCTGCAGGAGCCGCGGACTGGCCTCCAGCCGCAGTCGCACCGGCATATAGGACTGCGATGCCCCGTGCCGGACGGTGATGATGTAGTCCTCGCCGACGAAGATGTGGGTCTCGCCGAACGCCACCCGCCCGTCCTGCAGCGCCGCGGTGCGCAGGACGACGAACAGCGACTCGCCGTAGACCTCGAGCTTGGGCACCTGATGCGCACTGAGCGCGTCCTCGACCGCCAGCTCGTGCAGCCCGAACTGCTGCTGCAGCGTGCGCAGGTCCTGCTCGGTCGGCTCGTGGAAGCCGATCCAGACGAAGTCGCCCCGCTCGCGGGCCCAGGCGGCGCTGTCGCCGAGCTGGATCTCCGCGACGCGGTGGCCGCAGCGATAGGCGAAGGCGGCGACGATCCGGCCCATGGCTGCGCTCCCTTCCGTGGCCCGCAGGGCTTATAGCCTCGGCTTGCAGCCCGGATAAGTCATGCCCGAGGTCTGCGGCCGGCCTCGCCCTGTTCCGCCGCACCTCTGCTGCGCCGGGCTGGTGCTGTCTCGATCTCGCCTGTGGCCCCGGCGGCATCACCGACCTGCTCAGCGCCAGGGTCGGTCCGCAGGGCCGGGTGGTCGGCCTCGACTCGAACCCTCAGTTCGTGGCGCATGCCCGTGCCAGCGCCGCTGCCAACACCGAATTCACGACCGGGGACACCTTCCGGACCGGGCTGCCGGAGCGAAGCTTCGATCTGGTCCATATGCGCCTGATCGGCTGCGTCGTCGGCAATCCGCGCGGCCTGCTCGCCGAGGCCGTCCGCCTGACCCGGCCGGGCGGGTGGGTCGCCCAGCAGGAAGCCGAGTATTCGACCTTGCGGTGCTATCCGCCGCATCCGGCCTGGGGCCGCCTGCGGGGAGCGCTCGAGGCCATGCTGCCGCACGGCGTCGGCGACACGCCGGTGGCACAGCAACTCTACGGCCAGGCCGTCGCGGCGGGATTGCAGGATGTGCATTACCGCCCGCTGCTGTTCGGGGTCCGCTCGGGGGACCCGTGGCACGACTTCCTGCCGGCAACCGTCGAATCGCTCGCCGAGGCGATCTTGAGCCGCGGCCTCATGGGCGAGACGGCACTCGCCGAGGCGCTTGCCGCCTGCCGTGCCCATCTGGCGCGCCCGGGCACGGCGTTCTGCTCGCCCACCCTGGTCCAGGTCTGGGGCCGGGTCGCGCTCTAAGGCGATTGTCCCTCAAGAGCGGTGGCGCGGCTCACGCTGGCCGGGCGCAGCAAGATCGACGCATAGACCACCATGTAGATGCCGATCACCACCAGCCCCACCCATTGGATCTTGAATGGGGTGAAGCTGTAGGCGAGCACCAGGGCGAGCTGCAGGAAGAAGTGCAGCGGATAGTATTTGCGCCAGCCGAGCCCGGGCTTGGTCCAGCCGAGATTCAGGCCGTAGAGCCGGATCAGCGAATCCAGGGAGTTGACGACGAAGATGATGCCGACCGTGACCATGAACCAGTTCAACCAGGTCGGGATGACGATGTCGTTCTGGAAATAGAGGAACAGCACGCAGAACCAGACGCCGAGCGGGATGGCAGGCAAGATGATCATGGCCCCAGCCAGCCGCCAGGTCTGGAGTCCGCCGCAGAAGGTCGCGACGAACTGGCCGATCATGATCGACCAGGAGAACCACCAGAACAGATAGAAGGAATGATAGTCATTGATCGGTCTGATGAAGTGATGTAGATTGGCGAAATAGTCGCCCATCAGGCCCAGGTTGACGAGCAGCGCGCCAATTCCGACACCGCTGTAGAAATAGGCCACCGCGACCAGCGCGACGAAGGCGAGGATGACGAACATCCAGGTCGAGGTCACGGCGAGCCACTTCATGAAGTTGACGTCGCCGCTGGAATAGACCGAAACCGCCAGCACCAGCCCGATCAGCGCCCAGATGGCCGGATGCGAGATGCCGGGGATGTAGGTCGGCAGCGCGGTCGAGAAGAGATAGAGCGTGAAGGCGCAGGTGGCGATGATCGTCAGATTGTACACCCATTTGACGACCGGGATCTCGAACACCTTCAGTTCCGGCTCGATGATCACGAAATAGAAGGTGGAGAGGAAATACATCATCCAGACCAGCGGGCCCCACATGCCGAATTCGACGGCGAGCGGGTTGGTGAAGGCGTAGGCCTGATCGCTGGCATAGGCCGGAAACTCGGTCAGCGGCAGCATCACCAAGCCCATGTCGAGCCCGGCCGTGAACAGCAGCGCGACGAAGGTGAAGGTGCCGACCGGCGTCTGGCCGGTGCAGCGCACCGCGCGCCAACGCAGGATCACATAGACTGCGCTGAGAAGCACAACCAAATAGGCGACGCTAATGATAATGCCCAATGGCTTTCCCTCCGCAGGTCTGTAGATCAATTTTGCCGACTATCAGCGCGCCAAGCGACGGATGCAAGTGTTGAGCTAACAGGACCGAGACTCTTTGTCGCTACACGTGTGCGGGCGCTTGGTGCCAACGACCATGAACGCCCGCTGACCAGATCGGGGCGGATTTCGCCCATGCGGCAGTGATCGTCTCGGCCTCGCGACGATCACCACGGCGCGCGGATCGACACGGACATCGGCCGCGCCCCGCAGGCTCTGCGCGTCCTGCGCTACAGCGCGGTATAGCCGCCGTCGATGTAGATGCACTCGCCGGTGATCAGGTCCGAGGCGGGCGAGGCCAAGAACAGGACCAGATCGGCGACCTCGATCGGCCGGCCGAAGCGGCCGAGCGGGATCTTGGCCCGCATCGGGTCGCCGCGCGCCGGATCGCCCCAGACCTTCTCGCCCATCGGGGTGAGGATTACGGTCGGGCAGACGGCGTTGGACTGGACGTTGAACGGCGCCCACTCGGCGGTCATCACCTTGGTCAGCGCATTCAGGCCGTTCTTCGACGCGGCGTAGGCGCCGTGCAGGACGAGCGCGATGTCGCTGGTCTGCGAGCTGATATTGATCACCTTGCCCATGCGCCGCTCGATCATGCCCGGCGCCAGCGCCTGGGCGAGCAGGAACGGCGCCCTGAGATTGACCGCCTGGACCAGGTCCCAGTCCTCGGCCGACATCTCGAGCAAGGGCTCGACCCGGGCGATGCCGGCATTGTTGACCAGGATGTCGATCCCGCCCCAGGCCTCCAGCGCCTGCCGGGCCGCGGCGCGCGGGCCCTCGACCGTCGCCATGTCGGCCGCGATCACCAGCGCGCGCCGGCCGGCGGCCTCGATCCCTGCTTTGGCCTCGGCGAGGCCCGCCGCGTCGCGCGCCACCGCCGCCACGTCCGCCCCGGCGTCCGCCAGCACCCGGCAGATCTCGAGCCCGATCCCTTTCGATGCCCCCGTGACCAGCGCGCGCTTGCCGGTCAGCGAGAACCGCTCCACGAATGCCCCAGCCATGGCGGCCTCCCCTCGTTGCCGGCCCGTTATCGCCGGCCGTGAGCGGCAGGTCGAGGGAGGCCGGAGACCAGGTTGGAGCCGATGCTGACCCTGGCGCGCCTGCTGGCGGGCTCGTGTGTTCTCGCCACGCTGCTGCCGCTCCTACGTGCGCGGGCCTGGTGGGTGCGGATCTGGGACTTCCCGCGCCAGCAGATCGCGGTGCTGGGGCTCGCGGCCGGCCTCGGCCTTATGGCGTTGGGCGGGCTTGGCCGGCCCGTCGACCAGGCCCTGCTCCTGCTGCTGGGAGCGGCACTCGCCTGGCAGCTCGGCCACGTCCTGCCCTACACGCGGCTGTGGCGGCCGCAGGGTAGGCGAACCCACAGCGTGCCCGAGCGCAGCCTGGGCCTGCTCGTGGTCAACGTGCTGATGGACAATCGCGATGCCGACCGGCTCGCCGCCAGCATCGCGGCCGTCGATCCCGACCTCGTCCTGGCCTTGGAGACCGACGCCTGGTGGGTCGAGCGGCTGGCGCGGATGCTGCCCGGGCACCAATACCGGGTCGTGCATCCATTGGACAACACCTACGGCCTCGCTCTGTTCTCGCGGCTCGAGCTGGTCGACCCCAAGCTGCGCTTCCTGCTCCAGCCGGACGTCCCCTCGCTGCGCACCCGGGTGCGGCTGCGCTCTGGCGAGGAGGTGGTGCTGATCGGGATCCACCCCGAGCCGCCAAGTCCAACGGAAGCCGACAGCTCCCTGCCGCGCGACGCCGAGCTGGTGCTGGTCGGTCGCGAAGCCGCGCGCGAGCCCCTGCCGGTGATCGTTGCCGGCGACCTCAACGACGTCGCCTGGTCACGGACCAGCCGTCTGTTCCGGCGGCTCAGCGGGCTGATCGACCCGCGCGTCGGGCGCGGCTTCTACAACAGCTTTCATGCCGGGCACTGGTGGCTGCGCTGGCCGCTCGACCATGTGTTCTACAGCCCGGATTTCCTCCTGCACCGCCTGCAGCGGCTGCCGGCATTCGGCTCGGACCACTTCCCGATCCTGATCGGGCTCGAGTTCCATCCGCACGCGGCGGCGCTGCAGCAGGTCGAGGCCGCCGACCAGGACGACCGGCAGGAGGCGAGGGAGACCCTCGCGGACGCACGAGGCGGCGAAGCGTGATGCAAGCCAAGCCGCCCCTTTCCAGCGCCCGGAGCTTCGGTTCACCCAGGACGTCCGCCCCCCGACCTGATCGATCACGGTGCCGACAAGGCCCAAAACGACCGGCTCTCGCCACCTATCGGGTCACCAAAGCCTCATTTGGGGGCAGTCGGCCTCCGCAGCCACTGTATATTATGCGGCGACGACGCATGCGGGCGCCCCACAACTCACCGTGGAGCGCCCCGCGTCTGAGAACCAACGAACGATATTCTTCGAGTCTGTTGCCGAGCCGAATCCCTCAGCTGTCAACGAGCGGCAGCCATGTTGGGGTCAGGCAGGCTCCTACCGTCTTCCGCGAGAAGAGATCGATCTCAGCAGCTGTAGGCGCAGAAGTATGGATTGCTGTCCCTTCTATACGCCTGGCCGCCGCTGCAGCGCGAGCCCCACTCGTAAACGTAGTTAAAGCCACCCAAGCTCTTTGTCGCTACATGGCGTGAGAAACAACCACCACAAGTGTAGCAGATCGCAATAGTATAGCCGGAAATCTTCGACTGGGAGACGGGGTCATTCGGCTTCGCCGGCATAGCGCCCGAAGGCACGGCGGGCGGCGTCGGCGGGTCTGCTTGCGCCGCAAACGGCGCGACCAGCGCGATCGCGAAAACAAGGGCCATAGCGGTCTTCAACATCGAGGCCAACTCCCTTGCTCAATCGGAGCTTTGTGCTGCAGCAAAACCCGATGCGGCCCTGCGCTCGAACAAAGGTAACACTTGACGAGTCGCTGCCCTCTTCGCGAGCGCTCGTTCCAAATCGGATCTCGCCACCACGGCTCGCATAGCACAGCAGGCAGGGGATCGCCAGAATTTTGCATTGCCACCCATAGTAAATTGCCGCCTAATAGATGATATCGGCATCCTAGTTGATGGATGCCGGGTGGCCAAGCACCAGAGGTTGCAATCTAGTTTGTGACATTTCGCACTTTCCGGAACGGAACCAAAGGTTGCTGAAAAGTACATCTCTGCCAGTTGAATGATGTGGCAGCGATGAGCTGTTGTGCGACCTCGTCGTCGGCCAGCTGGAGCGAAGCAATAGCTGGCCCATTCGCCGCGACGACATCGCAACTGATCACCGGGGAGAGTTGCATCCATGGCATGCTCAAGGCAGTCGCGGGGCTTCTGGTCGGCAATCTGCCTAGCGGCAGGCGGCCTGATGGGATGGGGATCGCTGCTCCCGGTGGGTCATGCCGCCGATCCGCAGCCGCCGCCCGTCGTCTACGGCGTCGACAACCGACAGGAGGTCTACTCGCTCCGGGGCGCGGATGCACGCAACGCGGCCGGAACGGTCGCTCTGGTGCGCGAGTCGAGCATCAAGCCGAACGGTGACGGCAGCTTCCGGCTCGTGGCGCCGACCCTCGGCTCCGCCTACGATCTTTGCCCCGGTGAGCGTTTCCGCACCCAACCTACGGCGGCGTTCTGCTCGGGGTTTCTGGCGGCCAAGAACATCGTGGTGACGGCTGGCCATTGCGTCGGCCCGATCAGCCTCGCGAGTGCCCGCTTCGTGTTCGGCTATCGGGTGCTGGCTTCGGGAGCGGTGCAGACACGCATCCCCGCCAGCGCGATCTATCGCGGGGTCCGGCTCCTCGCCGATCAGGAGGGAGCGGCGGACTTCGCCGTGATCCGGCTCGACCGCAACGTCACGTCGCAGACGCCGCTGCCATTCCGGCGCACCAGCGCCCTGGCGCTCAACTCCGCCATCTACGTCATCGGCTATCCGAGCGGGTTGCCCGAAAAGGTCGCTGCTGGCGCGCGGATCCTCGCCAGCAACCGCGACTTCTTCACCGCCAATCTCGATACGTTCGGCGGCAACTCCGGCTCGCCGGTGTTCGACGCGGCGAGCGATACCGTCGTCGGCGTGCTCGTGCGTGGCGCTACGGACTATGTCCGCCGTGGCGGTTGCTGGGTGCCGAACGTCCTCCCGAACTCGAGTGGCTCGGAGGAGTCGACCCGGACCACTCGCATCGCGCCCTTCGTTCCCCTTGGGGGATGAGTGGCTCAAGCACTCTCGCGCCGCCTGAAGCTCGGCAACATGCGGGACAGATATTCCCCCGTGAAGCTGCCGGCCACACGTGACACCTCCTCGGGCGTGCCCCCGGCCACGACCCGCCCGCCGCCGGAACCACCCTCGGGGCCCATGTCGATCAGCCAGTCGGCGGTCTTGATGACCTCGAGATTGTGCTCGATCACGATCACCGTGTTGCCAGTCTCGACCAGGGCGTGCAGCACCTCGAGCAGCTTCTTGACGTCCTCGAAATGCAGGCCGGTGGTGGGCTCGTCCAGGATGTAGACGGTCTGGCCGGTGGCGCGGCGGCTGAGCTCCTTGGCGAGCTTGACCCGCTGTGCCTCGCCGCCCGAGAGGGTGGTCGCCTGCTGACCGATGTGGATGTAGCCCAGCCCCACCTGCTGCAGGGTGATCAGCTTGTTGCGCACCGGCGGCACCGCGTCGAAGAACTCGACGGCCTGGTCGACGGTCATGTCCAGCACGTCCGCGATCGACTTGGCGCGGTAGGTGACCTCCAGCGTCTCGCGATTGAAGCGCTTGCCCTGGCAGACGTCGCAGGTAACGAACACGTCGGGCAGGAAGTGCATCTCGATCTTGATGACACCGTCGCCCTGGCAGGCCTCGCAGCGGCCGCCCTTGACGTTGAAGCTGAACCGCCCCGGGCCGTAGCCGCGCGCCTTGGCCTCGGGCAGACCGGCGAACCAGTCGCGGATCGGGGTGAAGGCGCCGGTGTAGGTGGCCGGGTTGGAGCGCGGCGTGCGGCCGATCGGCGACTGGTCGATGTCGACGACCTTGTCGACGTGCTCGATCCCCGTGAGCCCGTCATGCTCGCCCGCGATCGCCCTGGCGCCCATCAGCCGCTTGGCGAGCACCGGATAGAGCGTGTCGACCACCAGGCTCGACTTGCCCGAGCCCGAGACCCCGGTCACCCCGACGAAGCAGCCGAGCGGGAAGCGGGCGTCGACGTCCTGCAGGTTGTTGGCCCGGCAGCCGGTGAGCTCGAGCCAGCGGTCCTTCGCGGGCTTGCGCCGGCGTATCGGGACGGCGATCACGCGCCGGCCGGAGAGATATTGGCCGGTGAGCGAGGCAGGCTCGGCCATCACCTCGGCCGGAGCACCCTCGGCCACCACCACGCCGCCATGCACCCCCGCCCCGGGGCCCATGTCGATCAAATGGTCGGCGGTGCGGATCGCATCCTCGTCGTGCTCGACCACGATCACCGTGTTGCCGAGGTCGCGCAGGTTGCGCAGCGTCTCGAGCAGCCGGTCGTTGTCGCGCTGATGCAGGCCGATCGAGGGCTCGTCGAGCACGTAGAGCACGCCCGTCAGCCCCGAGCCGATCTGCGAGGCGAGCCGGATGCGCTGGCTCTCGCCACCGGAGAGCGTGCCGCTATCGCGGGCGAGCGTCAGGTAGGACAGGCCGACCTTGTCGAGGAAGCCCAGGCGTTCGCGGATCTCCTTGAGCACGCGGGCGGCGATCTCCTGCTGCTTCTGGCTGAGCTGCGCCGGCAGGGCCGCGAACCAGGCGACCGCGTCGCGGATCGACAGCTCGGTGACCTCGCCGACGTGGCGGCCGCCGATCTTCACGCACAGCGCCTCGGGCTTGAGACGGTAGCCGCCGCAGGCCTCGCAGGTGGTCGAGCTCATGTAGCGCGACAGCTCCTCGCGCATCCAGGCCGACTCGGTCTCGCGCCAGCGCCGCTGCAGGTTGTGGACCACGCCTTCGAACGTCTTCTTGGTCTCGAACCGGCGCAGCCCGTCCTCGAGCTCGATCCGCACCAGCTCGTCGCCGGAGCCGTAGAAGATCACCTCGCGGACCTTGGCCGGCAGCTTGCGCCAGGGTGTGTCCGGGCTGGCCCCGTAGTGCTTGCAGATCGACAGGAGCGTCTGCGGGTACCAGTTCATGGTCGTCGACGACCAGGGCTCGACCGCACCGTCGGCGACCGACTTGTCCTGGTCCGGCACGATCAGTTCCGGGTCCATCAGCATCTTCTTGCCGAGGCCATCGCAGGCCGGGCAGGCGCCGTAGGGATTGTTGAAGGAGAACAGCCGCGGCTCGATCTCGGGCAGGGTGAAGCCCGAGACCGGGCAGGCGAACTTGGCCGACATGGTCGTCCGCTCGCCCGTGTCGGCGTTCTCTGCGATCACCAGCCCGTCGGCGAGCCCGAGTGCCGTCTCGATCGACTCCGCCAGCCGCTGCGCCAGGTCCGGTGCCGTCACCACCCGGTCGACCACCACCTCGATCTCGTGCTTGCGCTTCTTGTCCAGCGCTGGGACCGCGTCGAGGTCGTACAGCTCGCCGTCGACCTTGACCCGCTGGTAGCCCTGCCGGAGCAGCTCCGCGAACTCCCTACGGTACTCGCCCTTGCGGCCCCTGACGATGGGGGCCAGCAGGTAGAGCCGCGTGCCCTCGGGCATGGCCAGCAGCCGGTCGACCATCTGCGAGACGGTCTGCGCCTCGATCGGCAGGCCGGTCGCGGGCGAGTAGGGCACGCCGACCCGCGCCCAGAGCAGCCGCATATAGTCGTAGATCTCGGTGACCGTGGCGACGGTCGAGCGCGGGTTCTTGGAGGTGGTCTTCTGCTCGATCGAGATCGCGGGCGACAGGCCGGTGATCAGGTCGACGTCGGGCTTCTGCATCAGCTCGAGGAACTGGCGGGCATAGGCCGACAGGCTCTCGACATAGCGCCGCTGGCCCTCGGCATAGATCGTGTCGAACGCCAGGCTCGACTTGCCCGACCCCGACAGCCCGGTGATCACGACCAGCCGGTGGCGCGGGATGTCGACGTCGACCCCCTTCAGATTGTGCTCGCGCGCGCCGCGGATGCGGATGAAATCGTCCATCGCTCACCGACCAGAGGGGATCGTCGCGGGCCGCACCCGCGGCTCCTAGAAATGGCGCAGCCT
>JBGAKU010000078.1:0-21628 GCA_044224255.1 Geminicoccaceae bacterium
CGAGATGCGGATACCTGCGGCGCGGCGATCGACGTCGTCCGGCGCGAGACGCTCCGGGACTGGTTGGCCGGTCGAGCGCAGGCCGACCCGATCGACCTGCTGATCGCCTGCGCCGGCGTCACCGACGAGTTCGGCCGTCCGCCACAGGAGGTCGCGACGGTCAACTTCGTCGGCATCATCAACACCATCGAGGTTGCGCTGCCGTTGATGGCGGGCGGCGGGCAGCTTGCGCTGCTGAGCTCGCTCGCGTCGTGGCGGGCACAGCCCGCGGCTCCCGCCTATGCGGCCAGCAAGGCCGCAGTGCGGCTCTATGCCGAGGCGATCCGCGGCCGACTCGAAACGGCCGGCCTGTCGCTCAGCGTCGTTTTCCCGGGCTGTGTCGCCACGCCGATGCTCGACCGCCGCGCCGATACGGGCCGCCGCATGCTCTCGGCCGAGCGGGCGGCGGCGATCATCGTCGCCGGTCTGATCCGGCGCCGAGCGACGATCGCATTCCCGAGAGCCACGTATGCCAAGGCGCGCCTGATGGCGCTGCTGGCGCCCGCCGCGACCGTGGCCGAATCCAGCCCTGCCGCGGGCCGTGAGCCCGCTACTGCACGCTGGCGACCTGGGTGACGGCGCTGTCGAGCAGGGCGGCCGGATCGAGCGCCTTTCTGCCGTCGCGGATCTCGAAGTGGAGCTGCGGCGAGGTCACGTTCCCGGTGCGGCCGACCGTGGCGATCTTCTGGCCGCGGTCGACCCGGTCGCCGACCTCGACCAGCAGCTTCTCGTTGTGCGCGTAGGCCGTGATGAAGCCGTCGGCATGGCTCAGCAGCAGCATGCGCCCGAAGCCCGCGATCTCGTTGCCGGCATAGACCACGAGCCCGTTCTCGGCGGCGCGCACAGGCGTGCCTTCCGGGGCACGGATGTTGACCCCGTCGTTGCGCGTGCCGTTGGGCTTGCTGCCGAAGGCACTGGCGATGCGGCCACGCACCGGCCAGAGAAAGCCGTTACCGGAGAGAGGCGGCGGCGTCGTGGAATGCGCGGCGGGCTCCCGGATGCCCTGCCCGAGCGAGGCGGGGCGTGAGATCACGGCAGGCAGAGGACTGGTGGACAACGAGGCGACCTGAAGCTCGCCGGGCGGCGGTGCCGCCGGCGGCGAGTCCGCGACAGGGGGCACGCTGCGCTTGGCGACGAGGACCGGTGCGGGCTTCGGCTTCACCGCGCCGGTCGGCAGGGCCAGCACCTGCCCCGTCTGCACGACATAGGGGGAGCGGATGCCGTTCAGGCGCGCGAGCGCGCTCAAGGGAACCTGGTAGCGGACCGCGACTTCCGAGAGGGTCTCGCCTGGAGCGACCTCATGGCGACGCCCGGACGCCGTCACCGCCGGACCCGACCGAGGGCCGAGCTGTCTGGCCTCCGCCCAGCTACCGCGCCCATCCCATACCACGGGCTGGTAGGACGTGCAGCCGCCCAGCCCCAGGAGAAGAATCGCGACCCAGTGACTGCGCACTTCCGCGCTCCTCGCCCGCACCGTCCGAGCGCCCAGGATAACTGCGCGGGAGAATCGTGATCAAGCGGCTCCGCGGCTCAAGGCGGCCGGTTCCGTCACCCTGTGGCCACAGAGGTACGCCACGAAGATCAGGGAAAGCGCCGATGCAGCTCCTCGAGGCTCGGCGCGTGGGTCATGTCGAGATGGATCGGCGTGACCGACACGAACCCGGCGGCGATCGCAGCGAGATCGGTCCCCTCGCCCGGACGGGAATCCTCGCGCAGGGCGCCGATCCACAGATAGGGCTCGCCGCGCGGATCGGTCCGCTCGAGCAGCGTGTCGCCGATCTTGCGCTTGCCCTGGGTGGTGACGCGCACGCCCGTGACCCGGTCCGGATCGAGATCGGGGAAGTTCACGTTCATCAGCACATCGGGCGCCCAGGGGGTGGCCAGCAGCCGCGCGATGACCTCGGGTGCGAAGCGCTCGGCGGTGGGCCAGCGGATGTTGCGGCGGTCCTCGCAGACCTGGCTCAGCGCGATCGCCGGCACCTTGAACAGCGTGGCCTCCATCGCCGCGGCGACGGTGCCGGAATAGGTGACGTCCTCGCCGAGATTGGCGCCGTGGTTGATCCCCGACAGCACGAGATCGGCCGGCGGCCCCTCGATGATCCGCTGCAGGGCGATGAGCACGCAGTCGGTCGGGGTGCCGTCGACGGCGAAGCGACGGTCGCCGAGCCGGCGCACCCGCAGGGGCCGCGACAGCGTGAGCGAATGCGCGGCACCGCTCTGGTTCGCCTCCGGCGCCACCACCCAGACATCGTCGCTGAGCGCCAGGGCGATGCGCTCGAGCGCCTTGACGCCGAGGGCGTTGATGCCGTCGTCGTTGCTGACCAGGATCCGCAACGGCCGTCCGCTCATGCGGCCGTTCCCGGCGTGAGCCGCTCGCGGCCGTGCAGGTAGGGCCGCAGCGGCTCGGGAACGGTGATGCCGCCGTCCGCCTCCTGGTAGTTCTCGAGGACCGCGATCAGCGTCCGCCCCACCGCCAGCCCCGAGCCGTTGAGCGTGTGGACGAAGCGGGTCTGGCGGGCGTCCTTGGCGCGGCAGCGGGCGTTCATGCGGCGGGCCTGGAAGTCGCCGCAGGTGGAGCAGGAGGAGATCTCGCGGTAGCGGCCCTGCCCCGGCAGCCAGACCTCGATGTCGTGCGTCCGGCGGGCGGAGAAGCCGGTATCGCCCGACGCCAGCGCCACCACGCGGTAGGGCAGGCTCAGCCGCTGCAGGACGGCCTCAGCACAGCCGACCATGCGGGCGTGCTCCGCATCGGACTCCTCGGGCGTGGTGATGCTGACCAGCTCGACCTTGGCGAACTGGTGCTGCCGGATCATGCCCTTGGTGTCCTTGCCCGCCGCCCCGGCCTCGGAGCGGAAGCAGGGGGTCAGCGCCGTGAGCCGCATCGGCAGGGCCGCCTCGTCGAGGATCTCGCCGGCGACCAGGTTGGTCAGCGGCACCTCGGCGGTCGGGATCAGGTAGTGGCCGCCCGTCGTCCGGAACAGATCCTCGCCGAACTTCGGCAGCTGGCCGGTACCGAACAGCGCCTCGTCCCGGACGAGATAGGGCACCGAAACCTCGGTGTAGCCGTGCTCGCGCGTCTGCAGGTCGAGCATGAAGCGGCCGAGCGCCCGCTCGAGCTCGGCGAGCTGCCCCCACAGGACGACGAATCGAGCACCGGAGAGCCTGGCCGCGCGTGCCAGGTCCATGCCGAGAGCGGCCCCGACCTCGTCGTGCGGGCGCGGGTCGAAGGCGAAGTTGCGCGGGTTGCCCCAGCGACGGAGCTCGATATTGCTCGCCTCGTCCGGCCCGTCCGGCACGTCGTCGGCGAGCAGGTTGGGAAAGGTCGGCAGCAGCGCGTCGAGCTTCGCCTGCAGCTCGCGCAGCTGCTCCTCGCCCTGCTTCACGCGTTCCTTGAGCGCCGACATCTCGGTCAAGAGCTCGGGCGAAGGCTTCTCGCCGCGCGCCGTCCCCTGCCCGATCTCGCGCGAGAGACGGTTGCGGGTCGCCTGATCGGTCTGGAGGCCGGTCTCGACCTCGCGCCGCGCGGCGTCGAGCTCCAGAATCGCCGCGGCGGCGGGCGGATGGCCGCGACGCGCCAAGGCCCGGTCGAACGCCTTGGGCTGCTCGCGGAGCCAGCGGACGTCAATCATCGGCCAGTCTCACTCATTCCGCCTTGGTGACGTCACCGCCTTCCGCAGCCGCTTCCTCCGCCTCCTTCTGTGCCCGGCGCTTCTCGAAACGCCGCACCAGGAGGATCGAGATCTCGTAGAGCAGCAGCATCGGCACGGCGAGGCTGATCTGGCTGATCACGTCGGGCGGAGTGAGCACGGCCGCGGCGATGAAGATCAGCACGATCGCGTAGCGCCGGCCCTTGGCGAGCTGATCCGCCGACAGGATGCCGACCCGCCCGAGTAGGGTGAGGCCCACCGGCAGCTGAAAGGCGATGCCGAACGCGAAGATCAGCTTCATCACCAGGTCGAGATACTCGCCGACGCGGGCCTCGAGCTGGATCGGCAGCTCGCCCGGGCCCGTGGCCGGGGTCTCGAAGCTGAGGAAGAAGTGCCAGGCCAAGGGGAAGATGAAGTAGTAGACGAACGCGCCCCCGGCGAAGAACAGGACCGGCGTCGCTGCCAGGAACGGCAGCAGCGCCTCCTTCTCGTTGCGGTACAGGCCCGGTGCGATGAACAGCCAGAGCTGCGTCGCGACGAACGGGAAGGTGATGAACGCGCCGGCCCAGAAGGCGACCTTGACGTAGGTGAAGAACGCCTCGGTCAGACCGGTGTAGATCATCCGCCGGTCGGTGATGCCCATGCTCTCGTAGATGCGCGCGAGCGGCCGCACCAGAAAGGCGTAGATCTCAGCGGCGAAGAAGTAGCAGAGCAGGAAGCCGAGCAGGATCGCGATCGCCGAATAGACGAGCCGATTGCGCAGCTCGATCAGGTGATCGAGCAGGGGCATCTCCCGCTCGTCGATGTCTTTCAGGATGGCCATCAGCTCTTCTCGGGGCCGGCAATCGGCTCAGGCGCCGGTGCGGGAGCGGCCGGAGTTGTGGGCGCCGGGGTCGTCGCGGCGGTCGCCGTCCGTGCCGGCTCGGCAGCCGGCGCAGCCTGCGGCGTTGGCGGCGGCAGGCTGGGTGGCTCGGGCTCGTCCGCGCCGTCGTCGTAATCGTCCCCGCGCTCGAGATCGAAGTCGGGCGCGGCGAGCCCGCGGCGCAGCTTGCCGTCGGGATCGATGGTCTCCTCGATCCGGCTGCGGACATCGACGCGGCTGAGCTTGTCCACCTCGGCCTTGATGTCCTGCAGGTCGGCCTCGCGTGCCATGTCCTCGAGCGAGCGCTGGAACTCGCGCGCCATGCCGCGCGCCTTCGCCGTCCATTTACCGACGGTCCGGGCGACGCGGGGCAGATCCTTGGGACCGATGACGATCAAAGCGACCATCAGGATGACGGCCATCTCCGACCAGCCGATGTCGAACATCGACCGTACTCCGAGGCGGGGTGCGCGCTGCTAGTTGCCGACAGTCTCGTCCTTCTTGACCGGCGGACCGGGCACGGGCGTGCTATCGGTGATCGGTCGTGCCGGCTCGTCGTCCTTGAGCCCCGCCTTGAAGCTCTTCACGCCTTTGGCGACGTCGCCCATCACCTGCGGCAGCTTCCCCGCCCCGAAGATGATCAGCACGATCACCAGGATGAGGACGACCTGCCAGACACCGATGCTCATCTGCCGCTCCTAGCCGAACCGGGCCATCCGCGGCCGCAGCCTGCGTGTCGCCTTGTCGCAAATCCCGCGCGACGGGGCAACGCGCCGGCTCATTCCTGCGCCGGGTAGACGAAAAGATGGTGCGGGTCGAGGTCGATCTCCACCTGATCGCCCACGGCGGCCTCGGTCTGCCCCGCCTGGCGAACCTTGATGCTGCTGCCGTCGGCCAGCCCCAGGTGCATGACGTGGACCGGCCCGAGGTCGCGCTTGACCTGCACGCGGGCAGGGGTTCCCCCAGCACCCGGTCGAGCCACCCGCAGGGCCTCCGGCCGGACGATCGTCTCGACGCTCGTCCCCTCGGCGAGGCCAGCGGCACGAGCGCGGCCGAGCGGCGTCTCGACCGTGCCGCTGACGACGCGGCCACGGAACCGGTTCACCGGCCCGAAGAAGCCGGCGACGAAGGGGTTGGCCGGCGAGGCGTAGAGCTCGGCCGGGGTGCCGCTCTGGACGATCCGACCATCCAGCATGGCATGGATCCGGTCACCGACGCGGATCGCCTCCTCCGCGTCGTGCGTGACCAGAAGCACGGGCGTGTCCGCCTCGCGCATCAAGGTCAGGGTCTCGTCGCGCACCTGCGCCCGCAGGGAGGTGTCGAGGGCGGAGAACGCCTCGTCCAGGAGCACCAGCTCGGGGCCGGGCGCCAAGGCCCGGGCCAGGGCAATCCGCTGCTGCTCGCCGCCCGAGAGCGTGTGGGGATAGGCACGCGCATAGGCGGTCATGTTCACGGCCGCCAGGAGCTCGGCCACCCGCTTGTCGCGGCTCTGCCGATCGCGGCCGTTGAGACCGAAGGCGACGTTCTCGCCGACCCGCAGATGAGGGAACAGGGCAAAGTCCTGGAACATCAGCCCGACACGCCGCCGCTCGGGCGGCAGCATGGTGCCGGCGCCGGCGAGCAGGCGCCGATTGAGCGTGATCCGGCCCGCTTGCAGAAGCTCCAGACCCGCGATCAGGCGTAGGGTCGTGGTCTTGCCGCACCCGGAGGGGCCGACCAGGCAATGCACCTCACCCGGCGCGATCGCGAGCGCTACGCGGTCGACCACGAGCCGGTCGCCGAACCGATGCGACAGCTCCTCGACCTCGAGACCCATGCGGGTGGGGGCAGCGACGTTCACGCGCTCATGCTGGCTGGTGTCGACACGGGACCGCCGTTCTAGCCGTCGCGCGGCGGATTGAAAAGTGAAGCGCCCTCCAGCTCGTCGAGCCGGGGCAGGTCGTCGAGCGAGCCGAGGGCGAAGTGGTCGAGGAAGGCCTGCGTCGTCACCCAGGTGACGGGGCGGCCGGGCGCCTCGCGACGGCCCTTGGGCGCCACCCAACCGGCCTCGACCAGGAGATCGAGGGTCCCCTGCCCCAGCGAGACGCCGCGAACCACCTCGATCTCGGCTCGCGTCACCGGCTGCTGATAGGCGATCACGGCCAGCGTCTCCATGGCCGCCCGCGACAGCTTGCGGGCCTGCACGCGCTGCCGGCGCAGCAAGGGCGCCACCTCTGGCGCGGTCCGAAACGCCCAGGCCCTGCCCTGCCGCTCCAGGCGTACGCCTCTGCCGGCATAGTCCGCCTGCAGCTCGGCCAAGAGGCCGGCTAGGTGCGCCTCGCCCAGCTGGGCCTGCAGCGCCTGCTCCTCCACCGGCTCGGCCGAGGCGAACAGCAGCGCCTCGAGGATTTGCTTGGGCGTGGGCTCGCTCATGACCGGCGCCGCACCATGATCGGCGCGAAGGGTGCCGCCTGACGCAGCTCGATCGTCCCCTGCCGGGCCAGCTCCAGGCTGGCGAGCAGAGAGGCCGCGACGGCCGAGCGGCGCCAGATCGCATCGCCCAGCTCCTCGGGCAGGAACGCCGCGAGGTCGTGCCAGTCCTTGCCGGTCAGCAGGCTCGCAAGCCGCTGCATCGCCGTCTCCGGGGTCATCAGCCGGCGCACGGGCATCGTCATCCGGGTCATCTTCCCACGCTGCATGACCGAGCCATACGCGGAAAACAGCTCGGCGAGACTAGCCCTCCAGCTCGAGTGGACCTCGATCACGACCGGTTCCGGGGCGCCGCGCGGGAACCGGGCCTCGCCGAGCGCGGGCCGCGCCTGCAGCTCGGCCGCGGCCCGGCGCAGCGCCTCCAGCCGGCGCAGGCGCTCGCCCAGGTCCTCGGCCAGCGCCTCGGCGTCCTCGAGCTCGCGCTCGGCCGCAGGCAGCAACAGCTGCGACTTGAGGTAGGCGAGCCACGCCGCCATCACGAGATACTCGGCCGCGATCTGCAGCCGCCGCGCCTGCATCCCGCGCAGATAGTCCAGGAACTGCTCGGCGAGGTCCAGGATCGAGATCCGGGCGAGATCGACCTTCTGGGCCCGCGCCAGATCGAGCAGCAGGTCGAGCGGCCCCTCGAAGCCCTCGAGATCGACGATGAACGTATCCTCGGAGGGGGCCTCGACCATCGCCTCTACCAGCCGGTGAGCAGCCTGATCGCCGCCTCGGTGATCTGGAACATCGGCAGGAGGACACTGGCCAGGGGATTGAAGCTCAGCCCGAGCTCGCCGGCGATGAACGGCACCAGGAAGACCAGACCGATGACGACGAGCAGGCCGTAGCGCTCGGTCCGCGCGAACCGCCACGCCCACGGGCCGGGCAGCAGGCCGGTCAGCACCCGTCCGCCATCGAGCGGAAGGATCGGCAGCATGTTGAAGCAGGCGAGGACGACGTTGGCGTAGATCGCGTTCCAGAAGTTGCTCCACAGCCAGAGCGAGAACGTGTTCGCCTGCAGCTGGCCGATCAGATGCAGGATCAGGCCGCAGGCCAGCGCCAGGGCGATGTTGATGCCGGGGCCGGCGAGCGCCACCCAGATCATGTCGGTCTTGGGGTTGCGCAGCCGGTGGAACGCGACCGGCACCGGCTTGGCCCAGCCGAAGACGAACGGCGAGCCCATGAGCAGCAGGAATCCGGGCAGCACGAAGGTCCCGAACGGATCGACATGCCGGATCGGGTTGAAGCTGACCCGGCCGAGGCTGCGCGCCGTGTCGTCGCCGAGCCGGTCCGCCATCCAGCCATGCGCCGCCTCGTGCAGCGTGATCGCGGTCACCACAGGCAGGGCCCAGACGGACAGGGCCTGCCCGATGCCGGCGAGATCGATCATGCCAAGGTCCCAGCGAGAAGATCGGCGAGCCGGCGCCCGGCCGCCGCGGCGTCGAACGGGGCGGGCGGTACCGCCGCCAAGGCCGCGAGCACGCCGTCGAGCCGGGCCAGGATAGAGGCCGCCAGTGGCGGCACGGCCTGCAGCACCGCCCTATTGTCACAGAGGCGTCCCGGACAGAACAGCGCGAGGTCGCATCCCGCCTCGAGCGCCGCCACGGCCCGCGCGGGCGGATCGCCGGTCAGCGCCTGCATCGCGAGATCGTCGCTGAGCAAAATGCCCTGAATGCCGAGGCGGCCGCGGATGGTATTGCCGATCACCCGAGGCGAGATGGTCGCCGGACGGCCGGGATCGAGATGCTCGAAGACGACGTGGGCCGTCATCGCGAACGGCAGGTCGCGCAGGGCCGCGAAGGGCGCGAAGTCCGTCGGCTCGAGCTCGGTGAGGGCCGCCGACACGGTCGGGAGCTGCAGATGGCTGTCGACCCCGGCGCGGCCGTGCCCCGGCAGGTGCTTGATCACCGGTGCTATGCCGCCGGCGAGCAGCCCGTCGGCGAACGCCCTTGCCAGCATGGCCACGAGGCCGGGGTCGGCAGCGAAGGATCGGCTGCCGATCGCCTCGGTCATGCCCGCGCCGGCGATGTCCAGGCAGGGCGCGCAGTCGATGTCGATGCCGACCTCGCCCAGATCGTGGGCGATCAAGCGCCCGACCAGCCATGCCGCCTCGCGCCCGGCCGCCGGAGCGTCCAGGGCGATCCTGCCGAGGTCGGCCGCGGACGGCAGCGAGCGCCATTCGGGCGGCCGCAGCCGCATGACGCGCCCACCCTCCTGGTCGATGAGCACGGGCAGGCGGCGCGGGCCGCCGAGGGCATGGATCGTCTCGGTGAGTGCCTGCAGCTGCGCCCGGTCGACGCAGTTGCGCTGGAACAGGATCACGCCGGCCGGCGGCAGGGCGAGCAGAAGCTCACGCTCCGCCGCGGCGAGCTCAGGGCCGGTGATGCCCACCACCGCGGCGCGGGGTACGGGCCCGCGCCAGGCGGCCAGACTCACTGGGCGATCGGCCCGACGATGAAGCACTGACCGCCGCTGGCGCGGATCGTCCCGCAGGCATTGGCGGCAGCCTCGCGGGACGTGAACGGCCCGGCCTGCAGCCGGTAGAGCGGCCCGGTCGTCGTGTCGGTCCGCTCGACCTGGGGGGTTACCCCGCCGAGCGCGGCCGGATAGCGCTGCCGCAGGTCGGCCCAGGCCTGGGTCAGGCCGCCTTCGGAGCGCACGGCGGCGAGCTGCAGACGGAAGACCCCGGCACCCACGGTCCGTGGCGGCGTCGCCACCGCAGCGGGCGGTGCCGCCGGCTCGACCCGCACGAGCTGCCGTGGCGCGGTCGAGGGCGTTGCTTGGGGCTCCGGGGCCGGGGGCGTGGGGGTCCGCGGAGCCGACGTCGCCGGAGCGGCAGGAGGCCGGGGCACAGCGGGCGGGCTCGCCTCCGCTGTGGGCACTGCCGGCTCGGGGGGCGGCGGCTCGGGGGGCGGCGGCTCGGCGGCCGGCGGAGCCGGCGGCAGAGCGCTGATGCGGGTCTCCGCCGGACCGGCCTGAGGCTCGGCTTCCGCCGCCGGCGGCAGCGGCTTCGAGCGCGGATAGGGCAGCGCGATCGCGTCCGCCGCCGGGATGCCGTCGGGCGCCACGGTGCCCAGATCCGACGTGGTCGGCGGGGTCGCCGAGGGCTCGGTCGCGGCGAGCCTGCCGGGCTGATCGTCGGCGTCCTCCGGCATCTTCACCGTCGGCTCGGGCTCACTGGCCTCGAACGCAGGCGACGTTTCCGGCGGCAGGACCCGCTCGACCCTGGCTTCGTCGGGCTTGTCGCTCAGCACGGACACGATGCGCGAGTTCGCGTTCGAGATCGCGAGGCCGCCGCGGTCCCCAGGGGCCATGCGGTAGGGCCCAGGCTCGGCCCGGATCAGGGGCGGCTCGCCGCCGATGCCGGGAAGTCCCTTGAAGTAGGCATAGCCGACCACGCCGCCGAACGCCGCGAACACGACGATCCCGAGCACCAGGACGAACCAGCCCCGGCCGCTGCGCGGCTCCTGCCAGGGCTCCATCACCCCTCTAGCGTCCAGCACCGCCGACACTCCGCTTCGGGTGCTTGCACCCTTCAATGCATCTCCTCGACCGGCCGCACGCCCATCAGGCCGAGACCGGTCGCGATCACGCTGCGCGCCGCCGTCAGCATCGCGAGCCTCGCCCGGGTCAGCTCCGCGGCATCGGCGCGTAGGAACCTGAGCGTCGGGTCCTCCTTGCCGCGTGTCCACAGCGCATGAAACGCCCCGGCCAGATCCTGCAGATAGAATGCAACCCGGTGCGGCTCATAATGCGCCGCCGCACCCTCGACCACGCGCGGAAACGACGCCAGCTCGCGCAGCAGCGCCAACTCCGCCGGATCCGTCAGCAGGGAGAGGTCCGCCGATTTGGCCTCCTCGCCAGGCCCGCTCAGGCCGTCCTCGGCGGCGTTGCGGAATACGGAGCAGATACGGGCATGCGCGTACTGCACGTAGAAAACCGGGTTGTCCTTGGACTGCTCCGTCACCTTGGCGAGGTCGAGAAGTCGAGCGGCGCGTCGTTCTTGCGGGTCAACATCATAGCGGACGACGTCGCGCTCGACCTCGTCCACGACGTCGCGCAGGGTGACGATGCGGCCAGCGCGCTTGCTCATCTTCATGGGCACGCCGCCGTCGAGCAGATTGACGAGCTGGCAGATGCGCACGTCCAGCGAGCCATCCTCGTCGCGCGTCACCGCCCGGACCGCCGCCTGCATCCGCCTGATGTAGCCGCCGTGATCCGCGCCCCAGACGTCGACCATGGCCGCGAAGCCGCGGCGGAACTTGTCGAGATGGTAGGCGATGTCCGCGGCGAAATAGGTCCAGGCGCCGTTGGAGCGGCGCAGCGGGCGATCGATCTCGTCGCCATAGGCGGTGGAGCGGAACAAGAGCTGCGGCACCGGCTCCCAATCGGCGTCGGGTCGGCCTTCGGCGGGGCAGGATACCGGTGTAGAGGAGCCCCATGGCGTCGAGCACGCCCAGCGCCTCGTCGACCCGCCCCGCCTCGATCAGCGCGCGCTCGGAGGTGAACACGTCGTGGCTCACGCCGAGAGCCGCGAGATCGTCCCGAATCCGGTCCATCATCGCGGCGACGCCCATGCGCTGGAACGCATCGAGCCAGGTCGCCTCCGGCATGTCGCGCCAGCGGTCGCCGTCACGGGCGGCGATCGCCTCGGCCACGGGCTTGAGGTAGTCGCCGGGATAGAGCCCGGCCGGGATCGCGCCGATCGCCTCGCCCAGCGCCTCGCGGTAGCGGAGGTGCAGGGAGCGGGCGAGGGTCTCGGTCTGGGCGCCGCCGTCGTTCACGTAATACTCGCGGGTGACCGAGTAGCCGGCATGCGCGAGCACGCTGGCGAGCGCGTCGCCGAACACCGTCCCGCGGACATGGCCGACATGCAAGGGTCCGGTCGGGTTGGTCGAGCAGAACTCGACATTGACCGGCCTGCCCTGCCCCAGCGCGCTCCGGCCGTAGCCTTCACCCGCGGCGAGGATGGTGGCGATCTGCCGCTGCCAGAATCCGGGCACCATGGTCAGATTCACGAAGCCGGGCGGCGCCGGCTCGGCGCGGGCGATCTCGCCGCGCCCCGTCAGCAGGCGTGCCAGCTCCTCGGCGAGCGCCAGCGGCGGACGGCGGGCGGCCTTCGCCAGCACGAGGGCGGCGTTGGTCGCGGCCTCGCCATGCGCCGCGTCGCGCGGCGGCTCGACCGTGACCCGGGCGAGATCGAGGTCGGCGGGCAGCGCACCGCGCCCCTGCAGCTCGGCGAGCGCGCCGCAAACGAGTTCCAAAAGCTCGCTGAACGGGTTCATGCGCGATCCCGGCTGAGGCGAAAGAGACGGTCGTGCTCGTCGAGCGCGAAGCGGTCGGTCATGCCGGCGATATAGTCCCGAACGGTGGCGGCGGTGGCCGGCGAGCCCGGCGGCCCGGCGCGCTCGCGCCACCCGTCCGGGAGGCACTCGGGCGCAGCAAGCAGGGCTTCGGCGAGCTCGCGCACGACACGGCGCGCCTTGAGCGTCATGCGGCTGACCTTGTAGTGGCGATAGACGCGATCGCGCAAGAAGCCGCGCAGCGCCGCGACGCCGGCCGCTGCCTCGGGCGAGAAGCCGACGATGGGCGCGCCGGCCCGGCGGACCGCCTCGGGACTGTCGGGCCGCAGCGCGGCGAGCCGGCGACCACTCGTCGCGACCAGGTCGCGGACCATGCCGTCGATCAGGCGGCGGATGGTCTCGTGGACGCGCCGCGGCGGCTCGAGATCCGGGAAGGACCGATCCACCTCGGCCAGCGCAGCGCCGGCCAGCGGCAGGGGGGCCAGCTCGTCCAGCTCCAGAAAGCCCGCCCGGAGACCGTCGTCGAGATCGTGATTGGCGTAAGCGACGTCGTCGGAGATCGCCGCGAGCTGCGCCTCGAGCGGCGGCTGCAGGTCGAGACGCATCCTGGGGGAGAGTGGATGCTGCGCGACCGGGCCGGGCGCCGCGCCGGCGATCGGGCCATTATGTTTCGCGAGCCCTTCCAGCGTCTCGAGGGTCAGGTTGAGGCCGTCGAACGCCGCGTAGCGCCGCTCCAGGCGGGTGACGATGCGGAAGGTCTGCAGATTGTGGTCGAAGCCGCCGAACGCCGCGAGCGCCTCGTCCAGCGCCGACTCGCCGGCGTGACCGAAGGCGCTGTGGCCGAGGTCGTGCGCGAGCGCGATCGCTTCCGCCAGGTCCTCGTTGGCACCCAGCGCGCGCGCCATCGACCGCGCTATCTGCGCCACCTCCAGCGAATGGGTCAGCCGGGTGCGGAAATGGTCCCCCTCGAAATTGACGAACACCTGGGTCTTGTACTCGAGCCGACGGAACGGGATCGAATGCACGATCCGGTCACGATCGCGCTGGAAGACGCTCCGCAGCGGACTCTCCGGCTCCGCGACGGCACGCCCCAGGCTGGTCTCGGGGGTGCAGGCATAGGGCTCAAGCGGCATGCATCGGTCCGGCCGGGCGGTTTGACAATAGAAGGGCACGGCCCAAATAGGAAGCAGCTGGCGAGATCACCGGTCCCGCACGAGGTTTCGAGCATGTCCGTCGCCCCAGGCCGCCCCGCCCCCCTTCAGCTCACCGCGAGCGCCGCCAGGCGCATCGCCGCCGTGGCGCAGGCCGAGGGTCGCAAGGAGGCGAGACTGCGGGTCAGCGTCTCCGGCGGCGGCTGCTCCGGGTTCCAGTACCAGTTCGCGCTCGACGAGGGCCCCGAGGACGGCGACGTGGTGATCGAGCGCGACGGGGCCGCGGTCGTCGTCGACGGCATGTCGCTGATGTACGTGCTCGGCTCGGAGCTCGACTTCGTCGAGGACCTGACCGGCTCCTACTTCAGGGTCAAGAACCCGAACGCCACCTCGTCCTGCGGCTGCGGGACCTCGTTCGCGATCTAGGGGCCCTCTCAGACTGGGGGTGTGGGGGTCGAGCCACCCAGCCTTTGTGGCGATATTCGAGGCAGCCGCCTCTCGGCTCCGGGCTCCTAGCGGGATCGCCTCGCCCCTCGCCCGCACGCATCACCGGTACCTGTCCCACCGGTTCGACGCGTCCTCTTCCACCGCCCTTCGCGACGCCCGACCCCTTCACCCTCACTGCCTTCGCCACGAGGCGGCCCGAGGACCCTCAAGGGCAGGGCATGTGCCGCCCAGAACGCGCGCAAGCACGGCCTGCGGCGCCCAACGACCAGGACCTACTCGCTCCGATCCGAGGCTTGAAGCTGCCGGGGCAGCCCCTATCGCGGCCCCATCGACCACCACCCTGCTCGGTCCTCGCCGAGCGCCGCTGCGAGCTCGGCGGCCGCGCCTGGCCGCAGGGCTTCGTGGTGCCGGAGGTGGCGGGCCTGCCATGCCCGAGCGGCGGTTGCCCGGCCGCGGCACCCCTGCCCATCCGGGCCTGCGCCTTCTGGCGTGATGATTGCTTGGATCGGCCCGGTCCACCCTGTGTCTGCGAAGCCATGAAGTATCAAAGCTACGAGCTCGCCCACACCATGCTGCGGCCGGCCCGGCTGCAGAGCCAGCTGGTGCACAAGGTGTGCACCCATCCGTTGAGCTGGTTGTCCTACACCGGCCTCGGCAGGAAGCTCGCCGCCTCGTGCGAGGTGTTCGAGGGCCTCACCCGCCGCTACGGCAAGCCGGCCTGGAACCTGCTGGAGACCTCGGTGGTCGGCCAGCGCGTGCCGATCCGTGAGGAGATCGTCCGCTCGACGCCCTTCTGCGACCTGCTCCATTTCGACCGCGACGAGCAGGTCGTCGGCAAGCGCTACGACCCAAAGGTGCTGCTGGTGGCGCCGATGTCTGGCCACTACGCGACGCTGCTGCGCGGTACCGTCGCGGCGATGATCAAGGAGCACAATCTCTACATCACCGACTGGCGCGACGCGCGCGAGATCCCGGTCTGGTTCGGCCGGTTCGACCTCGACGACTTCATCGACCACATCATCGACTGCATCCGCTGGATCGGCACCAACACCCACGTCATCGCCGTCTGCCAGCCCTCGGTGCCGGTGCTGGCGGCGGCAGCGCGCATGGCGGCCATGGAGGATCCCTGCCGGCCGGCCTCGATCACGCTGATGGGTGGGCCGGTCGACACGCGGCGCAACCCGACCGCGGTCAACCAGCTCGCCCGGTCGCGGCCGATCGAGTGGTTCGAGCGCAACGTGATCGACCGCGTGCCCTGGCCGAACCCGGGCTTCCTGCGCCGGGTCTATCCGGGCTTCATCCAGCTCACCGGCTTCATGCAGATGAATCTCGAGCGGCATCTCGAGGCGCACAAGACGCTCTACCAGAACCTGGTCAAGGGCGACTGCGATTCGGTCCAGCAGCATCGCGAGTTCTACGAGGAATATCTCGCCGTCATGGACCTGCCGGCCGACTTCTACCTGCAGACCGTCGAGACCGCGTTCCAGCGCCACGCTTTGCCCGACGGGGTCATGACGCACCGCGGCGAGATGGTCGACTGCGGTGCCATCCGCGACATCGCGCTGATGACGGTCGAGGGCGAGCGCGACGACATCTGCGGGCTCGGGCAGACCGAGGCGGCGCAGGATCTGTGCGTGAACCTGCCGCCGCAGCTACGCTGGCACTATGTCCAGCCCGGCGTGGGGCACTATGGCGTGTTCAATGGCACCCGCTGGCGCACCGAGATCCAGCCCCGCATCCGCGAGATGATCCGCACCATGCAGTTCCGGCTGCGCACCGGGCTGCGGGCCGCCGAGGCGGCGTGAACGGCACTCAGCGCACGAGGAGGATCGCGGCGAACCCGACCAGCACCACCGAGCCCACCCGGCCGAGCACGCGTGCGGCTGCCGGGATGCGGCGGCGCAGGAAGGCGCCCAGCGCCACCCAGGACAGCCCGCAGCCGGCGATCGCGGCGGCCAACAGTGCGAGGTAGGGTGCAGTCGTGGCGAGGCCGCCGGAGGCCGGCAGGAGCGTGGCCATGACCAAGCCCTTGGGATTGAGCAGCGTGGTGACGAACACCTGCCGCGGCCCGATCGGCAGTCGCCCCTCGTCGAGGACCCGGCTGTGCCGCCACAGGTTCCAGGCGAGCAGCAGAAGGTAGAGGGCGGCGCCGACGCGCAGGCCGGCGTCGAGCTGCAGGCCGCTGCCACGCAGCGCGACAAGCAGCGTGGCGAGCAGGCCCACCGACGCCGAGTAGCCGAGCAGCTCGGCCGGGACCAGGCGCGCTGCGACCCGAAGGCCGGCGGCGGCGCCGGAGGTGGCGAGCAGCGTGTTGGTCGGCCCGGGCGTCAGCAGCAGGCTGAGGATGGCCAGGAGGAACAGGAGGGGGTCGGTCATCGATGGCGAGGGCGAGCCTGTCCTGGCGGTCGGGGCGGGGTCAGCGGTTGACGGCGGAGCGCAGAGCCAAGAGCGCCCAGCCGTAGAACAGGAGGTCGATGCCGACGAGCAGACCGAGCAGCCAGACCGCGGTGCCGGGCCAGCCGTTGAACACGAGCATGCCCAGGATCACCGAGCAGGCGGCGCTGAAGATCGTCCAGCCGGACCCACCCACGCCGCGCAGCTGGAAGGCGGCCACGGCCTTCACCACGCCGGTGGCGACGAAATAGGCGGCGAGCAGAAGGGTCAGCGCCGCCGCTCCGGCCGCCGGGTTGATCAGCAGCCAGACCCCGGCGACCAGCGAGATCAGCCCGGTCAGCACGGCCCCGGCGATCCGCCAGCCGCCATGGACCTGGAAGGCGAGGTAGAGCTCGGCCACCGCCGAGACGATGAACAGCCAGCCGAGGAAGGTGGTGACGAACAGGGTGGCGATGCCGGGGGCGATGATCGCCACCATGCCGAGGACGATGAGCGCGATGCCCGCGATCAGCAGCGTCTTGGAGCAACGTTGCAGCCCTGCCTTGAGCGAGGCGATCAGCTCGGAGCGGGGCAGGAGCTGGCTGGCCATGGCGCGGTTCCCGGGCGGCTGCTCTAATGGCGCAAGCTTATCGGTGGGCCGGCCCGTCGGCAACGCCGGGACCTTGGGAGATCCGCATGCGGCTCAAGCACGCCCTCGTCGTGGTCGTGGCCCTGCTTCTGATCGCCTCGCTGGCGAGCTGGATGTTCGCCGAGGAGGACCCGCCGGCCGACGGCGGCCCGCCACCGCTCGAGGCGGGCGAGTAGCCCGGCTACTCGCCCCAGGTCCGCTCGAGCACCCGCAGCCAGTTGCCGTGCGCGAACTTGGTGAGCTCCGTCTCCCCCCAGCCTCGCTCGCGCAGCGCGTCGAGCAGGCGCGGCAGGCCGGCGGCGTCGCCGATCACGCGCGGCACGGTGCAGCCGTCGAAGTCGCTGCCGAGCGCCACGCCCTCGACGCCCAGCCGGCCGACCAAGTGCTCGACATGGTCGCACAGCGTGGCGAGCGGCGTGTCGGCGTCGTTGCGGCCGTCGGGGCGCAGGAAGCTGACCGCGAGATTGAGCCCGACCACGCCGCCGCTCTCGCGGATCGCGTCGAGCTGGCGGTCGGTCAGGTTACGCGAGCAGGGGCAGAGCGCGTGCGCGTTGGAGTGGGTGGCGACCAGGGGCGCCTCGCTCAGCGCCGCCACGTCCCAGAACCCGGCCTCGTTGAGATGGCTCAGATCCAGCATCAGCCGCAGCTCGTTGCAGGCACGGACCAGCGCCTTGCCGGCGTCGGTCAGGCCCGGCCCGGTGTCGGGCGAGCTGGGGAAGCGGAACGGCACGCCGTGGCCGAACAGGTTGGGCCGGCTCCAGACCGGGCCGATCGAGCGCAGGCCGGCGGCATGCAGCATCTCGAGCGCATCGAGCTCCGGATCGATCGCCTCCGCACCCTCGATGTGGAGCACGGCCGCGAGGCTGCCCGCCGCAAAGGCGGAACGGATCTCCGCCGCCGTCCGGCACGCGGTCACGCTGCCGCCCGACACGCGCTCGAGCCGCTGCAGGCGCGCCGCGAGGGCGGTCGTCACCGCGAGCGCGCGCTCGCGCGACGGCGTGCCGGGGAACGGCACCGCATAGCCGCCGCGATCGGAGGCCGGCAGATCCTCGTCGGGCGTGTCCGACGGGACGAAGCAGGCGAACAGCCCGCCCGCGAAGCCGCCCGTCCGCGCCCGCGGCAGATCGAGATGGCCGTCCTCGCCGCGCTCGAAGAAGGATGAGACCGACAGGCCCTTGCGGTAGAGGCGGAGCAGCGTGTCGTTGTGGCCGTCGAAGATCGGCATGGGCGAGGGATTCATGAGGGCAAGCGACTCCGCGGGCCGGAACTCACGGCAGACGATAGACGAAGCGCGCGCCCGACGCATCCATCATGACCGGCGCGCCGAGCGGCTTGCCCGACGCGCACCGTTCGCCTTGACTTGACCGACCGATCCGCAACGGCTCGACCGAGGAGCGCATGGCCGATCTCCACCTGCCCGCCACGACCGCGGCCGAGCTCCTCCTCGCCACACTGCGGCTGCGCGGCATCGAGCATCTGCTGGCCAATCCCGGCACCGATTTCGCGCCGCTGATCGAGGGGCTCGCACGCAGGCCGGAGTCCGGCCTGCCGATGCCGCAGGCCGTCATCGTCGCGCACGAGCTGGCCGCGATCTCGATGGCCCACGGCCACTGGCTCGCCACCGGGCGGCCGCTGGCGGTCATGGTCCACACCAATGTCGGGCTCGCCAACGGCCTGATGGGCATCATCAACGCCGCGCGCGACAATGTCCCGATGCTGATCCTGTCGGGCCGCACGCCGCTCGGCGAAGGTGGCCGGACCGGGGCGCGCGACCTGCCCATCCACTGGGGCCAGGACATGCGCGACCAGGGTGCGATGCTGCGCGAGCTCGTGAAGTGGGATCACGAGCTCAAGCTGCCGGAGCAGGCGGCCGAGGTGGTCGACCGTGCCCTGGCGATCGCGATGTCTCCGCCCATGGGCCCCGTCTATCTCGCGCTGCCGCGCGAGGTGCTGTGTGCGCCGCTCGACGGTGCGATCATCCCCGAGCGATCCAGGCTGCAGGCTGCGGCGCCGTCGGTGCCGGAGCCGGCCGCGATCGAGGAGGCAGCTGCGTTGATCGCCGGGGCGCGCCGGCCCGTGGCGATCACCCAGCGCGCCGGCGCCTTCGCGCGCGGTTTCGCCGCGATGAGCGACTTCGCCCAGCGCTGCGCCCTCCCCGTGGTCGAGTTCTGGCCGTCGCGCATCTCGCTGCCGGTCGACCATCCGATGCACGCGGGCTTCGATCCTGGTCCGCTCCTCGCACAGGCCGACCTTGTGCTGGTGGTCGACGGCCTGACGCCATGGATCCCGCTCCGCCACCGGCTGCCCGACGACTGCCGGGTGATCCAGATCGGCGCCGACCCCTTGTTCGCCTGGGCGCCGGTGCGCGGCCTGCCGAGCGACCTCACCTTGGCGGGCGATGTCGCCGCGACGCTCGAGTTGTTGACGGCCGCGGTCGAGGCGACCGCATCGGACCCCGCCGAGCGGCGGGAGCGCCTGGCCCGGGACCACCAGGCGGCGCGCTCAACGAGACGAGCTGCGGCCGAGGCGGATGCCGGAGTGCCGATGTCGCCCGCGTTCGTGAGCCGCCGATTGGCGGAAGCCTTGCCCGAGGACGCCGTGCTCGTCTCCGAGCTCGGCTGCGATCCCGCCGTCATGGGCTTCACCAAGCCGGGCAGCTATTTCGGCTTTCCGCCCGCCGGCGGGCTCGGGTTCGGCCTGCCGGCGGCGCTGGGCGTGAAGCTCGCGCACCCCGATCGGACCGTGGTCGCGACCTTGGGCGACGGGTCTTATCTGTTCGCGAACCCGCCCGCCTGCCATCATGTCTCGGAGGCGCTCGGGCTGCCGGTGCTGGCGATCGTGATGAACAACGGCCGCTACAACGCCGTCCACAAGACGACGACCATGGTCTATCCAACCGGCTTCGCGGCGCGCGCGAACCAGATGCCGCTGACCTCGCTGGAACCCGCCCCGGACTATGCCATGCTGGTACGCGCCAGCCGCGGCCATGGCGAGCGGGTCGAGGACCCGGGAGCACTCGACGGTGCCATCGACCGCGCGCTCCGGATCGTTCGTCAGGAGCGCCGGCAGGCGCTGCTGGAGGTGGTCGTACGGCCGAGCTGAGCAAGTTTCGAGAGGCTCTACGACAGTAATGCACCGTGAATTAAAATGCTCGCACAGGCAAATGGCCAAGCCTGAACCGCCGTGGATTGATCGAGGCGACGCTTTTGGCTACTGGCACAGTCAGTCGGACCGTGGAGATCAGGGATGGCAAGCGCCGCGAAGAGCCGACTTTCGGAACCGACCATCCTCGCGTTGGTCGAAGCCCGCCACGCCGATCCGTTCGCGGTGCTGGGGCCGCACGAGGTCAAAGGCGGCATCGTCATCCGTGCCTTCGTGCCGGGAGCGACCCGGCTGGAGGTGATCGAGGAGGAGACGGGTGCGGTCGCCGGCGAGCTGAAGCTCCGGCACGAGGCCGGCCTGTTCGAGGGCGTGCTCAAGGACCGGCCCGCCTGGTTCGGCTATCTGCTCCGGGCGCAGAATGACGGCGGCAGCTGGGAGCTGCACGATCCCTACCGGTTCCCGCCGGTCCTCGGCGAGATGGACGACTACCTGATCCACGAGGGCACCCATCGCCGCCTGTGGGAGCGGCTCGGCGCCCATGCGATGGAGCATGCCGGCCATTCGGGCGTGCATTTCGCGGTCTGGGCGCCCAACGCGGCCCGGGTTTCCGTGGTGGGCGACTTCAACGGCTGGGACGGGCGCCGCAACCCCATGCGTCGGCGTGGGGCGGTCGGGGTGTGGGAGATCTTCATCCCGGGGCTCGGCGAGGGCTCGGTCTACAAGTTCGAGCTGCGCGCGGCCGACGGCACGGTCCTGCCGCTGAAGGCCGACCCCGTCGGCACCGGCTCGGAGCTGCGGCCGGAGAACGCCTCGGTCGTGCGCCGGATCGACGACTTTGCCTGGACCGACGAGGCGTGGCTCACGGGGCGCCCCTCGGCCCAGTCGGTCCAGGCCCCGGTCAGCATCCTGGAGGTGCATCTCGGCTCCTGGGCGCGCGGCGAGGACAATCGCTTTCTCACCTATGGCGAGCTCGCCGAGAGGCTCGTGCCCTACGCCGTCGACATGGGCTTCACCCATCTCGAGCTCCTGCCGATCAACGAGCATCCGTTCGACGGCTCGTGGGGCTATCAGCCGATCGGGCTGTTCGCACCGACCAGCCGCCACGGCAGCCCGCGCGAGTTCGCGGCCTTCGTCGACGCCTGCCACCGCGCCGGCCTCGGCATCCTGCTCGACTGGGTGCCGGGCCACTTCCCGACCGACGCGCACGGCCTCGGCCAGTTCGACGGGACCGCACTCTACGAGCACGCCGATCCGCGTCAGGGGTTCCACCAGGACTGGAGCACCTTCATCTACAATTTCGGCCGGACCGAGGTCGCCAACTTCCTGCACGCCAACGCCCTGTTCTGGCTCGAGCGCTATCATATCGACGGGCTGCGCGTGGATGCCGTGGCCTCGATGCTCTACCTCGACTACTCGCGCAAAGCGGACGAGTGGATCCCCAACAAGTTCGGTGGCCGCGAGAATCTGGAGGCGGTCGATTTCCTGCGCCGGATGAACGAGCTGGCCTATGGCGAGCATGGCGGCGCGATGACCGTGGCCGAGGAATCCACCGCCTGGCCGGCGGTGTCGCGGCCGACCTGGGCCGGCGGGCTGGGCTTCGGCTA
>JBGAKU010000413.1:0-2580 GCA_044224255.1 Geminicoccaceae bacterium
GCGAGCGCCGGCACGAACAAGAACCGTTCGCCGGCCACCGGATGGCCGAGCCACGTCCAGTCAAGCGGCCCGGTGAAGTCGGGCGCGAGGCTCAGCAGTGAGACGAGGTAGACGACCCAAACATTGCGGATCGGGGCCGGTGCTGCGCCTAGCGCGTGCCACCACCTCGGGCCTGCTTCTGCTCCGTTTCCCGGCATGCCGCCAGAGCTGCCGCCACCAACGCGAGCCAGAGCAACCGTCGCTGCATGGTCCCCTCCCCCAGATCGCGGAGGACGGTAGGGCGCAATCGGACCCATGGTCAACGGGTCCCGCCGCCGCGCTGGTTGCCGAGATTGTCGCGCAGCCAACGCCATGCTCGCTTCAGCCAATCCATAGCGGTCTCCTGTTTATGATCAGCTAAACCGTTTCGAGCGCGGCGAGCCGTGCTTCGATCGCATCGAGCCGCGTCAGCACCGGCGTCAGATCGACCGTGGCTCCAGGCTCGCCCTGCGGCCCGACTAGGCTGATACCCGTACCCCACCCCTCGGCGGTCTTCGGGCCGAACAGGCGGCGATTGGTGCGGTCATAGTAGAGGTCATCCAGTTCGCCGACCGACGTGGCCGGTGCGCCAAGCCCATTGCGCACAGACTTGCCGCGGTCGCCCTTCACGCCTTGCGGCCCTGTAACTCCAGCCGGCCCCTGCGGGCCAACAGGCCCCGCTGGCCCCTGCGGCCCTGCAACACCGTCGCGGCCGACAGGCCCTTGGGGTCCGACAGGACCCGTTGCCCCGCGCGCCCCGGTAACACCCGTTGGGCCAGGCTCGCCCCTTGGTCCCTGCGGGCCGACGGGTCCCGGCGTAAGGCTGATGGTGGCGAGCAGTCGGTCGACCTCTTCCTTCGTGTAGACCAATTCCTCGCGAGCCGGGAAAACGGAGATCGGCATCTCGGTCTCCTACAGCCAAGCCGGACGAGCGACGTTCGTCGGCAGCGGTGTCGCGGTCAGAGCGCTGGGGAGATACCGACGGCGCGGCGGCTGAATCCAGCGCTTGCGGAACACGCCGTAGCTGCGTCTCATTGTGCCCGAGCCTCACAGCAGAACGCGGCGACCTCATAGTAGGCCGCATCGCGCCATTCGCCGGCTGCCTTGGCGGTCGCCTCCTTGGTCAGCAGCTTCGGGATCTCGGCGCGCAGCGTGCTCTTGGCCGGAGCTTTCTCGCTACCCGGCAGCCAACTCCGCATCGCGGCATAGGCGACCCGCTCACCCAGATCGCTCATGCGGCTCGCGGCCTTGGTCAGCAGCTCGGCGGTCATAACCCGCTGGCCGAAACCGCGACCATCCTTCTCAACCAGCTCGCCGATCGTCACGGTCAGCATTATAGTTCCTCAAAATAGAGAGTGCCAGACAGTGTGATCGCGTCGGCCGGGGCGGACATGCGGAGAACGCCTATCTGCGCATTGCGCAGCATTGGACGGGTCTCTGGCGTCCACCATTTCTCGGCGCCGCCTTGCACGTTCCAGCCGCCGGCAAGATAGGTCGCCGCTGAACCTGCGCTGGCAATCGTGGTGTTGTTGACCTCGCAAGTGCTGCTGGCGGACGCATCGTTCACATTCTGCCGCGTCGGCGTAAACGAGGAGCCGCCGGAGCCAGATGTCGTGTGCCCGCGGACAAAGAGCAGCTGTAGACCCTCGGCCTGAGCGTCGCCATGATCCGAGGTCTGAAACAACTCATAGCCGTGGATGATGACGATTCCGGCAGATGGCGCGACCACTTCGAATAGGTCCTGCTGCGCCGAGACCGCTACCGCGGAGAATGCGATCGAATACATCGGCATGGCTAACGCACCATCATCTGAGTGAAACGCCGTGAAGGGCGCCGGACAATGCGGCCGACGCCACTGGATTCCTGTATCTCGACCAGAAGGCCGATACTTCGCGTGTTGGTAGCACTGGTCCACGCAGCACTGGTCGCGGCTGACCCGGCGTCATAGACGACTTCGGTGATCAGGTCCGAGCTTGTCACCTGCTCGTCTAGTTCAGTGTAACCGCTCGGCGGCGTCATCGCGGCCGCACCTGCGGCGGCATAGAGTCCGATTACTGTGCTGGACGCGGCCGGAGCCGAGGGGAGTGTGGCGGTCGGATCGCCACTGCCATCGTTGGCTTCCGCGTAATTGCTCGGGATGCCAGCAGCACCCGTGATCTGGACGATCGATAGTGCGACCTTGCCTGCCGACGTCGACGTGGCTTGCACCGTCATCGCCGATGCCGAGCTGACGACTGCAGCCCACATCCGACCACGGACGCGTGGCGAGGCGCCGTTGTCGTAGAGCCCCGAAATGATCGGCGTCCACGTCAGGGCGCTCGGATTGAGCGTCAGCACCCCAGGCAGGCTTGCGCCACGGCAGGAGCCAAGTGCAATGAGTAGGGCACCCAGCGTCGGCGTGAAACTGGCGGTCGTGATGCTTGTCCCGCCCGCTCCCACGGATGGGGTCGCGAGCGTGGGGGTGCCTAGAGCCAATGGCTACCCAGGCACAAACGCCGCCAAGACGGCATCGAGCAGACCCACGAGGGCGGTGCGGGCCGATGCGCCCAGGTTGATCGTGAA
>JBGAKU010000414.1:0-2564 GCA_044224255.1 Geminicoccaceae bacterium
GAACCGGATGGGCGCCTGCAACGCGCTCGCCGGCGAGCGCTCGCTGAGCGGCGACGCGCGCAAGTCGTTCATGTCCGATTGCCTGAGCAAGGGCCCCGAGGCGATGGCGGCGCCGGCCAAGTCGGGCCAGGCGTCGCAGCAGCAGCGGATGGCGGACTGCAACGCGGCGGCGTCGGCCGGTGGCATGAAGGGCGATGCCCGCAAATCCTTCATGAGCGACTGCCTGAAGGGCAATGGTGCCACCGCGGCCGGCAAGGAGCAGGTCTGTGCCGGCCAGGCCGACGCCAAGAAGCTCTCCGGTGCTGCCCGTACCTCCTTCGTGAAGAAGTGCGCGAGCAGCTAGCCAGCCGGGGGAGGCGCCATGTACACGCTCTACTGGGCCGCCGACAGCGGCGCCTTCGCGATCCAGGCCCTGCTCGAGGAGCTCGGGGCACCCTACCGGCGCGAGGTCGTCGACACCCGCCGCGGCGAGCAGCGCCAGCCCGACTATCTCGCCCTGAACCCGATGGCGCAGGTGCCGACGCTGCGTCTGCCGGACGGCACGGTCATCACCGAGACCGGCGCCATGCTCATGCATCTGTGCGACGCCCATCCCGAGCGCGGGCTCCTGCCCACTCCGGGGACCTCGGGGCGCGCGATCGCCTGCCGCTGGCTGTTCTGGCTCGCCACCGGGCTCTACGAGAGCGACCTGCGCTACTACCACGCCGAGCGCTACACGACGGATCCGGCCGGTGCCGCAGGCGTCAAGGCCGCGGCGCTGGCGCGGATGGACCGGCTGCTGGCGCTGGCCGAGGATCTGCTCGGCGAGGGCCCGTTCGTGCTCGGCGCGCAGTTCTCGGCCGTCGATCTCTATCTGTTCATGCTCGCTTTGTGGCATCCGGCGCGGTTCGAGGTGCTGGAGCGCCATCCGAAGCTGGCACCCCTGATCCAGGCGGTACGCGCGCGCCCGGCCGTGGAGCGCATCTGGGCGGAGAACTACCCGGCGGCAGAAAGCGCGTGGTCGACCTGGACCGGCTAGAGCGTGTCCTGATCCAGGCCGCCCTCGAGCAGCGGCCCGTGACCTATGGTCAGCTGCTCGCCTTCTTCGGTTGGAAGGTGACCCAGATCACCGTCGGCGCCCTGTGCCGCGATCTCGGTCGCATCGACCAGCGCCGTGCGGAGGAAGGCTGGCCGGATCTCGCCTGCCTCGTCGTGCGCAAGAGCGACGGCCTGCCGGGCGAGGGCTACTTCACCAGCGTGCGCGACGCCGGCGAATATGCCGGCCCGAGCGTCGGCCCGCCGGCGGTGTCGTTCATCCGCGCGCGGCAGTCCCGTGCCGCGCAATGGGCGCGGGGTAGGGAGGAAGCGAGCGCTATCGCGCCCTGAGGTCGCCATGGTACCGTTTTCCCCAGGGTCGACCGGAGGGAGCGGTGGCGCATGCGAGCGCTGGGGATTCTGGCCGCACTGGCTCTTCTGATGCCGCATGAGCTGTCGGCGCGGCCGATCACGCTCGCCGGGCTCACCTTCAGCGACGAGCTGGGCGGGGTCGTCCTGCACGATGGTTGGGGCAGCGGGACCTCGGCCGACCCGTTCGTGCTGGTCGAGGAGATCCGTGACGACGGGCCGGCCATCCTGGTCGTCCGCGGCATGCGCGCGCGTCTCGGCGACGCGCCCGATGCCCGATTTCAGCTCGGCTTCACCTTGCGCAAGATCGTGACCAACGCGACCGCGCGGTCCTGGCACGTGTTCGAGCTGGAGCTGCGCGAGCAGCGCGAGCGGACCAGCACCTACGAGGATGGGCTGTCCTTCGGGCAGGCGACGCAGCTGCAGCGGTCGTTCAGGGCCGACCGCTTCGCCAACGTGCAGATGCAGGACGAGCCCTACGACGCGGTCGTGTTCTCCGACGGTCTGGTCGAGCCCGGCGATCGGGTCACCGTGACGGCGACGATCACCGACTACACCCCGGTGGACGAGTTCTTCCTGCTGCAGCGGCGCGAGAGCCCGATCGCCGCTCTCGGCCGGCGCCCGCCGGGCTAGAGGAACTTGTCCTCGATGTCGGTCGTGGACTCGTGGCCGATCTGCGCACGGTGCTGGTTGAGGAACTGTCCGGCCCGGTCGCGGCCGAGCTCGAACAGCCAGTGCAGGAAGGTCGCGTCGGCATTGAGCTTGGACGAGTAGCCGAGCTGGCGCATCGCCGCCTCGGCCTCGATGGTGTGGATCCGCAGGTCCTTGTAGCGGCCGCGCTGGACGCGTTCTTCCTGCAGCAGCTTCTTCACGAAGGCGATGGCCCGCATCTCCCGCATCAGCGAGCTGTTGAACGACAGCTCGTTCATCCGGTCCATGATGTCCGGCGCGGTGGTCGGCACCTCATCGACCCGGATCGGGTTGATCTGGACGATCAGCACGTCCTCGCAGTCCGCCTTGTAGATCAGGGGGAAGATCGGCGGATTGCCCATGAACCCGCCGTCCCAGTAATGCTCGCCGTCGATCTCGACCGCCTGGTACAGGAAGGGCAGGCAGGCCGAGGCCAGGATCGCCTTGGCCGAGATCTCGTGGCACTCGAACACCTTGATCTTGCCGCTCTT
>JBGAKU010000079.1:0-21886 GCA_044224255.1 Geminicoccaceae bacterium
CGACATGCAGCCCGCCCAGGGCAACCGCAGCCATGACTAGAACGGCGCTGATCACGACGAGACTTCTCCGACGCAACAGCGCATCAGGCCGGAGCCGGCCGTCGCGACCGAGCAGCACCGCCAGGCCAAGGAGGTTCGTCCAGCTCGCCAGCGACAAGGCCAGGGCAATGCCGACATGCCCCAGAACGGGGGCGAGCAAGGCCGCCGCGACGAGATTGACCAGGAGTGCTGCGACCGCCACGCGGACCGGCGTGGCGGTATCCTCCCGGGCGAAGAATCCGGGCGCCAGCACCTTGGCGAGCACCTGCGCCGGCAGGCCCAGGGCGAGGGCCGCCAGCACCTGGGCGGTGGCGACCGCGTCGGCCGCGTCGAAGGCGCCGCGCTGGAACAGGACGGTGACGATGGGCTGGGCGAGCAGGAACAGCCCGACGGCCGCCGGCAGGCCGAGCACCAGGCCCGCCTCGAGGGCACGATTGATCGCCTGGCACTCGCCGGCGCGCTCGCCGACCGCGCGGCTCAGCGCCGGAAGGAGTGCGGTGCCCAGGGCGACACCGACGATGCCCAGGGGCAGCTGCACCAGACGGTCGGCGTAGAACAGATAGGAGACCGTTCCGGCGGGAAGGTGCGTGGCGAACCAGCTCGCGACCATGAGATTGAGCTGGACCACCCCGATGCCGAGCAGGCCCGGGCCGATCAGACCGAGGAGGCGGCGGATCTCGGGCGACAGTCCGGGCGGGCGCAGCCTCGGCGCCACGCCCACGCGCCCGGCTGCGACCGCGAGCCAGGCGAGCTGGGCGAAACCTGCCGCGAGAACGCCCCAGGCAAGGACGCGCGCCGCCGTGTCCTCGCGGGCTCCCGTCACGAGCAGGGCCACGATCAGCACGAGATTGAGGATCGTCGGCGCGAACGCGGCCGCAGCGAAACGCTGTTCCGCCTGCAGCGCGCTGGCGAGCAAGGCGGCAAGCGAGATCAGCAGGAGGTAGGGAAAGGTGATCCGGCCGAGCTCGACCGCGAGGGCATATTGCTGCGAGCCCGGGGCGAAGCCGGTCGCCATGACCCGGACCAGCCAGGGCATCGCCAGCTCGCCGAGGGCGACGACCAGGAGCAGGATCAGCGTCAGGCCCGACAGCGCCTCGCCCGCGAACCGGGCCGCGGCAGCAGGCCCGCCCTGCGCGCGCAGGCGGACATAGAGCGGCACGAACGCCGCGGCAAAGGCCCCTTCGGCGAAGAGACGGCGCAGGAAGTTGGCGAGCTTCAGGCTGACGAAGAAGGCGTCCGCCACCGGCCCCGCCCCGAGCGCCGCAGCGATCAAGAGGTCACGGCCGAACCCGGCGACGCGCGAGAGCGCGGTGAGCGCGCCCACCGTGAGCGCCGCGCGACCCACGCTCATTGCGGCGTCAGCGCCTCGGCCAGCCGCTTCTGCACCCTCTGCATCTTGCCGCGATGCGCGATCTTCAGGCCGAACACGTCCTTGACATAAAAGACGTCGACGACGCGCTCGCCGTAGGTGCTGATGTGCGCGCTGTGGATGACGAGCCCCAGGTCCTTCAGGGTCTTGGCGAGCTCGAACAGCAGGCCCGGCCGGTCACGGCCATTGACCTCGATCACGCTGTGGGTCCGGCTCGCGGTGTTGTCGATCAAGACGCGCGGCTCGACCTGGAACACGTCCGCGCGCGCCGGCAGGCTGCGCCGCCCGGCGAGCGCCTTCTCCAGCCAGATCTCGCCGCGCAGGGCCTTCTCGGTGTTGTCCCGGATGCGCCCGAGACGTGCCTGATCGGTGACGGCGAGCCGCGTGCTCGCGTCCTGGAAGCCCAGGGTGTCGAGCGCCATCCCGTCCGTGGTGGTGAAGATGTGCGCGTCGACGATGCTCACGCCCGAGAGGGCGAGCGCGCCGGCGACCTTCATGAACAGCCCGGGATGGTCGGCGCCGTAAAGGAGCATCTCGGTCCGCGCCCGGAACTCGTCGACGCGGAAGTCGACGGCGAGCGGCGCACGCTCGGCATCCGCCCGCCCGACGATCAGGGCATGGCGCAGATGTTCCTCTGGGAGCGAGCCGAGCCAGTAGCGCGGGTCGTGCCGGGCGAGGTAGGTCTCGATCGCTTCCGCACCCCAGGGCTGCTCGGGGAGCCCGGCCAGCGCCTTGGTCAGCTTCTCCTTTGCACGCTCGATGCGGCCCGCGCGCCTGCCCTGCGAATCGCCGGTCGCCATGGCAGCGGCCGCCTCGAGATAGAGCTCGCGCAGGAGCTGGCCCTTCCAGCCGTTCCAGACATTGGGCCCGACCGCGCGGATGTCGGTCGCGGTCAGCAGCAGCAAGAGCTTCAGCCGCTCCGGCGACTGCACGATCGCGACGAAATCGTGGACCGTCTGCGGGTCCTCGGTGTCGCGCTTGAAGGCGAAGCCGCTCATCACGAGGTGGTGACGGACCAGCCAGGCCACGGTCTCCGTGGCGTCGTCGGAGAGGCCGAAGCGGGGACAGAGCCGCTTGGCCACGGCCTCGCCCAGCTCGCTGTGGTCACCGGCCCGGCCCTTTGCGATGTCGTGCAGGAACAGCGCGACATACAGCTCTCGCCGCGAGAGCAGCTTGGGCATCACCTCGGTCGACAAAGGCAGCTCGTCGGCGAGCTCGCCGTTCTCGATCTGCGACAGGATCCCGATCGCCCGGATGGTGTGCTCGTCGACCGTGTAGACGTGGTAGAGATTGTGCTGCATCTGCGCGACGATGCGCCCGAAGTCGGGCACGAAGCGGCCGAGCAGCCCGATCTCGTTCATCCGGGTCAGGGTCAGCGCCGGGTCCTTGCGCGAGCAGAGCATGTCGAGGAACAGCCGGTTCGCGTCCGGGTCCTCGCGGAGCTTGCCGTCAACCCGGCCCAGATGCTGCGTCACGGCCGCCAGCGCCTGCGGATGCAGGTCCAGCCCCCGTTCCTGAGCGATGTGGAAGATCTCGAGCATCCGGATCGGCTCGCGCTCGAACAGGCTCGCATCGCCGAGGGTCAGGCGATGGCCCTGCACCACGAAACCCTCGCCCCGCCGGCGCGAGAAGCCGAAGCGCGGGAAGGCGAGCCGCTGCGGCCGCTGATGCACGTCCTCGAGCGCGGCGCAGAAGATGCGGGTGAGCGAGCCGACATCCATCGCCACGAGGTAGTAGCGCTTCATGAAGCGCTCGACCGCGCGGACCCGGTTGCGCTCCCGGTATCCCATGCGCCGCGCGATCTCGGGCTGCAGATCGAAGGTGAGACGGTCCTCCGCTCGGCCGGTCAGGTAGTGGAGGTGGCAGCGCACGGTCCATAGAAAGCGGCGCGAGCGCAGGAAACGGAGCAGGGACTGGCGGGTCAGCAGACCCTGACGCACGAGCTCGGCGGGATCGTCGCTGGGCTCGAGAAAGCGGGCGATCCACAAGAGCGTCTGCAGGTCGCGCAGCCCGCCCTTGCCGTCCTTGATGTTGGGCTCGAGCATGAACCGGGAATCGCCCATCCGCTGATGGCGCCGATCCCGCTCGGCGAGCTTCGCCTCGGCGAAGGCCGCGCCGCGCCCGGCGGTGTCGCGCTGCAGGCTGCGCCGCAGCTGCGCGAATAGCCCCTGCGAGCCCCACAGCAGGCGCGCCTCGACCAAGGCGGTCTGGACGGTAAGGTCGGTCTTGGCGAGCTTGACGGTCTCGGTGACCGAGCGGACCGCCTGACCGACCTTCAGGCCCAGATCCCAGAGCCTGTACAGGAGGAACTCCGAGACCTGCTCGACGTGGGGCGTGCGCTTGTAGGGGCAGAGGAACAGCAGATCGATGTCTGAGCCCGGCGCCAGCTCCTGGCGGCCGTAGCCGCCGACCGCGATGACCGCGAGCTCCTCGCCGGTGGTCGGGTTCGAGCTTCCGTAGAGCCGGGCGTGCGCAAAATCCAAGATGCCCTGGATCAACGCATCCATCTGCCGGCTGAGCTCGCGATGGACTACCTCGGCGCTGCCGCCGGCCTCGAAATAGCGCTGGATCGCGCCGCGGCCGGACTGGAGCTGCTGCCGAAGCTCGGCGAGAAGGCCCGGCCCGGCATCCGCCGGCGAGCGGGCGGCGATCTCATGCCTCAGCCGTTGAGGGTCGAGAAGTGCGAGGTCCAGCGCTGGGGCATCCGGGTGCGGGTTGTCGATGGCCCGGCCTTCGCCGTCGCCACGAGGGAAGTAGCATAGCGCCGCGGGTACCGCCATGCGGGCGCGGCCCGCCTTGCAAGGCGGGCAAAAGAATCTATAGGTCTGTCGATACGTGGCGGTACGTCGCTTGGGCCGAGGCGGGACTTGATCGATCATCTGGCGATGGGTGGCTATGCGGCCTATGTTTGGTCGGCGTTCGCCATCGCGCTCGCCCTGATGGTCGGACTGTTCCTGCAGAGTCGGCACGCGGCACGGCAGCGCGAGGCGGAGCTGGCGGAGGTGCGCCGGCGGGTACGTCCGAGGGCTGCGCGTGAAGCGACGCCGCTCCGGCCGCGACGCGAAGCCGAGCCGGCGGTGCCTGTCGCGGGCGAAGGTGGCTGATCCCGACCGGCCGGTAGTTCGACAGCTCGATGCGACTGCGGCAGCGACAGCGTTTGGCGCTCGTGATCCTGGCGGTCCTTCTCCTCGGAGGGGCGACGGGGTTGGTTCTGGCGGCGCTACAGGACAAGGTGGCCTTCTTCGTCACCCCATCGCAGCTTGCCGAGCAGCGTCCGGAGGCCGGCCGCCACTTCCGGCTCGGCGGCCTCGTCGTCGACGGGAGCATCCGGCGCGAGGCCGACGGCAGCGTGAGCTTTGCGATCACGGACACCGCGCAGGAGGTGGCCGTCACCTATCACGGCCTGCTGCCGGACCTGTTCCGCGACGGTCAGGGCGTGGTGACCGACGGCACCCTGCGCGCCGACGGCATCTTCGAGGCTTCCGAGGTGTTGGCCAAACATGACGAAAACTACATGCCGAAAGAAGTCGCTGACGCGCTGAAGGAAGCCGGATACTGGAACCAGGAGTCCGGCAAGGCGGCCAAATCTCCATGATCGCGGAAATCGGTCACTACGCTCTGGTGCTGGCGCTGGGCATGGCGCTCGTCCAGGCGGTCCTGCCCCTGGTCGGCGCCTCGAGACGCGATCCGGGTCTCGTCGGCGTGGCCGAGCCGGCGGCGTGCGCCCAGTTCCTGTTTCTGACGCTCGCCTTCGCCGCGCTGATCCACGGCTACGTCTCGTCCGACTTCTCGATCCAGAACGTCGCCGAGAACTCGCACTCCTCCAAGCCCCTGATCTACAAGATCAGCGGCACCTGGGGAAATCACGAGGGATCGCTGGTTCTCTGGGTCTGGATCCTGGCCCTGTTCGGCGCCGCGGTCGCCGTTCTCGGCCGCAACCTGCCGCCCGTGTTCAGGGCCAGGGTGCTGAGCGTGCAGGCGCTGATCGGCGTCGGTTTTCTCGCCTTCATGCTTCTGACCTCCAACCCGTTCCTGCGGCTCGATCCGGCGCCACTCGATGGTCGTGGGCTGAACCCGATCCTGCAGGATCCCGGGCTCGCCATGCATCCGCCCATGCTCTACCTGGGCTATGTCGGGCTTTCGACCGCCTACTCCTTCGCCGTCGCCGCCCTGATCGAGGGCCGCGTCGACGCGACCTGGGCGCGTTGGGTACGCCCCTGGACTCTGGCCGCCTGGATCGCGCTGACCCTCGGCATCGCGCTGGGCAGCTGGTGGGCCTATTACGAGCTGGGCTGGGGCGGCTGGTGGTTCTGGGACCCGGTCGAGAACGCCTCGTTCATGCCCTGGCTGGCGGCGACGGCACTCCTGCACTCGGCGATCGTGGTCGAGAAGCGCGACACGCTGAAAAGCTGGACCATTCTGCTCGCGATCCTCGCCTTCTCGCTCTCCCTGCTCGGCACCTTCCTGGTGCGCTCGGGCGTCCTCACCTCGGTCCACGCCTTCGCCACCGACCCGGCCCGCGGCGTGTTCATCCTCCTGCTTTTGGTGGTCGCGATCGGCGGCTCGCTGGCGCTCTATGCGTGGCGCGCCCCGGCGCTCCAGGGCGGCGGGACCTTCGCCCCGATCTCGCGCGAGGGCGGGCTGCTCTTGAACAATCTGCTACTGTCGACCGCGGCCGCCACGGTTCTCTTGGGCACGCTCTATCCGCTGGTGCTGGACACGATCGGCGGCCCGAAGATCTCGGTGGGCGCGCCTTTCTTCAACTCGACCTTCGTGCCGTTGATGGTGCCGCTGCTGATCGCGGTGCCGTTCGGCTCCATGCTGGGCTGGAAGCGCGGCGATCTCGCCGGCGTGGCCGCCCGGCTTCTCGCCGCCTTTGCCGTCGCCGTCGCTGCCGCCCTCTTGTGGGTGGCGCTGCACGACTTCCGGGCCAGCCTCGCGCTGGGCGGCGTGGCGCTCGGCGTCTGGGTGATCGCCGGCTCGCTGAACGAGCTGGCGCTGCGCCTCGGCATTGGGCTGCCGCTCGACCTTGCGCGCGTCCGGGACCGGGCCCGTGGCCTGCCACGCTCCGCCTGGGCGATGACCCTGGCCCATGTCGGCCTCGGCGTGCTGATCCTCGGCATCACCGTGCAGAGCGCGGGGCAGGTGGAGCGGATCCTGATCATGCGCCCCGGCGAGACCGTCGACCTCGTTGGTTACGAGGTGCGGCTCGACGGGGTCGGTGCGGCCCAGGGCCCGAACTATCAGGCGCAGCGGGCGACCTTCACCGTGTCGCGCGCCGGCGCGCCCGTCACAGTGCTCCACTCCGAGCGTCGGTATTTTCCGGTCGAGGCCATGCCGACGACCGAAGCCGGCATCGACACCAATCTGTGGCGGGACCTCTATTTCGTCCTGGGCGACGCCGCGGAGAATGGCGGCTACGCCGTCCGCCTCTACTACAATCCGCTGGTGCTCTGGATCTGGGGCGGTGCGGGCATCATGGCGTTCGCCGGCCTGATATCCCTAACGGATCGCCGTCTCAGGGTCGGCGCCCCACGACCTAGCCGGCTGCGTGGCCGCACCGTCGCGGCGGGGGCCTGAGGATGGAGAAGGCCCTGCCGCAGCCGAGCCGACGCCGGCTGCTTGTCTATGGCGTGCCGCTGGCCCTGTTCGTGCTGGTGGGCGTGTTCCTGGCGATCGGGCTCACGCGCGATCCCTCCACCTTGCCCTCGGCCCTGATCGGCAAGCCTGCGCCGGAGTTCAGCCTGCCACCGCTCGAGGGTCGTGACGGGCCGGGCCTGAGCCGAGCCGATCTCGGCGGCACGCCGATGCTGGTCAACGTATTCGCGTCCTGGTGCGTGCCCTGCCGCATGGAGCATCCCCTGCTCACGCGCCTCAAGGAGCAGGGCGTGATCATCCAGGGCATCAACTACAAGGATCGGCCGGCTGACGCCGTCGCATGGCTGGCCGAGCTCGGCGACCCGTTCCAGCGGCTGGGCGCTGACCGCGACGGTCGCGTTGCGATCGACTGGGGTGTGTACGGCGTGCCCGAGACCTACGTCATCGATAAGACGGGTCGGATCGCCTACCGCCATGTCGGCCCGCTGCAGCCCGAGGACCTCACCAAGACCATCCTGCCCTTGCTCGAGCGCCTGCGGTGATCAGGCTCGCGCTCGCCATGCTGCTCCTCGCCGTGCCTGCCCTGGCTGCGACCTCCCCGGTGGAGATGCTGCGCGACCCCGCCCTCGAGGCACGGGCACGGGAGATCGGCAAGGAGCTGCGCTGCCTGGTGTGCCAGAATCAGTCGATCGACGATTCCGATGCCGATCTCGCCCACGATCTGCGCCGTCTCGTTCGTGACCGACTGGTCGCGGGTGACAGCAACGAGCAGGTCCTGACCTACATCACCGACCGCTACGGCGATTTCGTGCTGCTCAAGCCGCCGGTGAGGCCGGCGACCTGGCTTCTGTGGTTCGGGCCGCCGGTGGTGCTCGTTGCCGGCGGCATCCTGCTGGCTGGCTACTTCCGCGGCCGCGCTCAGCCGGCCGGCCCCGCGCCGGAGCTCGATCGGAACGAGAGCGAGCGCCTGCGACAGCTGCTCGGCGAGGATGCGAACAGCTGACCGTCATGAGTGTGCTCCTGCCAGCCTTCGCCGTGCTCACGGGCATCGCCGTCCTCGCCGTGCTCTGGCCGATGTTCCGTCGGCGCCCGCTCGTGGCGCGCGACCGATTCGAGCTTGCGATCTACCGTGACCAGCTCCGCGAGGTGGAGCGCGACCGCGAGCGCGGCCTGATCCCGGACGAGCAGGCGCGGGCCGCGCGACTCGAGATCGAGCGGCGGCTGCTGCGCGCGGCCGCGGCCGAGCAGCCGGCGATGGACGGAGGCGTCGGCCGCCGCGGACCGGTTCTGGCCGCGGCGCTGCTGGTCCCCCTTTTCGCCATGACCCTCTATGCCGCCCTGGGCTCGCCCGACCTGCCCGACCGGCCGCTGGCCTCGCGGCAGGACGAGAAAGCACCGCAGCAGGCGCCGGACGTCGCGCAGATGGTGGCGAAGCTGGAGGCACGCCTCGCGGAGGCGCCCGACGACCTCGCGGGCTGGCTGATGCTGGGCCGATCGCGCGCGGTTCTGGGCAACCTGCCGGGGGCCGTCGAGGCGTTCCGGCGGGCGCACACCCTGGCACCCGACGATCCCGCGGCCATCGGCGGCCTCGCCGAGGCGCTGACGACGGGTGGCGGCGGCGTGATGCCGGTCGAGGCTAAGTCTCTGTTCGAGCGCTTGGCGCAGCTGCAGCCGGATGATCCGCGGCCAGACTTCTACCTGGGCTGGGCCGAGCTACAGGCCGGCGAAGGGCAGAGCGCCCTGGATCGCTGGACCAGGCTGCTGGCGCGGACGCCGGCCGACGCGCCCTGGCGCCAGCGGGTCGTCGAGGGCATTCAGACCGCGGCCGGGCAGCTCGGCCTCGACCCCAAGGCTGTATTGGCAGGAATCCCGACCCCACCGCCGGCTGCCCCCCAGCCGTCGCAGGAGGAGATGGACGCTGCCGCTCGGATGTCGCCCGACGAGCAGCTCGCGATGATCCGCGGCATGGTCGACAAGCTCCAGGCGCGCATGGACGCCGACGGTGGCGACGTGCAGGGCTGGCTGCGGCTGGCCCAGTCCCGCACCGTGCTCGGCGAGACCGACCGGGCCCGGGACACCTATCAGAAGGCGCTCGCACTCCACCCGGACGAGCCCGTCCTGCTCAAGGGCTACGCAGACCTGCTGATCGGGCCGCCCCCGGCCGGGAGCGACCTGCCGCAGATCGGCGATCAGGCCGCCGAGCTGCTGACCAGGGCGGCGAAGCTGCAGCCGGACGATCCCGAGATCTGGTGGCTGCTGGGGGTCCGAGCGCTGCAGGACGGGCGCAAGGGCGAGGCGCGCTCCGCCTGGGAGAAGGTCCTGGCGCGCCTGGACCCCAGCCGGCCGGAGTATCAGGACATCAAGAGCCGCATCGACTCGCTGGGAAGCTAAAGGGTCCGCCGATGGGCACGCCGCTGATCGCCGGGGTCGGATTCGCCACGATCGGCGAGCGGCCGGACCTTTCCGGCCTCGACCAGGCCCTCGGGCGGATCGAGGAAGCGGGCGCCACGCATGCGGAGCTGGCACTGTTCGCGGCCGATCTGATCGCGGACGGCCGCATCCTGCCCGGGCCGCGGCGGCGGCTGGAGGCGATCTGCGCGAGGCGCGGCCTCGCCTACACGGCGCACGGCATCCTCGCCGTGAACTTCATGGACGAGGCCAATCTCGACCGACACAAGGCGGTCTGCCGGGCGACCATCGAGCTCGCCGCGGCCGTAGGCGCCACCGTGCTCGTCCAGCACCCCGGCATGCTCGCGGCCCCGCTCCCGGTCGCCGAGATCGAGCGCCTGCACGCGCTCGAGCGGGACGCCTGGAGCGCGATGGGCGACCATGCCGGCCGGTTCGGCCTAAAGATCGCCATCGAGACGCTGTTCGTCGAGCATGAACGCGAATACACCGCCGCTCCGGCACGGCTGGCGGCCGAGATCGCGGCGATCGCTCATCCGCAGGTGACCGGCACGCTCGACGTCAGCCACAGCTATCTGATGAGCAGCTTTCGCGGGGAGTCGCTGGAGAACGCGGTCCGCGCCTTCGCCCCGGTGACCGGCCACTTCCATCTGCACGATTCATTCGGGCGACCGCCCGGCAACCTCTGCGGTTTCTACACCGATTCCGAGCGGGTGGCGTTCGGTGTCGGCGACCTGCACCTGCCGTTTGGCTGGGGCGACATCCCGTTCGAGACGCTGCTGCCGGGCCTGCCGGTGCAGCGGGGCAGCGTGCTCACGGTCGAGCTGCCCGAGCGGTACTGGAGCGAGCTGGACGCCTGCGCCCGCTTCGCGCTCGGCCTCATGGAACGGATGAACGCGGCGGCTTGAGCTGGCGGTCGTTCGCGGTTGGTTAAGCTTTCGCTGGCATGCAGAAGGCACGAACCACCGCAGTGCTGAGAGCGCGTTGTCAGCCACGACCGTGAGGCCACCCGCGTTTCTGCCGAGGACCTTCCTCGAATGGGGCATCGCCGTCCCCTTCACCACACCCATGCTCTGCAGCGGGCGGATCCGCCCGGGCCGGCGTGGCAAGGCCGAGGTGCTCCTGCCCAATCCGTCCGGCGGTCGCGGGCTCTACGTGATCGATCTCGGGGCCACGCCCGAGGTGACCAGCCTGACCCTGCATGACCGGTTGCTGGTCGAGCGGCTTTTGGAGCTGGCGGCGCCGACCCCTTCGGAGATCCGCAAGGCCGCGCGCCAGCTGGCGCTCGACGGTGCTGCCGGGCGCCGCGCCTCGCGCGAGGCCGACGCCGCGGCCACGGCCGACGCGACGGTCGGCCTCATGATCCAGCTCCACCTGGTCACGCGCCTGCTCCAGGAGGCGGGCCTGCAGGCCATCGATTGGCGCCGCTTCACGGGCGACAATCGGGAGCTGCGGGCGACCATCAGGTCCCACCTGGGGGGCGTAGCACCCGGTCTGGGGCTGTCGGTGGACGGCGTGTTCCAGTCGATCGAGGAGATCGCCGACATCGCCATGCCGGTCGGCACCGGCGGCGAGGAGGTCCAGTCCCGCAACGAGGCCATGCTCGCCCGCCTGCGGACCTTCACGCAGTCCCTGGGCCAGTGGGCCACGGCCGAGACCGGCGCCGGCGATGCGGCCGCGGTGCGGCAGATGGCGGATCGCACGCTGACCGAGGCCGCCTCGGCGCAGGCCGAGGCGCGCGGGCTGCTCGACCAGCCCGGGCCGCTGCTCCGCCACTGGCACGGCCGTGCCGGCGAGCGCTTGCGGCATACCCTGACGCGACCCGAATGGCTGCTCGACGGCTGGGCCCAGCTCTGCGGGCTGTGGGAGGCGGTGGCCCGCGACGAGCGGCCGACGCAGCGCGAGACACTGCAGCAGATCCGCGCGGCCCTGCCGATGCTCGACCCGAACGACCGCGACGCGCGCGGCATGGCGGCCTCGACCGACATCCGCTTCGACCGCGGCCGCCGCGTCCACCTGCACGAGGACTGGCGCACCGGGGCCAGGCTCTTGGACTCGCATGCGCGTGCCGAGCTTTTGCGGGCGGCGACGGCATGAGCGCCCGTCTACCCCTGCCCGAGCTGAACCGCGACATGGGCTCGGCGAGCGACGAGCAGCTCCTGCGCGTCGTCGGTCTGATCGACACGCTCGACCGGCGCGGCGCGGTGGACGGCCTTCTGGCACCCGTACGCGCCCGGCTCGCCCTGCTGCGGCCGCCGCGCCCACTGACGTTGGGGCGCGTGATGGCGTTGCCGTTCGAGGATCTCCTGGTGCCGGCGGACGAGGCCTGGCCCGGCCGCTGCTGCTTCCGGCGCCGGGAGCTCGGCTGGCTGGTCGAGCAGGTCTCCGCCGCCCTCGCCCCGGCTCAGCTCCAGGAGCTGCGCGAGCGCGCGGCGGGGCGGACGATGCTGCAGGCCGACGCGGTGCGGACCATTGGCGCGATGCTGTGGCCGACCGCCGCCGATGTCGCGCGGCAATCCGCCGAGGCAGCCGCACCTGCTCCGGATGTCCGCTGGCAGCTCTCGGTGGTGGTGCCGCTGCTGACCCTGGCGCCAGCGATCGTACCCGCGCTCTGGCAGCTGCCCGCCCGCCCGATGGGGCCGCTCCCTCGCCAGGCCGCCGATCTCGTGATCGGCTCGGTGCGAGCAGCCATCGCGCTCGGCGAGCAGGCGGCCCAGAGCATCCTCGAGGTGCTCCTGGTCCGCTCCAGCTCGCCCTTGGTCGTCCTCGAGCCGCTGCGGCACGCCGATCTCGGCGTCGATGCGCGGCGGCGCGACGGCATGCTCGCGCTCCTGGTCAGGCGGCGCATCGCCGACATGCGCGAGCTGGCGGCGCGGCTCACCGGCGACCGCGCCGATGCGCGGCTGCCCAGTGCCGCGCAGCTCCTGCGGCTGGTCGCGGACCTGGACGCGCTCGAGAGCAAATGGCCGCTGGCCGGCGAGGAGCGGGCGGCGCTCGCGGGCATCCGCGCGCAGACCAGCGCCGGAATCGGGGCCGGCATCCAGGCCGCCGTCGGGCAGGAGATCCTCGGGCCGCTGGCGACGCTGGCCGGGAACGAGCTGAGCGACGACGAGGTGGAACGCCTGGAGGACTGCGCCCGCAACACGCGCCGGCTTTCCATCGCCGGGGCTAGGCTGGGGCTGGCCGCCTCGCCCGACGCGATGCTCGGCGGCTATCTGCCCGCAGTGCACGACGCGATCCGACGGAACGCCGATCGGCGCGATCGAAGAAGCCTGCTGGAGCAGCTGCGCGTCGTGGAGATCATGTTCGGCTCGGACGCTGCGGCGCAGCTCTACGGCGAGCTGCGCGCAGTACCCGCCGTCCCCTGAAGCGCCTCAGCCGCCGTCCCAGCGCGCGGCGGCGGCATCGTCGCTCGCCCTGGCTTCGACCCAGCGCTCGCCGCCCGGCGTCTCCTCGAGTTTCCAAAACGGCGCCTTGGTCTTCAGCCAGTCGATCAGGAAGGCGCACGCCTCGAGCGCCGCCTGCCGGTGCGCCGCGCAGCCGTGGCGACCAGCACGATGGTCTCGCCCGGTGCGTCCGGCCCGACCCGGTGCAGGACGAGGCAGTCGAGCAGCTCCCAGCGCCTGCGCGCCTCCGCCTCGAGCGCCGCGAGCTGCCGCTCGGTCATGCCGGGATAGGGTGCTCGAGGGTCACGGCGATGACGCGCTCGCCGCCATGCTCGTCGCGCACGACGCCGGTGAAGCTCGCGAGCCCGCCGGCATCGGTGCGGCCACGGGCAAAGCGCGCCAGCTCGGCCTCATGGGTCGAGCGGCCGGCCCTGGACGCGGATCACCTCAGCCCCCGGTCACCGGCGGAAAGAACGCCACCTCGTCGTCGGGGCCGAGCGCCGTGTCCTCGGGCACGTACTCCTGATTCACCGCGCAGCGCACCACGCCGGGCTGCGCGAGCGCCTGGGCGAAACCCTCGTGCCGCTCGGCCAACCATGCCTTCAGCGCCGCGAGCGAGTTCACCTCCGCCGGCGGATCGACCTCCTCCTCGGCCAAGCCGACCCGATGCTTGAGCCACGCGAAATAGCGCACCCGCACGGCTAGCTGCCCGCCCCGGCCCGGCGCCCACCCACGCGCGCCGGGCCGGCCGGCTCCTGCAGCATGTGGCGCAGGCCCGCCTGCAGATAGTCCCAGCCGGTCACGAGGGTCAGCAGGGCGGCGAGCCACAGGCCCCACCAGCCGATCGCCTCCACCGGCAGCCAGGCCGGACCCGCATCGTCGAGCAGCAGGAAGGCGATCGCCGTCATCTGCACCGCCGTCTTCCACTTCGCCAGGCGCGACACCGGCAGCCCGACGCTCACCTCGGCCATGTACTCGCGCAGGCCCGAGACCGTGATCTCGCGGAGCACGATGATCAGGGACGGCAGCAACGGCGCCTGGTCGAAGCCGACCAGCATCAGCACCGCGGAGCCGACCAGGAGCTTGTCGGCGACCGGGTCGAGCCAGCGGCCGAGCAGCGATTCCTGCTGCCAGTTGCGGGCCAGGTAGCCGTCGACATAGTCCGTCGTGGCGGCGGCGACGAAGACGAAGCAGGCGGTCCACCTGGCCCAGTCGCCGTCCAGGTAGAACATGCCGACCAGCACGGGAATGCAGGCGATCCGCCCGACCGTGAGCAGATTGGGCGTCATGCTCGGTCCCGCTCAGCCGCCGTCGTGGAAGAAGTCATGGATCGCCTTCGCCACCGCCCGATCGATGCCCGGCACGCGCTCCAGGTCCAGCACGCCCGCCTGCGCCACCCCCCGGGCCGAGCCGAAGTGGTTGAGCAAGGCCCGCTTGCGCTTGGCGCCCACGCCGGGGACCTGGTCCAGCACGGAACGTCCGATCTCGCGGGTCCGTTTCCCGCGATGGGTCTGGATCGCGAACCGGTGCGCCTCGTCGCGCAGCCGCTGGACAAAGTAGAGGACCGGGTCGCGCTGGTCCAGCGCCAGCGGCTCGCGCCCCGGCAGGAAGAAGTGTTCGCGCCCGGCATCACGTTCCGGCCCTTTCGCTACGGCCAGGAGCTGCATGTCGACCAGATCGAGCTCGGCCAGCACCGCCTGGGCCGCGGCGAGCTGGCCGGCCCCGCCATCGATGATCACGAGGTCGGGCCAGGTCCCGCTGGCGCGCTCGGAATCCTCCTTGACCAGACGGCCGAAACGCCGCTGGAGCACCTCGCGCATCATCGCATAGTCGTCGCCGGCGGTCAGATCGGCTCCCTTGATGTTGAAGGTCCGATAGCTCCGCTTGTCGAAGCCCTCCGGCCCGGCGACGACGAACGCGCCGATCGCGTTGCTGCCCTGGATGTGACTGTTGTCGTAGACCTCGATCCGCGTCGGCGCCTCGGAAAGATCGAACCGATCAGCGAGCTGCTCCAGCAGCGCCTCCTGGCTCGCCGTATCGGCAAGCCGCCGCGCCAGGGCCTGGCGGGCGTTGGTCTGCGCGATCTCGACCAGCTGGCGCCGGCCGCCGCGCTTGGGCACGAGCAGCTCGACCTTGCGGTCGGCGCGGACCGCGAGCGCCTCCGCCAGGAGCTCCTGCTCCGGCACCGGCTCCGCGAGCAGGATCAGCCGCGGCGGCGGCCGCTCGGCATAGAACTGGGCGAGAAAGGCGGCCAGCACCTCGCCCATGTCGGCCTCTTTGGCGTGCGCCGGATAGTAGGCGCGATTGCCGTAGTTGCGCCCGGAGCGATAGAAGAAGACCTGGACGCAGACCTGCCCGCCCTCGATGTGCCCGGCGATCACGTCGGCGTCGTCCACCGCCTCGGTGTTGATGCCCTGGCGCGACTGGATGTGCGCCATGGCCTTGAGCCGGTCGCGCAGGACCGCCGCGCGCTCGAAGTCGAGCGCGTTGCTGGCCTCGAGCATCTCGGCCTGCAGCCGCGTCTGGACCTCGTCCGACCGGCCGGAGAGGAACTCGCGCACCTCGCCGACGATCCGCCCATAGGCCTCGGTGCCGATCCGGCCCACGCAAGGGGCGGAGCAGCGCTTGATCTGATATTGCAGACAGGGTCGGCTGCGGGTGTTGAACACGCTGTCGCGACAATTGCGGATCGGGAACGCCTTGAGCAGGGCGTTCAGCGAATCGTTGACCGCACCCGCCGAGGCGAACGGGCCGAAATACTCCGTGCCGGGGCGCTTGGCGCCGCGATGCTTGCCGAGCTGCGGGAATTCGTGGCCGGTCCTGAGGAAGATGTAGGGGAAGCTCTTGTCGTCGCGCAGGACGATGTTGAAGGTCGGCCTGAGCCGCTTGATCAGGTTCGCCTCGAGGAGCAGCGCCTCGACCTCGCTGGCGGTGGTGACGAACTCCATCGAGCGCGTCAGGGCGACCATGCGCTGCAGCCGCGCCGACAGGCCCTGGCTCTTGGCGTAGGCCGGCACGCGCTTGCGCAGGGATTTGGCCTTGCCGACGTAGAGCGGCTCGCCGCGCTCGTCGAGCATCCGGTAGACGCCCGGCTCGTTGGGCAGCCGCGCCACGAGGCTGCGGATCAGCGCCGCCCCGACCGGCCGCGCGGTCGCCGGTGCCGCCGTCTCGTCCGCCGCGGACAGAAGCTCGCTCATGGCCGGTTAGTGAGCACCGGGCGGCCCAGGGTCAAGACCGCGGCCCGGCGTCACCCCGTCTGCATGCCGTGCCGCACCGCCAAGCGCTTGAGCGGGGGCAGCCGCTCGACCGCGTCCAGGGCGAGGCTGCGCGCGACGCGCAGCGGCGCGAGGTCGGCCGCGAACAGCCGGACCATCCCGTCCGTCAGCCACAGACGCTGCGTGTTCTCGCCCCGCCGCGCGCGCTCGTAGGGCAAGAGCGCCTCGCCGGAGCCCAGATCCAGTCGGCGCGCGCGCGCCGACTGCAGCGCGTCGGCCAGGGCGCCGACATCGGCCACGCCCATGTTGAAGCCCTGCGCATGGATCGGGTGGACGCCGTGCGCTGCGTCACCGACCAGCGCCACCCGTGGCGCCACGTAGCTGCGGGCATGCTGCGCGCCGAGCGGGAAGACGCCCGGCCCGCTCTCGATCTCCAGCCGGCCGAGGACGCCGCCGGTGATCTCGCTCAACCTGCCGAGCAGCCGGTCGTGGGAAAGCCCTGCCAGCGCCGCAGCCTCGGCGGAGCGCTCCACCCAGGTGATGCCGCTGCGCCGGCCCTGCAGCGGCAGCGTCGCCAATGGACCGCCGCCGCGCAGCCATTCGCGCACGGCGCCACGATGCGGCCGGTCGTGGCGCAAGATCATGGTCAGGGCGCGCTGGTCGTAAGGCCACCGGTCGACCGCGATCCGCGCGAGCTCGCGCACGCGCGAGCCCCGACCGTCGGCGCCGACGACGAGCCCGGCCCGCAGCTCGCGGCCCGAGGCCAGACGCACAACGATGCCACCGTCGACCCGCTCCAGCCCTGCGACCTCGTCACAGAGCATCGCCTCCGTGCCGGCATGGGCGAGAAAGGACCGCAGCAGCCCCCGCCGCAGGGCGACGTTCTCGAACCCGAAGCCGAACGGCCCCTTGCCGTGGCTGTCGCTGTCGTAGTGCACGCGCGCGCCGCCAGCCACGTCGGCCACGGTCACGCTCGCGATCGGCTCGGCCAGCGCCGCCAGCGGCGCCCAGGCGTCGAGCCGCCGGACCACCGCCGCGCTGCCGGCGAGGAGCGCGAGGTTCCGGCCGTCCGGGCCTGCGCCCTCGATCGCCGCGGGCGACTGCCGTGCGACCAGGCGGAGGGAGAAGCCGCGGGCGGCAAGGGCAGCGCCGAGCAGCAGCCCGGCATGCCCGCCACCGACCACCACGACCTCGACTGATTCGCGCAGCGCCATGAGCCCTACTAGACGGCGGCCCGACCTCAGTCCAGGTCGCGTCAGACAGGCAGGGCGGTGAACAGGTCGACCTCGATCGGGTCGTTGATGCGGCGCATCAAGGCGGATCTGAGCTTCTGCAGGGCCCGGTGCTCGATCTGCCGCACACGCTCCTTGCTGATGCCCAGACGAACGCCGAGCTCCTCGAGCGTGCGCCCATCCTCGCGCAGGCGCCGCTCGCGAATGATGGTGCGCTCGCGCTCGCTGAGCTCGGCGAGCGAGAGGGCCAGCCAGCGCGAGCGCTGCCTGCCGTCGTGTGCGCCGGTGACGATCTCCTCCGGGCCGGGGCGGTCGTCGGCGAGGAAGTCCTGCCACGCCTCCTCGCCGGAGGATGCTATCGTGGCGTTGAGCGACTGGTCGCCGCCCATCAGCCGCATCTCCATCGCCTCGACCTCGCGCACGTCGACCGACAACTCCTGCGCGATATAGGCCTTGCCGGCCTCATCCAGACTCGCATAGCGCCCGTCGTCGATCTTGGCGCGCAGCCGGCGCAGGTTGAAGAACAGTGATTTCTGCGCCGCCGTGGTGCCGGTCCGCACGACCGACCAGTTGCGCAGGATGAAGTCCTGCATCGCCGAGCGGATCCACCAGGCGGCGTAGGTGGAGAACCGGACGTCGCGCTCCGGCTCGAAACGGGCAGCCGCCTGCATCAGCCCGACCACGCCCTCCTGCACCAGGTCGCTCATCGGCAGGCCATAGTGCCTGAAGCGGCTCGCGGTGCTGACCACCAGCCGCATGTACGATTCGACCAGCTCGTGCAGGGCGCGCTCGTCCTGCTGGTGGCGCCAGCGTCGCGCCAGCGCAAGCTCGTGCTCCCGCGACAGAAGAGGGGCACTCATCGACTCGCGGATGAGCCGACGATGGGCCCGCTGCGCATCGACCGTGTCACTCGACGCCATGCGACCTACCTCCGCGCACCCATCAGCAGAGCGTGCTCCTGGCTCCCAACCTCGCGTCCACGCTCGCGTTCCATCGACGACCGATACGCGATGCGCTCAAGCCGGGATCATCGCGCACACGCCGAATTGACCGGCGCGCCGGCGACGATTAGGAGGGCCGACTCCAAGGCTCCTGTGGCAATCCCGCTTCGAGAGGCGCGGCGGTGATGGCGGATGCATTGAATCAGTCGGTGCGCGTACGGATTTATGGCAGAGTGCAAGGGGTCTGGTTCCGAGCCTGGACCGTGCGCGAGGCGACTGGCCGCGGCCTGAACGGCTGGGTGCGCAATCGTGCGGACGGTTCGGTCGAGGCGGTGTTCGCCGGCCCGGCCGAGAGTGTGCGGGACATGATCGCCTCGTGCGGCCACGGCCCGCCGGCTGCGCGCGTGGATCGGATCGAGCAGGTGAGGGAGCCCGCCGCGGTCGAGCCGGGTTTCCGGCAGCGGCCCGACTGCTGACGGGCGCCGACACCGAGAGGAGACGATGGAGATGTTCGAGAGCGCCTTGGATCGTCGGCGGATGCTCGCAACCGTCGCAGGTGGCGCGCTCGCCATGGCGGTCGTCCGACCCGTCTGGGCAATGCCGGCCAACCGGGTGTTCAGCGTGTCCCGCAAGGGCTCGGTGATCGGAACCCACGCCATCGAGTTCGCGGGCGACCCACAGCACCTCAAGGTTGCGACCCGGATCGAGCTCGCCGTGAAGATCGCGTTCGTCACCGCCTTCAGCTACCAGCAGCAGGGCGACGACGAATGGGACGGCGACGTCCTGGTGCGGACCCGGATCGCGACCGAGGATGACGGCAACAAGTCGCTGGTCGTCGCCGAGGCGAACGGCAGCGCGCTCGCGGTGCAGGGCCCGAAGGGCAACGTCTCCGCGCCTCTCGGCGCCATGACCGACATCAGCTTCTGGAATCAGGCGATCACCCGCGGCGCTCCCCTGATCGACAGCCAGAGCGGCGATCTGATCGACATCACGATCCAGCCGAGCAGCCGCGAAAAGCTCGATGTGCTCGGGCAGTCGGTCGAGGTCGATCGCTTTCCCATGCTCGGGACGCATGGCCGCTCCGGCACGGTCTGGTACGATCGCGACGGCAATCTGGTGCGCGCGATCGTCCTGACCCGCGGCGAGACGCTGACCTACGAGCTGGCCGCCTGAGGCGACAGCAGGCGGAGACCGTCCGGACCCGCGGCGACGTAGCCGCGGTCGGTCAGCTTGAGGTGCGGGATCACCGGCAGCGGCAGGAACGCCAGCTGCAGGACCGGCTCGGTGAGCGCGCAGCCGAGCTCGGCGGCCATAGCCCGCACCGGCCGCAGCCGCTCCTCGACGAAGTGGAAGTCGCGATCGCTCATCAGGCCGGCCACGGGCAGCGGCAGGTCGGCCCGCACCTGGCCGCCGCTCACCACGACGGCCCCGCCCTGGATCGCGATCAGATGATTGACCGCGACCGCCATGTCGGCCGTGTCATCGCCCGTCACGATCAGATTGTGGCTGTCGTGGCCGATGCTCGACGCGATCGCACCCCGTAGCGGGCCGAAGCCCGCAACCCAGCCGCGGCCGATATTGCCGTTGCGGCCGTGCCGTTCCAGGACGGCCAGCTTCAGCGGCGGGGTCTCCTGCCCGCCAAAGGCGAGATGGTCGGTCAGGAGCGAGAACGGCCGGGCACCGATCACCGGCGTGTCCGGCGCCGGCGCAGGCGGCTCGAGATCCGACGCCGTGACCGGCGCGCGCTGCACGGAGTGATAGCCCACCGGCTCTCGGGATGGCATACTGCCCTCGAACAGCCGGCCTCGACCAGGCGTCCGCCACAGACCACCTGTGCCACCGCCACGCGGTCCAGATCGTCGAGCAGGACGAGGTCGGCCCGGTAGCCCGGCGCCACCACGCCCCGGTCGTTCAGCCCGAACGCCGTGGCGGCGGCGAGGGACGCTGCCCGATAGACCGCGAGCGGCGGCGCGCCCGCGGCGATCGCGATCCGCATCGCCGCATCGATATGGCCTTCCTCAACGATCTCCAGCGGATTGCGGTCGTCGGTGCAGAACGCGATCCGCGGCCAGGTGAGGTCGGTGAGCAGGGGCGCCAGGGCGGCCACGTTCTTCGCGATCGACCCCTCCCGCATGAGGATGAACATCCCCTTGGCGAGCTTCTCGCGCGCCTCCTCGAGCTGGGTGCATTCGTGGTCGGTGCGGATGCCGGCCGCGAGATAGCCGAGGGGCAAACCGCGCAGCAGAGGAGCGTGACCGTCGTGCCGCCCTGCGAAGGCGACGAGCTTGGCGAGCAGACCCGGATCGCGCGCCAGCACGCCCGGGAAGTTCATGACCTCGGCGAGGCCGAGCGCCGCCGGATCGGCCAGCAGCGGCAGCAGGTCGGCGATCTCCAGCCGGGCGCCGGCGGTCTCGAGCTCGGTCGACGGCACGCAGGAGCTGAGATTCACCCGCAGCGTCATGGCGAGGCTGCGGCTCGCCTCGAGGAAGAAGCGGACGCCCGGCAGGCCCAGGACGTTGGCGATCTCGTGCGGGTCGCAGATCGCGGTCGTGGTGCCGCGCGGCAGCACGCCCTTCTCGAACTCGGCCGGCAGGACGAGCGAGCTCTCGATGTGCAGGTGGGTGTCGATGAAGCCCGGGGCGACGATGCGGCCGCCGGCATCGATCTCGCGCCGCCCGCGATAGCTGTCGAGCGTGCCGACGATCGTGTCGCCGCAGATCGCGATGTCGCCCGGATCGAGCGTGCCGGTCGCGACGTTCAGGATCCGCGCGTTGCGGACGACGAGGTCGGCGGGCCCGCGCCCGGCTCCCTGCTCGATCCGCCGACCGAGCGATTCGGCGCTCACACTCACCTCGGATCGCCCTCCACCAGCCGCGCGTAGGTCACGGGATCGATGTTCGAGCCACAGACCAGGACGCCGACCCGCCTGCCCGCGAGGCGCTCGCGCAAGGGGCCGAGCAGGGCGGCCGTGGCCGCCGCACCCGCCGGCTCCAGCATCAGCTTGAGCGAATCCAGGGCCAAGCGCATCGCCTCGATCATGGCGGAGTCCTCGATCAGGACGATCTCGTCGACGAAGCGCCGGCACAGATCGAAGCTGTAGGGCAGCGCGTAGGGAGCGCCCAGGCTGTCCGCCACGGTCGCGACCCGCTCCAGCTTCTGCGGCGCGCCGGCGGCGAGGCTGCGCCACATGCTATCCGCACCCAAGGGCTCGACCCCGATCACCTCGCACTCGGGCCGCAGCTGCTTGGCGGCGCAGGCCATGCCCGCGATCAGACCGCCGCCGCCCACCGGCACGATGATGGCGTCGAGAGCCGGCGCCTGATCGAGCCACTCGAGCGCGACGGTGCCCGTGCCGCGGGCGGTGTAGGGACCTTCGAAGGGATGGACGAACGCCCGCCCCTCCTCCCTGGCGATGCGGTCCGCGACGGCGAACGCCTCGGCCACGTCCGGCACCAGGATGAGCTCCGCACCGTAGCGGCGCGCCCGCTCGACCCGTGCCGGATTGGCCGTGGCGAGCATCACGACCTTGGCGGAGACACCCAGCTCGCGCGCGGCCCAGGCGGTGGCGATCGCGTGGTTGCCGGCGCTCACCGCGGTGACGCCGCGTGCCCTGGCCTCATCGGTCAGAGCCAGCATCACCGCGAGCGCGCCGCGCGCCTTGAACGAGCCGGTGTGCTGGAAGAGCTCGAGCTTGAGATTG